>VBOJ01000165.1 GCA_005877775.1 Nitrospirota bacterium | reverse complement strand
GGTGGATCGTTCTCTCTTCCCTCGATGGTACTCCGATCGGCCCCGATACTCCAGGAACGAGATGATGATCACAATCAGGGCTGCTTGGAGCAGCAGCATGAGCGCTTCCGCCGTATTGGCCTTGCGGAGGACCAGCGCGGCCAGTCCGAGACAAATGGTCAGCGTAAAGATCGTGGCCACTGTGGCCCGCCGGCTGCCCAGCGAGCGATCCAACCTGTGGTGCAGATGGTCTTTCCCGACGTAGTCAATCCAGTCTTTGATCGTCCTGACTTTCCCGGTCACCACCCGCTCCACCGTGATATGAATCATGTCGTAGATGAGCACGCCGAAGATGAGGAGCGGATTGCTGAACGAGACGATCGGATTGTTGTCGGCCCAGTTGCCTTTCACGGCCAAGCAGGCCAGGGTAAACCCGAGAAACGTCGCGCCGCCGTCGCCGAGAAAAATCAGGGCCTGACGGTTCATCCTGAAGTTGTACGGGACGAATCCCAAGCCAGCTCCGATGATCGCCACGGCCCACCAGCCTACCCCCGGTTGATTCGTCTGAAACGCGACCATGCCTAAGAAGAACGCGATGAGGATAGCCAAGCCCGTCGCCAACCCATCCATGCCATCGAAGAAATTGAATGCGTTGGTGATCCCGACGATCCAGATAAGTGTCAAGAGGATATTGACGAGCTCTCCGAGCGGACCGGCCGGGAAGAGGGTGAGCACTTTTCCTGTCGAAATGACCAAACCCGCGCCGACGACCTGTGCCACGAGCTTGAACCAGGCAGGCAGCTCCAGCACATCGTCCACGACACCGATTACCAGGAGCAGCGATCCGGCAAAGAGGATCGCCATCATCCAGTCCGCCAGGATCGAGTTGATCAACACCGATCCCACGAATCCCAGATAGACCGCCAGCCCGCCGATATGAGGGGTGGGGGCCCGGTGGATTTTCCGCTCTGTCGGCTGATCAACGAGACCGAACCGATGTCCCGCCCGAACCATCACCGGGGTCAAGGTAAAGGAACTGGCGAAAGAAAACAGGAGAATGTAGCACCATCTGAGGCCTTCGCTAATGAAGAGCCCACGAACCCAAGGCAGGACCAAGATCAGGATGCCCACCAGCCCGCCAACGGCGGCAGGGATCAGCCATCGGACTTCTTCGCGTGGCGCCATGCGAGCTCCGCCAAGACTGATCGGGATCATGCAAGCTCCTCGCAAAGCATTCGAGCCGTGCGGGTCATTTCGTCATCCGTCATCGAGGGATAGATCGGCACGGACAGAGCGGTCTCACTCGCCTGCTCGCTGGCTGGATAGCCATCCAGGTTAAGGTAACGGTGCAGCGCGCGGAACACCGGGCGCCGGCATTGGACCCCGCGATGCTCCAGCCGTGTAAGCAGCGCGTCCATCGAGGCTTGCGAGTCGTGGGATGGGCGCAGTCTCACCACATACCGGTAATAGATATGCGTGCGCCCCTCTGGAACGGTGGGGAGCAGCACTCCTGTGGGACCCAATGCCCGCTGGTAATAGGCTGCAATAGCTGCCCGCCGTTCCAGGAATGACCGGAATCGAGACAACTGGCTGAGTCCCAAGGCAGCTTGCAGATCCGTCATCTTGAAGTTGAAGGACCCCGCTTGAAGCGAAGGCTCCTCGTCATATTCGCGCAGGGCTCGCGCCTTTTCCAGGATCGCTTCATCGTTGGACAACAGCATGCCGCCTTCGCCTGTGCAGAGCAGCTTGGTGGCATAAAACGAACAGACGGTGACTTGCCCCACGCGTCCGACTTGACGACCCACCACGGTGGCTCCCAGCGTCTGCGCGCAATCCTCGACCAAGGGCACTCCTAGCGTTTGTAGCTTGGTGAGATCAGCCGCCAGCCCGAACGGGTGCGGGACGATGATCGCGCGCGTACGGGGCGACAGAGCCTTCCGAGTCGCGCCTGGATCAATGGCAAAAGTGGCCAAGTCGATATCCACAATGCGCGGTCGCGCCCCGATGCGGACTACCGCCAGCCAAGGCGCGGCGCAGACATAGCTTGGAAGGATGACCTCATCGTCTGGTCCGACCCCCAACGCCAAGAGGGCCAACTCTAAAGCGGCAGTGCCGGAACTGACCGCCACGCCTCCATGGACTCCCACGAACGCCGCAACCGCTCGTTCAAACTGCTCCACGCGAGGCCCCTGCCCCAGTTGGCCGGATCCGAGGACTGCGGTGACCGCCTCGACATCCTCGTCGCCGAGCGAAGGCCGAGAATGAGGAATCATGGCCAAAGAGACCGTCATGATCCGATGTTGATGAACAGCCTCAGCGGGAGGAATCCTTCTGCGTTCTTCACTCTCCCCTGAATCCCGCGAAAATGCGCGGAGGAGCGGATAATATCGATGATGGTGAGTCCTTCGATGTTCGTCTTCTTGACCTGCGACGCGTGAGCCCTCAATGCCTCGATCTTGTCTTCCAAAACCGTATTAATATCGACGAATACCGTGGGCGAGAAATTCTGCGTGGTAGGTCCCTCGTAAAATAGCACGTTCTTGGTGTAGCGGGTTGCCGTGATTGTACTGAGCGCGATGTGCCGATGATCCTGATGCGTATCGTCATGATAATGGACGAAGATGAAGTGGGGATCCACCTCATACACCACCCGTTCGATCTTGCGGATCAGCCCTTGATCCGTCGGCACTTCCGTATCAGGGTACCCGCCCCAGTAGATTTTTTCCGCATGCAGACTCTTCGCGGCGCGCAGTTGTTCGCGCTTCCGGATCCCGCGCCCCCCGCCTCGCTCCCCTTCCGTCAGCACCATGAGGAAGATTCGATGGCCGCTCCGGGCATACTTTGTCAAAGTGCCCCCGCATCCGGCTTCAATGTCATCGGGATGAGCTCCCAGCGCGAGAACGCGAATCCGCTTCGAATCACCTGCGGGCATGCTCGCCTCCTCTCCTCTCGACCTCCCGCCTGCTTGTTTCTGCCTCAGCGCCACTCCCATCGGCCTGAGTGGCTCTCATGGCCCGTAATCGGCTGATCGCGTCAGCGCCGCACGTCAACAGCAAATCAATGGCAGCCATCCCCGGTACGAAGGGTTCATAACATTGCGGATAGATGGGATGTCGGAACTGTTGCTCTTCGAGCTGCACACCAGCTGCCTCAAAACTCTTCCGATCCATGTAGTGTGCTGCTCCCGGTCCGGCCAAGTACTGGGTGGCTCGAACCTCGCGACAAATATCGATCAAGCGATCGGTGGGTCCGTGTCGCAGGTGCATCGCCGAAGCCAATCGCAAAGGGGTGTTGATCCCGAAGACTTCAAGGAGCCAGCGGATCACGGCCAGATTCACGTCTGCGAGCCGGTCCCACGAACGCCGATAGATCTCGCGCAGTCCTCCCAGGTACTGGTCGCGGTAGGGCGCCTGTCCGTAGTGCATCTCCAGCGCGCGCAGATGCCTGCCTTGCCAGTCTCTCTGCTGGTTGATCCGGACCTCGTCCAGCCGTTGTCCGAACTTGTGCAAGACCGGCACGGTGATCCATTGCCAGCCCTGGGCCGTTCTGATTCGGTTTCGGTTTTGCCACTCGTTCTTTTTGAACTGCACCGAGTCGAGCACGACGAAGAGATCGGCCTGATCGATTTTGTCGAGATATCCGAGCCAGGGCATGAACTGGGGCTGATGAATGGTGACACGCATGGCTAGACGTCGGGAGACCCCCCTTCAACTGGATCTCCTGACAGAGATGAGTCACTGTTCATGGCTCGTTCGTTGACGGCTTACTGCTACTGACCGTTTTCTGCTGCCAGCACCGGTCTCACAAAGATCGGGTTACTGAGAATCTCCCCTCCCCCTCCTTGAACGTCGACTCGATAGAACATAGATTGTCCGAGTGGCAGGCCGGTGTCTCTAACCAATTGGACGAAGGGTGTCTGACCGGCAAGGCGCGCGATTACCTGCCCTGACCTGATGATCGTTACCGTGATCGGATGAGCTCCGCGGTCTGTTGCCGACACCGAAACCCGCACGGCCAGGTCCTTGGCTTTTTTCGGGTCCAGCGTCTCGCCCGACCTCGACCTGCGGGCTCCGGCTTCGCACTCGACCAGAAACTCGTCCAGACGGAGACCGAACTCTCTCTGGTACTGTCCAACGGCATACATCCGGCCAGCCCGTAATGCCTCGATGACTCCCGCAGGAGTCTGCTCTCTGACCCAGATCACGGTCAAGACCTGATCCAATTCGATGCCGGCCTCGCCGGGTTTATGAAAGGCGATCTCGCCGAATACGAAGGGAGGTATCGTCCGCTGCCCTGTCAAATACAGGGCGAGGGTCTGATCCCAGACCCCACCTGGTTTTGTTGCGCTGCGAGTATCCTGATAGACTCCACCGAATCCATGATAGCCGGTGGTGAGCATCAGGGCATCAGCATAAGGCTCAGTCTTCACTGTGACCTCAACGAGCGGACCGAAGGAGTACCGATGAAAGTCGCGTGCCTCTGGCATGGACCAGACGACCAGGCCACCGCGCGCCGTGACCGCCTCGATGAACGTTTGATAAGGCTGGTAGCCCAACCGCTCATCATAGGAGCTGAACACCGGTTGGCTGAAGGGCCAGGCATTGATGAGTAACAGGAGGGCAAGACCGGTCAGGAGTGCCGCCGGCACCCGTCGTCGTGTGACGACTGTGTATCGCAATTCCCCCACCCTTCCTATCCGGTACCGTCGGCGTTGCCAAAGCCAGCCAGCCGGAATCAACAGCAGCGTTGGTGTGAGGTTCAGCGCGGTCTCCCATCCGAATCGGTAGGAGGCAGAATTGCCACTCATCGGCAAGACCGCGTAATCCTCCGGTCGTGGCAGTCCTAGCACCAGGAAATTTCGTTGCGAATTGTGCATCGTGAGGTGCCGGTCGAATAGAGAGCCGGTCCAGTAATAGTGAGGAGCCACCTCGACGCCAGGGATCAGCAACGTGCGGGGATGACGGGCCTGCGCCGCGGCCACGTCCGTCAGGAATCGGTCGATCCCGTAATCCAGAACTGAGGGAAGCGAGACAGCTCGCTTGAGGACGCCGCGGAGCGGGAAGGCGCCATATTCGTAGCGCAGCACGACATTATCAGACAAGACGACCGCATCAAGACCCAACCGTTCTGCTCGCTCCGCCAACTGGTCCAGATTCAGACTTCCCGTGCTGATCGTGCTGTGCACGTGCAGGGCGGCGACCAGAGGACGGAGCCCCCCATCGCTCTCCACTGCTTCAG
>VBOJ01000085.1 GCA_005877775.1 Nitrospirota bacterium | reverse complement strand
GAGAGGGGCGGCAAGCCATCGCTGGGCACTGCTTGACAGTCAGCCATGCCATGATCCGTAAACAGCTCCGCGCCATCCGGTTGGGGGCAGCGGAACAACTCGCCGCTCGCGGGAACCGGAATAAGGACTGCTAAGACGAACAAGAGCAACCGCATACAGAGCATTGTACTTCAAAACCAGAAGGTTGAGCTATCCCCAAATTCAGGGGCAATCGGACCCAGCCATCTAGTCATTTGGGGCGACGGACCGGCGCCACCACGCGGCCACGCAATTCAATGTCCGACGGCAGTGCAATATCTGAATAGGCCGAATTGAATGAATGCACTAGGCACGGGATCTCGTCACGGCCCAGCCCGCCCTCGCTGCTGAGCGCGCCGGATCTCGCGCTCAGCCTGGAGCCAATCCTCCAGGGCATAGCCATCCTGGCCCCCCCGTTGCTGGTACAGCTCATAGGCCCGCTTGGCAATCCGCGCCTGAAGATCAGCGGCCTCGTCTGTCGCAGCACTGAGCGTGGTGCCACGGCTCCCGCGAAGAGAGGATTTGTCGGTCGGAGAAGCGGCTGGTTTCCTGGAAGGTGTCGTGCGTGATGGTTTCGGCTTCATGGTTGCCTGTTCCTTTCAAATCGTTCAAGCTGTCCACTGGGTCCACGTTGTCTCGGTTCTCATCGCACCGCCAAGACGCCAGCCCCTACGATCGCCCCGGCCTTCAAGGCCTGGAGCGCCTCGTTGGCTTCTTCAAGTTTGAACCGTTGGGTATGGGGGCGAATCGGAATCGTGGCGGCCTCCTGCAGAAGATCCAGCCCGTCTTGCTTCGTGTTCGCAGTCACACTTCGAATGGCCCGCTCGCCGAACAGTTCGTGGTCGTAGTCCAGTGAGGGGATTGGCGTCATGTGGATACCGGCTAAGGCGAGCGTCCCGCCTTTCTCCAACGCGCGGAGCGCCGGTGGGACCAGCTCGCCGGCCGGAGCGAAGATGATGCTTCCGTGCAGTTTCTCGGGAGGAGCCTCAGTAGCGTCGCCCACCCAGACCGCTCCCAACTGGCGGGCGAGCGCCCGGTGCTGCTCTCGTAGCGAGCAGACATACACCTCGCACCCCCAATGTCGAGCCACCTGGATCGTGATGTGGGCCGAGGCTCCGAAGCCGTAGAGTCCGAGTCGCTGGCCTGGCCTCACCCGGCTGAGGCGCAGTGCGCGATAGCCGATGATCCCCGCGCACAACAACGGCGCCGCCTCCTCATCGCTGAAGGCCGAGGGAATCGGGTAGGTAAAGGCCGCCGGCACGACCGCCTGGTCGGCATAGCCTCCGTCCACGTGATAGCCGGTGAATCTCGCCCCGGCACAGAGGTTCTCCCGACCATCGCGGCAGAACTCGCAGTGGCCGCAGGTGTTCTGGAGCCAGGCGATGCCCACCCGGTCCCCTTCCTTCACATGGTGTACCAGGCTGCCAACGCGATCCACGACGCCAACCACCTCATGGCCGGGAATGATGGGGCGCGTGGCTGCGGGCAGCTCGCCTTCCACGATGTGTAGGTCGGTGCGACAGACGCCGCAGACTCGCACCTGTACCCGCACTTGGCCAGGTCCTGGGTCTGGGGCCGGAAGATCTTTGAAAAGAAGAGGCCTGGTTCCCACGTCGGCGCTGTGCTCCAGGATCATGGCTCTCACTGCGTCACGCCTCTTCTTTCGTCCAGGGCGTACTCACTTGGCTACAGAGTCGGTACCGGGCGGAGCGGTCCGCGCCTTCTCGAGGCACGCAACGACCTGTTCATCGGAGACCTGGGAAAAGTCCAGATAAAATTGCCCGATGGCCGCAAACGATGTCGGCGTCTCGAGGATCACGACTTCATCGACCTTCGACAGCAGCTCGCCCCTGACTTGGTGGGACGCCACTGGGATGGCGGCCACCAATCGCTGCACGTTCGAGGTACGGAGCGCTGCTATCGAAGCGTAGAAGGTCGCCCCGGTGGCCACCCCGTCGTCCACGAGGATGACGTTCCGACCGGTCATGGGGGGGAGCGGTCGGCCCCGTCGGTACCGCTCAACTCGCCGAGAGATCTCCAGTTGCTGGCGCTGCACCTCTTCCTCCAGTTGGCTGGAGGACACGCCGAAGCTCAGGAGGACTTCGGGATTAAGATGACGATAGCCGGTTTCCGACAGGGCCCCCATCGCCAACTCCGGATTTCCCGGCGCCCCTAATTTTCTGGTCACCAGCACCTCCAGCGGGATGTGGAGCGCTCGGCTGATCTCACAGCCGACGATGACGCCACCACGGGGCAACGCCAGAATGAGGGTGTCGGGTGCCTCCTTGTAGTGGATCAGGGCATGAGCCAGTTGTGTGCCGGCGTCACGACGATCCAGAAACAGAGGGTCCATCGTCTTCTCAACGCCTCCACCTTTCACAAGCACCCGCGACCGGCATCTGGCACTGTCTTTCAAACCCCTGTTCCACTATACTGCCGCCCAATCGGGGGCAGCCCTCAGAGATGCATCGACCCCAACGTCTCAAGCAGGGTGCCTCATGGGCTCTTGCCCTTGAAGGAGAGGGGAGTGGCGGAGTTGACCATCAGGCAGCTCATCATGCAGAGCATCACCGGGACACTCTACTCGTCCCGCCAGCTTGCCGAACTGGTTGGAGTGCCGGAACGGCAGGTCGAGGACCATCTGATCCATGTCGCCAAGTCGGTGGCGCGCGACCGAACGCGCCGGTTTGTCCTGGAACCATCCAGGTGTGGAGACTGCGGCTTTGTCTTCCGGGAGCGAACCCGCCTGACCTGCCCGAGCCGCTGTCCCCGCTGTCGCAGCGAGGCCATCTCACCACCCCGCTATGGGATCGAGCTCCGCTGATGTCCCCGCTTGCAGGCGCCTTGCGCCAGAGGCCCTAGGTTCCATTCCGTCTCGTGGAATCACCAGCTTCTCGCAGAAGTCTGGGCAAGTCCTCTGGAGGCACCGGCTCGCTGCAGAGATACCCCTGAATCACATGACACCCCTTTTCGGCTAAGAAGGCCGCCTGCGCGTTGGTTTCCACACCCTCCCCGATCACGGTGAGTTTCAAGCTCCGGGCCATCGCGATAATGGCTGCGACGAACGCCGCCGCGTCGGGATCGGAAGGGATGTCTCGAACAAAGGACTGATCGATCTTGAGCGTGTCAAGAGGGAACTGCTTCAAGTGGCTCAGCGACGAAAACCCCACACCAAAGTCATCAATGGAGAGTCTGACCCCCAGCTTCTTCAACTCCTTCAGAGTTGTGATAGCCGCGTCGGTATTCAGCATGAAGACGCTTTCGGGAAATTCCAGTTCCAGGCTGTGCGGATCAAGCCCTGTGTCATGCAGGATCTGCGACAGGCTGCTTGCGATGTTGCGCTGCCTGAACTGCCGGTCCGAGATGTTGACGGCGATACGCAGCGAGGGAAATCCTGCTTCCTGCCACTTCTTGGCTTGAGCGCAGGCGGATCGCAGCACCCAAGCCCCGAGGGGGATTATGAGGCCGGTCTCTTCAGCAATTGGGATGAAGTGGGCCGGCATGGTGAGCCCAGCAGCAGGACTGAGCCAACGCACAATCGCCTCGATACCCGTGACCGTTCGAGTGGCCAGGTCGAAAAACGGCTGATAGTGCAGCACGAATTCCTTCTTCGCCAATCCCTTCCGGAGCGCCTGTTCCATCGCCAATCGTTCGCGGACCGCGGCCTGCATCTCCGGTGTGAAAAACTGGTAGGTGTTGCCTCCGTGTTGTTTGGCCCGGTACATGGCGGTGTCGGCGTGTTTCAGGAGATTATTGCTATCCTCGTCATCGGTGGGATAGACGGTGATGCCGATGCTGACGGTCGCAAAGACCTGATGCCCTTCCAAGACGAAGGGCTGAGCGATGGTGTCGAGGATTCGTTGCGCCAAGGTGGTCAGCCCTCGCTCGCTCGGGATGGCTTCCAGCAGGATGCCGAATTCATCGCCGCCCATGCGGGCGACGGTATCCATCTGCCGGACGCAACTTTTCAGCCGCTCCGCCACGGCCTTCAGGAGCTGATCTCCGATATCGTGGCCGAGGGTATCGTTGATCGCCTTGAAGCGATCCAGATCTAAGAACATGAGTCCAACCGTTTGGTCCTTGCGCTTGCTCCGGGCCAGAGCCAGAAGCAGGCGGTCGCGCAAGAGGGTGCGATTCGCCACGCCGGTCAAGTGATCGTATTGGGCTAAATAGATCAGGCGTTCTTCCGCCCGTTTGCGTTCGACGGCGTAGCGGATGGCGCGCGCGAGGAGATCCCCATTCGCTTGGCCTTTGACCAGGTAGTCCTGCGCTCCATTCTGCACAGCCTGGAGGGCAATCCCCTCGTCGTTGAGCCCGCTTAGCACCAAAATCGGCAGGCTCGGGCTTTTCGCCTGGACTTGGCGGAGCGTATCGAGGCCATGTGAATCAGACAGCGAGAGGTCCAGCAGGACCAGGTGAAAGGGTTCCCGCCTGAGGCGCCGAAGCGCCTCGCTCAGGTGATCAACGTGGACTACATCGAATCGGTCGCGTTGCTCGGCCAGCATGTCCTTCGTGAGACGGGCGTCAGCCTCATTGTCTTCGACCAGCAGGATCTTGATCATGGAGGATCGCCTTGCTCTGGGGTCCTGTATCAGAACTCGGATATTACAGGATTCTTGAGGCCTGTCAAAGGCTATCGGTCAAAGGGTATCCTGTGAGAGGGGGAAAATTGTAATTGGTCTATGATAGACTCTCGCCTCACGATGGGACGACTGGCGACGATCATCTCCTGTGCGGTCTGGCTAGCCGGCCTGCCTAGTGCCTGGGCCCTCGAGTTTTCCGCGGACCAGATCACGCGGATCAACGGTCACAGTCGCAAGGCCAACATCTACTACCGCGACGAAATGTGGCGCCTGGAGCACCACGATCTGGGTCCGGTCAACGTGACGATCGTGCGAAAGGACAAGCAGGTGATGTGGCTCCTGCTCTCTCGCATGAAACACTTCAAGACCGTCCCCTATGATCCTGAACAGGCTCCGAAGGTGACGGAGTTGTTGGAGGGCGAGGTGGTGCGAGAGGAAATCGGGGCGGAAACGCTCGACGGGCATCCGACCACGTTGTACGAGGTGACGGTGCGCAGGGGTGACCGGACCGACCACTACTATCAGTGGTTGGCGACCGATATTCACTTCCCACTGAAGCTGGCCAAGAAGGATGGCAGTTGGATCGTGGAATATCAGCATGTGAAGCTACGGCCTGTGTCAGATTTCCTGTTCCAATTGCCGCTCAATTTCCAGCCATTGGAAGAGTTTGATCAGAACAAAACCGGCATCCCCGATCAGGCGATGTAGATTGGTCAGTCGTCATTCGTCAACGGGAACGTCATTAGTTACTCGTCAGTCGTCATTCGCAAGGAGCAACGAATCGGCTCCAGGAGTTCACGACCAATCTTTAACGACTGACGGATAACGGATGACGAATAACGGATGACGAGTGACGTACCTTGCAACAAGGAGGAATCGCGCGAGTGTTTAGGAAAAAGAAAAGAGGCATGGCAGGTGTCGTCCTGGCACTGGTTGGCCTTGCCAGGGTTGCCGGCGCGCTGGATGTTGCGGACGTAACCCGCGAGTGGACCCCAGAAGGGAAAAAAATAGCGGCTGAGCGTGCGAAGTTGCCGGCTCATGATGAAATGGTCTTCATTCCGGCCGGCTGGTTCATCATGGGCAGCGACAAGAAAGTGGATCGGAACGCATATCAGCCGGAGTTTCCTCAGCGGAAGGTCTATCTGGATGCTTACGAGATCGACAAGTACGAAGTCACGACGGTCCAGTATCTCAAATTTGTGCTCACCACCGATCGGCCGCCTCTCTTGGACTGGCAGTATGACGGAGGCAATTTCCAGGAAACGATGGCCAACCACCCGGTGATGCACGTGTCCTGGCACGACGCCGACGCCTACTGCAAGTGGGCGGGGAAGCGCTTGCCGACCTCGGCGGAATGGGAGAAGGCGGCGCGCGGCGATGACGGGCGTATCTATCCCTGGGGCAATCAGCCGGCGGGACTGAGCCGGGCGAACTTTGGCCGCACCGGCTTGTCTGGGCCGGTCCGCGACCGGCCGGAGCGACTGCTGCTTTATCCACCGATCATCTCGGTGGACAAGTACGAGAACGCAGTCAGCCCTTACGGCGTCTATCAAATGGCCGGCAATGTGGCGGAATGGACGGCCGACTGGTACGACGCAAACTATTACAAGTCGGCGCCGGATCGCAATCCGAAGGGGCCGGAGAAAGGGACGCAGAAGGCCTTTCGTGGTGGCGGGTGGATTGACAGCACCCCCAGCGTTCGTCCCGCCCAGCGCAACGGGGCCGACCCAAACACCAAGATGAACTGGCTGGGCTTCCGCTGTGCCAGAGATCTGCGCGATGTGACGGATACCCAAAACCAGCCGACCACAATCCCACAAGCAACCGGGCTACGCTAACATCTTCAGTTGAAGGTGGAAGGTACTGGCCCCTGTCACCAAGCGGTCGAATCCTAGAGGGACATCTTCGCTGTGCGCAGCCTGTCGTCTATTCGGCGCCACCCAACGATGTTGCAAGGTCGTCTCCCGAGCCGGGTTTTCCGGATACTGAAACAGGCAGGGGAGTTGGCCGAACGAACCTCGGTGTCGGCGTTTGTGGTCGGAGGCTTTGTGCGCGATCTGCTCCTGGGACAACCCACCCTGGATCTGGATCTCGTCATCGAAGGAGACGGCATCGCCTATGCCCGTGCACTGGCCAGACCGGCGGAGGCGGAAGTGAAAGCGCATGATCGCTTTGAGACGGCCGTCATCGTCTTTCCGGACGGGTTCAAGCTGGACGTTGCCACCGCCCGAACCGAACATTATGAATACCCGACTGCTCTACCCACCGTTCAACGAAGTTCGATTAATGAAGATCTCTACCGCCGCGACTTCACGATCAATACGCTGGCCATCCGTCTCAACCCGGGCCATTTCGGGGAGCTCATGGATTTCTATGGAGGTCAGCGAGACCTGAACAAGAGGACAATTCGTGTCCTGCATAGCCTGAGCTTCGTGGAGGACCCGACACGGGTGTTCCGGGCCATTCGATTTGAGCAGCGCTTCGGATTCCGGCTTGGGACGGAAACCTTGGCGCTGATCAAAGGAGTGGGCAAGATCGATCTGATCCATCGTCTATCCGGCTCACGGCTCTCCGAAGAATTGATCCTGCTACTCTCCGAAGAGGAACCGCGCAAGATGATCGCTCGCTTGGGAGCACTGAACCTGCTCCACTTCGTCCATCCGGCGCTGAAATGGTCCGCTCGACTGGATGTCCTCCTGAAGGCAGTCCCAAAGGTGCTCGACTGGTACAAGCGTACCTCGTTGAATTGGGCGGATCGAAAGGTAAGTGTCGCAGGCGCGTCTTCGGGGTCCCCTGCAGACCTGATGGACGGCTGGCTCGTCTATTTCATGGCGCTCATGGAAGTGATCCCGAGCCAGGCGGTCGGCGAGACCCTGAGGCGGCTCAAACTTTCGGTACGGCATGCCGAAAAGATCAGAGTCAGTCGCGATTCGTCAAGCAAGCTCCTGCGGCGCCTGGCCAGGCGCCCGCCTTTACGACCAGCCGAGGTGTATCGGGTGCTGGTCGGCCTTTCCGACGAGACCCTGCTGTTCCTCATGGCGAAGGCCAGATCTGAATCGGTCAAACGCCGCGTTTCTGCTTACCTCACCACCTACAGGCACGTCAAACCGATCCTGACCGGAACCGACTTGAAAACCATGGGTCTAAAACCAGGCCCCATTTTTAAGAAAATCCTGAGTCAGTTGCTCAGCGCTCGCCTGAACGGCGAGGTTCAGACCAAGGCCGATGAGAGGAACCTGGCCAAGCGAATCATCAATGCCGTCACCCCTTGACCTCGCTCGTTGAGGAGTTATCTACGACACGTCATGAAATCGCGTGCGCTCTCCCATGATGAAAAGAAAGCCGCGGAGGCGGCTTTCACGGGGCGTCCGTTCAACCCCGCGTGGTCCCTGTCCGCCCGGGTCGTGTACGACGGCATTGTGAAGGCGTTGCCGGCGCCTGTCCTTTCGGATCAGCCATCTGGCGCCGATCAGCTCGAATCAGTTGAAACGCGCGCTGCTGACGAACCGACCGTGCGCGATCTCCAGGCCCCTGCCGCCTCGGAACTATCGCAGCCACAGGCGGAGTCCGACAAGCCACTCGATGTTCCACAGCCGCAGATGATCAGCCGTGAAGAAGCGATTCAGAGAGGGTATTTGATTGACGTCTCTCCCGCCGCTCACGAAATGGGACTACCCGTACCGGTCGGCATTACGAGACCATTGTGGGAAGCCGGCATTGCCGTGGCCGATCATGTTCCGGAGGAGCAGCAGGCCGCGCGCGTGCGGGACGTGCTGATGGCCCTCCGGCTCCATCTGGCGTCTTCGTCGGCGCTGCTACCTTTGTTCGTCTTCCCCGCGCTGCTGTCGTTTCCGCCGAAATCGGCGCCGCAACTCTGCTCCCTGTGCGCCGTCGCGCAAAAGGACGTCACCGCGCCGTTTTCGCTGACCTTGCTGCTGCCCGCCGAACTATCGCCCATCACGCTGCCGCATTCTGACAACTAAGGCCACCGCCGAAGCATTGTCTAAGTGGCCGAGTATCCAATCGAGAGCGTTCGACCTGTCTTCCTATCTGTCTACTCCCATTGCCGAGATCTTCGTTCGGCCTAGCCTTCCGTCATCCGAAGAAGTAAACTCAACCTACAGACTCCGTTCACGATCCGTGTTTCTGGGAGAGCTGGGAGACCATCCAGTCAACTAGGGTATTTGTTGATCAGAGCCAGAGGGTTGAATGATTGATCAAGTCTTGGTGACCGAGCCTGTACCTGGAGCTCCGCACAAGTGAGGGGCGCGGATGTCGAAACTGTTTAAGGGCCTGGAGCGGATCGAGGAAGCCCGAGAGCGCATCACCGGTGTGAGCTTCATGGCCGGTCTGTTTGAAGGCAAGCCTGATTTTGATCTGCTCCTTCCGCCCGAAGAGCCGGCCGAAGAGAGAAGGGCCGGGGAAGCCTATTGCAAGAAAATCGAAGCCTTTCTCATCAACCACGTCGATTCGGACGAAATCGAGCGCATGGCCAAGATTCCGGACACCGTACTCAAGGGCTTGTTCGAGCTCGGAGCCTTCGGGATGAAGATCCCCAATCAGTACGGAGGGCTCGGATTCTCATATAAGAATTACGGCCGCGTACTCACGCTCATGGCCAGTTGGAGCAATATTTTGGCACTCACGGTGGCCGTGCCCCAATCCATCGGCATCGCCATGCCGATTCTCCTTTTCGGCAACGAGGAGCAAAAACAGAAGTACCTGCCGTGCGTGGCTCGCGAAGCCATCTCCGCCTTCGCGCTCACAGAACCGATGACTGGCTCTGATGCCGCGAACATCCAGACCGAGGCGGTGCTGGATTCAACCGGCAGCCAGTTTATCGTGCATGGCGAGAAACTCTGGTGTACGAACGGGCCCATTGCCCGCTTCGCCACTCTGATCGCGCGCGTCCCGGCCAAACGGGCTCATCGCGACGGTAAGTCGGTCTGGGTGCCCGTGCCGGAGGGGAAGGGAGCCGAGGACCTGGTGCATACGGCCTTCATCCTCGACATGCATCAGGCCGGGGTGCAGATTCGCCAACGGTGTCAGTTTGAGGGATGTCGTGGAATTGAAAACGCGCACATGACGTTCCAGGATGTGCGCGTCCCCGTCGAGAACGTCATCGGCGAGATCGGGAAAGGACTCAAATACGCCCTCATCATTCTCAACGTCGGACGCGCCATCAGCGTTCCTGCTATCTGCCTGGGTATGGCCAAACAGGCCTGGCAGCCCACCCTCGACCGGGCGAACTCGCGGCAGACCTTTCAAAAACCCATCGGGGAGCGCCAAACGCAGCAGATGCGGATCGGTCAGATGGCAGCGAGCCTGTTTGCGATGGAAACGCTGGCGTTGCTGGTTTGGCATCTGGCGGATCACAAACAGTATGACATCCGCATCGAAGCCGCGATCGCGAAGATGTTTTGTTCGGAAAAGACGATCCACTTGCTGAAGGACGCCCAAATCATCTTTGGCGGGATGGGCTATGAGACGGCAGAGTCCAAACGGCTCCGCGGGGAACCTGGATTCGGCATCGAACAGCTCGTCCGTGACGCCGAGATGTACCGCATTGGCGAAGGGGCCACGGATGTGTTGCGACCGTTCGTGGCGCGCGAGGGGCTCAGCCCGCACCTCGACCGGGCACGAACCTACTTCGATGAACGGGTGACTGGGATTGAAAGGATCAGGGAATTCGTCAGACTCCTTCGTTTCTACATTCCTTGGTACTGGAGGCAATGGCGACGCAACTCGCTCTCATCCCGCTTGGAGATGCGACACCCCAAAGTCCGCAGCACACTGCGTTACGCCGAGCGGGCAAGCCGGCGCCTCGCGCGGGCGATCGTGTACGCGATGGTCATGCATCGGGCGGCGCTGCGAGATGATCAAGGCAGGCAGAACCGGATCGAGGCGGTGGGCGAAGATCTGCTTACGATCGCCGCGACGGTCCTGTCTGCGGAGTCGAAGGAGCGAACCGCTGGACGCCACGAGGCATGGGACCTGGCTGAGGAATTTTTCAGGAATGCCAAAGAACGAATCGACAGGAACATCCGGGAGCTGCTTCGCAATCGCGATCGAATCTTGACTGCCATCGGAACGCGCGCACTTCATGGCGACTACCCCTCACTCTCGAGCGGAATCATCCGGCGCGGCCTCAACGAGTATCTCCCCAAGGACAAAAGGTAAGCCGAGATTCGGCGTCGGTTGAACTGGTCAGGTGCAATCGCCCGCTTTCCTTCAGAGGACTGCTGGCCGTTTCTGCTGAAGAAGCAGGGGGGCTCGTTCGCTCGCCTCTTTGACGAGGATGCCCATCTTGGGGTGGGAAGGCTCCAGATCAACCGGTAGCCCGTGGCTTCTCAGCCGTTCGCTGGCAGTGGGCCCCACCGACGCGACGACTATCCGGCGCATGACCTGCCGAAACCGCTCAGCCTGGTTGTCTTCCGATAGCATCTGCATGACATGGTCCACCTGTACTGCGTTGGTGATCAAGACCACGTCCACCTGACCCGCAAGGATCGCGTCTAAAACCTGTCTGAGCGGATCCGTATCCTCCGGGAGCGCCCAGCGATAGACTGGGACCCTGGTCACGATTGCACCTCGCTGCCGCAGCGCGTCCAGTAGCTCGGCGTTCGAGACCCCGTATTCCTGGACCGCAACCCTCAGACCAGCCACGGGCTTTCGATCATCGAGCGCTTGGAGGACGTCTCGCCAGGTATTGGGCTCCGGCACTGCGATCTCTGGCGTCAGGCCGAGTTCTTTCAGCGCGGCGATCGGCTTGGGTCCCCGGGCCACCAGGCTGACGCGGGCGAGCGCGGCTTTGATGGTGTCCAGCGGCTGTCGAGTCTTGAGCGCCTCGACCATCGTCCTGGTGCCCACACCGGTCAGAAGGATCACCATGTCGAACTGACGGGCCAGGAGCTGATCTCCGAACCGGAACACGGCATGGTTGTCTTCAAGGGGAATCTCACGCATCGAAGGCGCGACCAGCGGTTGTCCGCCGTAGCGGGCGATCAGGCGGTCCATTTCCTCGGCCATCCGGCTTTCGAACGCCGCCACTTTGAGGCCGCCAAAGTGAGATTTAGTGATTTGCTGATCTGGTGAAGTCATCAAGATTGATTCCGTACTGTGATGGAGGCTGAAGTGCAAAGAGGTCAGGTCGTTCGGGTCTTGGCTGTCTTTCGGCCGGCCGAGAAGATAGACAAAAGTTCTCTGGCCTCTCCCACGACCTCTTTCATATCCTCATGAGGCACGATCCCTGCCTCTTCAAGCAGTTCGCACCAGAAGACCGTCTCGTCCGCCTCTTCCACAACCACACCCAACTTCGCGATGAATTCGGCCCTAGATCGTGCTCGGCACGCTGCCCTGTAGTTTGCCGCTACTGCCGTCCCTGCCCTGAGCAACTGGTCTCCTAGCACCCTGGCTTCCTTCCCTTTCCAGAGTGTCTGGGAAAGCTTCACGATACGGAGCGCGAAGCGCTTTGTTCGCTGCCTCAAATCTTCTGCGCCATCGCTTCCCTTGCCTCACCAAATCACCAGATCACCATATCCTACTTGGCTTCAGATGCGCTGAGCGCACATCTGAAGCCTGTGGAATGGTTGCGCTCCAAGGGGTCACTCTTCACGCGGGTGAAGATGCGGACCAAGGGGGTCTCGGCATACCACCCCGAACTGCGGACCACCTTATGGGTGCCGGTTTGAGGGCCCTTCGGGTTCTGGGCAGGGCTTTTCTCGTAGTAAAGCGGATCGTACCAGTCTGCGACCCATTCCCAGACGTTGCCGGCCATATCATAGGCGCCATAGGGGCTCTTCCCGGCTTCGTAGCTGCCCACCGGCATGAGGGTCTTCTCGCCGATCCAGCGCTGGTTGTAGTTGAGGTGTTTGTGGGTGGGCTCCAGATTGCCCCACGGGAACCGGCGGTCGTCGGGGCCCCGCGCAGCCTTCTCCCATTCGGCTTCGGTAGGCAAGCGCTTGCCGGCCCAGCGGCAATAGGCCTCCGCGTCATACCAATCCACATTGATCACGGGCCGGTCAGCGATTGATTCCGGCATCAGGCCGTCTTGCCACAGGTTTCTGTTGGGATCTTTCGGGTGCTGCGGCACTCGATGACCGGTCGCCTTGATAAACTCCAGATAGCGCCCGTTCGTGACCTCGAACTTGTCGATAGAGAAAGTATTGAGATAGACTTCGTGGCGGGGATATTCATCCCGTCCTCCGTCTCGGTCTCCTGGGGGAACACCCATCTGAAAGGGACCAGTTGGCACCAGCACCATCGGTGCACTGTCTCTTCCCACTCGTTCGACCGATAACGGCACTGACGACCCGGCATCGGCAGCAACGAGGCCTCCGATCGTGAGGGCCATCAAGGGTAGGGAAGCTAAGATGCGCCTTGTTCTCACCTTGAACTCTTTCAGTCTGGCGGTCAGGCTAAGAGGTAAAATCGTAGCACAGCGCCATGTCCGAGCGGTAGTGTAGGAGGACCGCCTACGCCTGTTCTACCACTTCGACAGGAGTGTAGGAAGCGTAGTTTTCAATTGACGGAACAGGGTGCCAGACCTACTATACGGTGCGGACGTTTCGGTCAAGGTGGATTTGGATATGACGGGGCCACTGATTCGAGGATTGCGACACTTGGCCCTACGGGTGAAGGATCTTGGCCGGTCCCGAGCCTTCTACGAAGGGGTCTTCGGGATGAAGGTGCTGTGGGAACCGGACACAGACAACGTGTATCTTAGTTCAGGGACCGACAATCTTGCGCTACATCAGATTCCACGCGAGGAGTTGGCGCAATATGCCAATCAAAGAGGGCAATTCCTCGATCACTTCGGGATGATCATGGACAAGCCCGAGTCGGTGGACCAGATGTTTGACCAAGTGCAAAAGCAGGTTGAGAGGCTCGGCGGAATGATTGTGCACTGGCCGAAGCGCCACCGGGACAGCAGTTACTCATTCTATGTGACGGACCCCGATGGCAATATGATCCAGATCCTCTATGAGCCGACAATCAGCAATCGGTCATAAAACGTACGGGGTGAGGCGGAAGGTCTAAACGAACGGATATGCAAGTTTGGGACACGCTACGCAGTGATCACTATGTCGGGATGGTTCCATGGGCTTGGGTTCAGTTGGAGACTCGTGTGCCCCCAGGACCGTTTCCCTTTATCGGTGGCGTAGCCCCCGAGGTCGTCGCCAGCCTTCACGAAGCCCATAGTCTTCTTTTAAGCGGTGTTGAAACCGCCATCAGCGATGTCTTCTCGCGTCGGGCCTCACTGGACGATCTCTCCCTTCGGGGACGTTTGGAAGACGCCTATGCCGAGCTCGTCAACTCGAGGCCGCATTTAAGTAGACACATCAAGTGTGGGCGTGGGATTGACGGGACGTTTCAGTGGGAGTTTCCGAAGGATCCGACTAAGTCCGCGACGATCACGAACGACGGCCTGCGTATCTTTGACGCCGTGAAGCGACAGACGATTCCTCTTGGCTTCGAGCGGCCGAGTGCACCTCAAGTCGGGAACTTTCTCGGATTTCTGGACGGGACTCACCGCGTTTCCGAACTCAAGACCGTCGCGACCGCATCCGGGCGAGATGAGTCCCGACTGCTGACCCAGCTCATGGAGCTGCTCAAGAAACATGATTGCCTGGCCGTATCTACCGGCAATTCGGTTCGGGGTGCGTGGATAGCAGCGATCCTCGACCGCGACATTGTCCACCTCGGGCATGCTGCCTTGCTGTACCGGCAACAGGACAATTTTTTCCTCTTCGATCCGTGGTTGATGCCCTGGTTTGCCGAATCTCCGGTACCTTCGCTGTGGACGTCGCTGCTGCCGCGGCCGGCTGCGATCTTCCTGACACATGATCATGATGACCATGTGGACCCGCGGACTCTGCTGCACATGCCGAAAGACATCCCACTCATTGTGCCCAGCCGCAGAAACCGCCGCGCCCTCTATTATGATTACCCATCGTTGCTGCGCGAACTGGGGTTCTCGAACGTAATTGAGCTGGCCCATGGGGAGACCTGGCCGTTTCAGGGCGGCCTGGTGGCCTCGGTCCCTTTTTTCGGAGAAGACCCCTGTGACATTGAGATGCCCCGGAACTGCTATCTAGTGGCCGATCGCGGCCGCAACACGCTGGTGCATGTGGACAGCGGTCCGACCAACTCCGGCAAATCGGCAGTGAAAGAAGGGGTCATCGACGATCTGGTCCGGCGCTATGGTCCCATCGCCACCCTCTTTGCTTCCCAGCAGCAACTGCTGGAGGTACGGACCTATGCCGCCCACGCCTGTCTTTCGCATCCGGGTCGGTGGTTGGAAGTCGGCGAGAACGGGTACTTGACGAACAGCTACCTGTCCCAGCTTGCCGCATGCGCGAAGGCCCGCCTGTTTGTCTCCTACGCGACCGGTGGCGCCGATTGGTATCCGGACCATCTCTCGTTCATGTTCAGCCGGCGCAATCCGGCCCGCACCGCCCTGCTGACCGCTAACTGGGAGCCGCCGGAGAAGCTCAAGGACCAGTTGGCGCCGTACGGGTGCCGTTACCATTACGGTCGTGCGCTTGACCTCTTTCGGCCGACGGCGAACGGGGGAACGGATGTGGTCTCGGTTGCGGAGACCCTGGCCCCCCTTGCGCTCTATCGGCTGGACCATGGCGATCCACCGTTTATGAAACAGGGGGCGCAGCGAGCCTAGCCAACTGGCCTCTGGCCGAAGATGGGGTCGGGGCACGAGGGAAACAAGGATTGCGATGCGCAAGGATGGAACGACCATGAATGCTGGGACAATCCACAAAGAACAGGCCATCCCTCGTGTGGCGGTGGTGGGATCCGGCTACTGGGGGAAAAACCTCGTCAGGAACTTCCACGACCTCCAGGCGCTTGCGGCGATCTGTGACCGGGATGGGGACACCCTTCGCGCGCTGAGCGAGCAATATCCCGGTTGCCGGACCGTCACTTCCTACGTAGAAATCTTGCGGGACGATACCATCCAGGCGGTAGCTATCGCGACTCCGGCCGAGTCGCATGGCGACCTGATTCGGGAAGCGCTGTTGGCTGGAAAGGACGTTTGTGTGGAGAAGCCCTTGTGTCTCTCGGTGCCTGTAGGGGAAGCGCTGGTGGCGCTGGCTCGAGAAAAGGGTCGCGTCCTGATGGTGGGGCATCTCCTCTGGTATCACCCCGCGGTGCTCAAGCTGCAGGCCCTGATCGACAGCGGCGAGTTAGGGCGCATTCAATACATCTATTCCAATCGTCTCAATCTCGGCAAGATCAGGCGAGAGGAGAATATCCTGTGGTCCTTCGCTCCCCACGACATCTCGGTCATCTTGGGATTGCTGGGAGAGATGCCGGAGCTAGTGCAGGCGCAGGGAGGCAACTATCTCCATCAGCGGATTGCGGATGTGACGGTGAGCCTCCTGTCATTCCCCAGCGGAGTCAAGGCCCATATCTTTGTGTCGTGGCTTCATCCCTTCAAAGAGCAGAAGTTGATCGTGGTTGGGGACCGCAAGATGGCGGTCTTTGACGACGTCGAGAAGAAAGACAAGTTGCTCCTCTATCCCCACTCCATCGAGTGGAAACACCAGATTCCCCTCGCTAATAAGGCCTCTGCAGAGCCGGTCCCGGTCGATTCGAGCGAGCCTCTCCGGAACGAGTGTCTCCATTTCCTCGACTGTGTCCGGACCCGCCGTCGCCCGAGAACCGATGGCGAAGAAGGGCTCAGGGTGTTGACGGTCGTCCAACGATGTCAAGAAGCCCTCGAACCCACGACTCAACCACCATCAACCGCTCAGGCCCATGCATCACGAGCCCTGGACCAGGCTGGTCCAGGGCGAGTCTATGACGCCCACGAGTCTGCCTATATTGACGAAGGCGTTGAGATCGGCGAAGGCACCAGCATC
Source organism: Nitrospirota bacterium (assembly GCA_005877775.1). GTDB lineage: Bacteria > Nitrospirota > Nitrospiria > Nitrospirales > Nitrospiraceae > NS-7. The sequence continues at coordinate 17,327 of VBOJ01000085.1, read as the reverse complement.
TGGCATTTCTCCCACGTGCTCCGCGGTTCCCGAATCGGGAAGCACTGCAAGATCGGTCAGAATGTGGTGGTCGGACCCAATGGCACCATCGGCAATGGGGTCAAGATCCAAAACAATGTCTCGGTCTATGAAGGGGTGACGCTCGAGGATTCGGTGTTTTGCGGCCCGTCCATGGTTTTCACGAACGTCATCAATCCTCGCAGCGAAGTTCCCCGCATGCGCGAGCTGAAGCCAACTCTCGTTAAACGAGGTGCCACGCTTGGGGCGAACTGTACGATCCTCTGCGGCATCACCATTGGCCAATACGCCTTCATCGGTGCCGGCGCGGTGGTGACAAAAAATGTGCCGGACTACGCCCTCGTCGTGGGCAGCCCGGCCCGCGTAACCGGGTGGATGTGTGAGTGCGGGATGAAGCTCACAGTGAAAGGGAAGAAGACCGCTTGCGCCTCGTGCGGGACACAGTATCAGAGGGTAGGACGGGATCAGCTTCAACGGCTGTCTCCAAACAAGTAATGGGGGGTCAGCAAGAGCAGGCGGCAGCGAGAAAGTGGGCCTCGACTTGGAGGTCATGGCCTTGAGTAAGGCAGAGACTCATCTCCATCCCGTGGTCCTTGTCACCGGTGCGGCCGGCTTCATCGGCTATCATGTGGCCAGGCGGCTCTTGGAGCGAGGGGACCATGTCCTGGGCCTGGATAACCTCAATGACTATTACGACGTACACCTCAAGGAAGCGCGGTTGGCCCAGCTCTCCTCCTTCGAGCGGTTTCAGTTCCACAGGATGGATCTCGTGGACCGAGCTGAGATGTCCGCCTTGTTTGCGGGTCGTTCGATTCGCCGGGTGGTGCATATGGCGGCCCAGGCCGGGGTGCGCTACTCCTTGACCAATCCTCAGGCCTATACTGACAGCAACATTGTGGGATTCCTCAATATCCTGGAGGGTTGCCGCCACGCGCGCGTGGCGCATCTGGTCTATGCCTCCTCCAGTTCGGTCTATGGTGGACATACGCGGATGCCCTTCTCGGTACGTGACAACGTGGACCATCCGGTCTCGATGTATGCCGCCACCAAGAAGGCCAATGAACTGATGGCCCATACCTATGCGCATCTCTATGGCGTCCCTTGCACGGGGCTTCGGTTCTTCACTGTCTATGGTCCTTGGGGTCGTCCCGACATGGCTCTCTTCCTCTTTACGAAGGCGATTCTGGCCGGCAAACCGATCGACGTCTTCAATTACGGCAAGATGCGGCGGGACTTCACCTACATTGACGACATCGTCGAAGGAGTGGTGCGGGTGCTGGATCAGCCGGCTCAGCTTGACCCCACATGGTCCAGTGACGCGCCGAACCCCGGCACCAGTTCTGCTCCGTACCGACTCTACAACATCGGGAACCATCAGCCGGTGGAGCTGCTGCGCTTCATCGAGGTCTTGGAGGATGCGCTGGGGAAAAAGGCGGAAAAGAATTTTCTGCCGTTGCAGCCGGGGGATGTGCCGGCGACCTATGCGGACGTGGATGATTTGGTCAAGGATGTGGATTTCAAGCCGAATACCCCGATCGAAGTCGGCATCCGGCGATTCGTGGAATGGTACCGAAGCTTCTATCGGTGATCGCTCAGGCTTTTTAGCAACTCTCCCCCCTGAACAGCCTCTCCAGACGATCCAGTGACAGGTCCTCCAAGCTGGGAATCACCGAGTGAGCCTCGCAGAGCTGCTCGGCCGAGTAGGTCGTAGCGAGCCCGATGACTTGCATGCCCGCTGCTTTGGCGGAATGGATGCCGGCCAGCGAATCCTCGATGACCAGACATTCTTCCGGACCGATTGGCGACTGGGGCCCGGGCTCGAGGCGGTTAATCCGGTTGAGCGTGACCCGGTAGACGGCCGGGTCCGGCTTGCCGATCGTGGTATCTTCCGCTGAGACGATCACGGCGATGTCCGACTCGATCGGCGTGTCTCGCAGCGCGAACTCGAGTTGCTCTCGTGTTCCCCCTGACGCGATCGCCAGCCTATAGCGCTCGGCGGCCCGCTTGACGATCTTCACCACCCCGGGAAAGAGCTGAGGCTTGTGTGTAGCCGTGTAGTCCCTGAAAAGGGCTGCTTTTCGCTCCAGGATTCGTCGGATGCGCAGTGGGTCTCTGGTGCCTGTCACTGATGCCACAAGGGCAGTGGCGCAGTTGCGTTCGTCCATGCCCAGGTAGACCCCATAGTAGTCCTCTTTGGTCAGGGCGAGGCCGTCTTCCTGCAGGGCTTGCTGGAAGGTCAGGAGGTGCGGAGTTTCATCGTCGGCGATCACGCCGTTGAAGTCGAAGATGATGGCGCGAAGCCTGGCCTCGTCCATAACGATCCTCCCTGGCAGGCCCTCACCTTACCTGACCAATCTTAGAGGAACAAGACGACAGAGCTTGCTCGCGCTCCTCCCCTGAGGTATTCTGCGCCAGGATCCTATTGCGTTGGCCCCTTGACCGACCGTTTTCGCCTTTGCGGAGGAAGGAAGGATGGAGGAGATGAGGTTGCGAGGAGACCGTGGCTGATTACGATGTACTGAGCGAACTCCTGGTGATCTTCTCGGTTTCGATCGCCGTGGTGTTCCTGTTCCAGAAGCTGCGCCTGCCCTCGATCGCGGGCTTCTTGGTGGCCGGTGCGCTGATCGGACCCTACGGACTCAACTTGGTCTCGGACCTGCAGCAGGTTCAGGTGTTGGCCGAGATCGGTGTGGTGCTGCTCCTGTTCACGATCGGGGTTGAGTTCTCGCTGGCACACCTGACGGCAGCGCGAGGTCTCCTTCTGAGCAGCGGTCCGCTGCAGGTCGGCGGCGTCCTATTGCTGGTCACCCTCGCAGGAAGGCTGACAGGGCTTCCCTATGGCCAGGCGATCTTTTGGGGGTGTTTGCTGTCCCTGAGCAGTACCGCGATCGTGCTCAAGGTGCTGACGGATCGTGGTGAGAGTGATTCGGTCCATGGTCGCTCCACGATCGGCATTCTGATTTTCCAGGACTTGGCGGTGGTGCCGATGATGTTGGTGACCCCGCTCCTGGCCGGCCAGGCCGAGAACGCGATGCAGGAGTTGCTCCTGGCGCTGGCAAAATCGGCTGGACTCGTCGCAGTGATCGTCGCAGGGGCCTGGTTCCTGGTCCCTAGGCTCCTGGAACATATCGTGAGGAGCCGGAGCCGCGAGCTCTTTCTCCTCACGATCATCGTGCTCTGCCTCGGCATCGCCTGGCTGACGTCACTCGCAGGGCTCTCGCTCGCGCTGGGCGCGTTTATCGCCGGTCTGGTCATCTCTGAGTCCGAGTACAGCCACCAGGCGCTGGCCGAGGTGTTGCCGTTCCGGGACAGTTTCAACAGTCTCTTCTTCGTGTCCATCGGGATGTTGATGGATGTCCGAGTGCTCTTGGCGCATCCACTCCTCGTGATGACGCTTGTCGGCGCAGTCATCATCGGCAAGTTCATCACGGCAGCCGGGCCGCTGATCGCGATCGGGCATCCTCCCCGCTCTGCGCTGCTGGCCGGGGTCGCTCTCGCACAAGTCGGAGAGTTCAGCTTTATCTTAGCTCAGGAGGGGCAACAGGCTGGGCTGCTGGCCGGGGACCCCTACCAGCTGTTTCTGGCCGTCTCCGTCCTGACGATGGCGGTGACTCCGTTTCTCATGCAGTGGGCTCCCAAGGTGGCGAGGCGGGCCGAAGCGGTTCAGCGGCTGCATCGCTGGTTCCAAGGCCGGACGGTGGCGCATGTGACACAGGAGGAGTCGCCCCATCTCCGGATGAAGGACCACGTCATCGTGGTGGGCTATGGGTTGAACGGCCGCAACCTGGCCCGAGTCCTTGATGAAACGGAAATTCCTTATGTGGTCCTGGACCTGGATGGTGATACGGTGAGGCGTGAATCGCGGAGTGGCGCGCCGATTTACTACGGTGATGCCACAAATCCGAACGTGCTTCGCCGCGTGCGGATCGAGGATGCTCGCGTGCTCGTCCTTGCGATTTCGGATCCCTTTGCCGCTCGGCGTGCAGTTCAGATCGCCCGCAGTCTGAACCCCAAGATCCACATCGTGGTGAGAACCAGATATCTCAAGGAACTGGAAGATCTGCACCAATTGGGAGCGGATGATGTGGTGCCGGAGGAGTTTGAGACCTCCATCGAGATCTTTGCGCTCGTTCTCCGGACCTATAACATGCCGCAAGAGTTGATCGTCCAGAAGGCGGAGCAGATCCGGCGGGAAGGGTATGCCCTGCTCCGGCGCAGCGCGCTACCGGAACTGGCCCATCACCTCCGAGGCGGAACTCTGGTGGATGTCGAGGTCGAAACCTGCCGGATCGAGGAAGACTCGCCGGCGGTAGGCAAGCCGCTGGAGCAACTCTCGATCCGTCCGAGGACGGGTGCCTCGGTGATTGCCCTGACGCGTGGTGGAGTGACCGAATCCAACCCGTCTCACAAAATACAGTTGGAGGTGGGCGATGTGGTGGTCTTGCTGGGAACCCGCGAGCAGATCCGACGGGCCATCGGGCTGTTGGCTGATACCAAGACGGACTGAGCCTGTACCTCAAGGTTGGTGACTGGTCATCAGCTCATAGGCCTCTGGGAGGGAGCTGACCTCGATCACGGTGACATTGTACTGCCTGCCCAGTTCGTAGAGGTCCCACTCCGGCGTGCGCGCCTCGCCCATCGGCACCAGTAGGGTGTGTATCTTGGCGTGAGCCGCGCCCTCCAGTTTGCCACGAAGTCCGCCAACCTTACGAATGCGGCCATCGGCGGTGATGACTCCGGTCAAGGCCACGTCGGAACGGATCGTGTCGCCGCGCCAGGCGGCCATGATCCCGACCGCGACGGCGCTGCTCGCGCTCGCGCCATCGGTCAAGCTGCCGTAGGAGCGGTTCTTGATGGTCACCGTCCAGTTCCGCTGATCCTCTCCGATCGCCTCCGCTGCCGCGGCGACCGCTAATCGGACTCCCTCTTTCCAGTCCTTGCCCACGGCAGATCCGCCTCCGAGTGCGATCTCGTTAAACAAGATGGTAGGACCGCGACGTTCTGGATCTCGGTCGAGCTGAATTGCAATATAATGCACCCCCCCGGTCTCTTTGCCTCCCATGAAGCCGACGACGAGCGCTGGCACGGTCGCGAACCGATGGGGATCGGCAAGGCTGGTAGACCAGGAACAGAACGGAGTCATAGTGATCATCATCAAGACGGCCAGTGCAAACGACCGTTGGGCAGGACGATTCATCTCAACTCCTCCACCGAAGTGTAATCGGCTCCTTCAGGGGATGGTCCATTGGGCGCCCGCTCTGGCTGGCTGCGAGGTGCGCGGCTTTCAGTTTGTAATACCATTTCGCGGGGGTGTCGGCGTCATCCAGCAACATCAGCGGAGGCTTATAGCGGAGCCCGACGGCTTGACGCTCCATGATGCGCTTGTCCTGGTTCAGAAAGAGGCGGGCAAGGTACCGGAACAGCGTCTTCGAAAAGGGCACCCAGCGAAAGCAGTTCCAGGCTGCGCAGAAGTCGATCCGGCATTCATGCTCCGTAATGGGCGTCACGGTGGCCCTGGTGGAGACCCAATAGGGGCCGCATTGGACTAACTCGTGCCGCAGGTTGGGCAAGACAAAGTCGATGGTGGTAGTGAGCTGTTTGCCGTAGGCATGTAATAACTTGTAGGGACCACTATTTCGCGAGGGAGTATGAGCGGTCATCCGGAACCCGCCGGGGATTGGTTCAAAGGTTTTAGCCTTCTCGTGGATGCTTTTCCGACTCCGCCACCACAGGCTTTGATGGACGAACGGGCCGTGGGCTGGATCCATCAGGCCCACAATGCCGTCGTCGATGGTACAGCGCAACATGGAGGAAATATGGAACAGACGGTAATGAGCCGAAAGGAGCGGTAAGCGCGGGACCTCGGGCAGGGCGGGATCTTTTTCGTGGCCATCAGGCAGATAGACCCAAATATAGCCGTCGCGTTCTTCACATGGATAGGTGGTCACCCCGATCTTTTCGGTCTGGAGCGTCGCCCCGTCGACCAACGCGGGGATATGGCGACATCGCCCGCTCATGTCGAACTGCCAGCCATGATAGGAACATTCCAGGCGATCGCCATCGATCCGTCCGAATGAGAGCGGCATCCCTCGGTGGGGGCACATATCGCGAAAGGCAAAAGTACGCTTTTGGAAATCCCGGCAAATCGCCAGTGGAGTTCCCAGCAGGAGCTGAGCATTCACGGTTCCGGGCCGTATGGTCGAGGCCAACATGGCTGGATACCAAAAGCCCAATAGGGGAGCGCTCTTTGAAGGGCTTGCTCCTGTCTCGAGATCGATCGGCATACGATGGAAAAACTTTCCCGCAAGCTGAATGACGATAGGCGTCGCTTCGTCAAAGATTCCCTTTGAATATAGACGCGTTGACTCGGGAGGGTCAAGGACTGTGCGTATGCTTACCTTGACAATCAAAAGAATCGCATACTATAGTGAATTCACTCGTGTAGTCTGGTGTTGACGGGCATCTATGGTTGGTAAAAGGGCCAGGGACATGCCCAGATGGTCTTGAGGTGCGTCCATGAATACGACCCAAATCGAGCCGGCGGTTGCGCTGGCAGAGTTGCGGGAAACGAAGCCTGATCGAGTCACGATCGTTGTGCTCAGCGGCGATATGGATCGAGTCATGGCTGCCTTCATTATTGCGACCGGAGCGGCGGCGATGGGTATGCAGGTCACGATGTTTTTCACGTTTTGGGGGTTGAATGCCATTCGCCGACAAGGGGCTCCCAGCGCGGCCAAGGACTGGCTGCGTCGAATGTTCGGCTTCCTCAACAGAGGGGGCGCTGCGAGCCTGCCGCTGTCCCGGTTCCATTTCTGGGGACTCGGCACAACCATGATGAAACGGGTCATGCGGGTGCATCGGATGCCGGACATTCCGGAATTATTTGAGACTGCTCGGGATCTTGGCGTGCATTTCATCGCCTGTACCACCACCATGGGGTTGATGGGAATTAGCAAGGATACCTTGATAGACGGTGTGGATCAGTTGGCCGGGGTCACGACCTACTTGGCCGAGGCGAAGCAAGGAAACGTCAATCTATTCATCTAAAAAGTTAGGACTGAGGACTGAGTGCTGAGCACTGAGTCTCGGCCCTCGGTCCTCGTCACTTAATCCTGGGGCAGCGTGGGAGTCGATATGATAGTAGCCGATGTGAAGTTGGATACATTGGGGTACTTCTGCCCGATGCCCATCATTATGACCTCCAAGAAGATCAAGGAACTGGTTCCCGGGCAAGTACTGGAGGTCGTGTCTGACGACGAGGGGATCAAGAAGGACATGCCTGCCTGGTGTCAAACGACCGGCCATGAGATGGTAGGACTTGAAGAAGAGGGGAGTGAGAGCAAGCGGATTTACAAGGCGTTCGTGAAGAAAGCGAAGCGTTAACGAAAGAAAGCGCGCAACCTCTCTTGATGAGCCGGAGATGCGGTCCTGCATCTCCGGCTCTTCCTTTTTATCCACAGAAAATTAACTCTTGTTTCAGAGGCAATCGACATCATATCCACAACATATATGCATTCAATACACCGGATCCTCCCATATCTGGTATTTTTTGATTGACTTCCAGAACTCTCTTTGTTATACGCAGGCACAATCAGCGCGCTTCCCTTTCAAGGCGGACCCTCAGCACCTGTCGCAGAAGGAGCCATCAGTCAGACAACCCCACCAAGGAGGCAGATCATGGCTGTCAGCGGCCTTGTCTTCGATGAGTTGATGTCTCGGATAGGACGGACGGGGATGGGTGGAGTTGACGAGTCGAGGACAGAGCCAATCATTGACCGAAATAACGGACAGTGGGACGGACTTCTGGTGGAAACACCCCTGGAACGGGTGGCGGTCTTTTGTCGAGAACTGGAAGCGCTCACCTTGGCTGATGTCAGTCAGGTACGCCGCATGATGATCCACGCGCAGGCCCGCCGAACTCTTCTGTACGTTCCAGGAAGAACGACCATCTCGAACCCGGTGATGCTCCTGGCGACCCTTTCGAAGATCCAGGTTGTACGTCTGACCGAAGAGGATCCAACCAGTCTGAACTTGAAAGAGAGCCCTAGCTCAGCGGCCTGATAGTTCTGGTTTTCCTCTCTCTCTCTCTCTCTATTCTCAGGAGACAACGCGCCCTGGCGCGACACGATCGGGTGTTGCTGCGGTTCTTGCCCCACAATCTCGCCGTATCCTCAAGGCTTACAGTTTGGCTGACAGTGTGCGACTGGTTGAAACGCACGGTGCGTTGTGATGCAGGAAAAACGCTGCACCGGCTTGCATCACCGCTCCGTTGGCCGATGCCGCTGCCTTGACTTGATCTGGCAACGCAGTTACCGTACCACCCTTCCGCGGAAGTGAACAGCAGTCGGCTCCCAGCGCGAGGCGGAGGGCGATGCTGACCGACGAGGAAAGAACCCTCCTGGTGGTCAATTGCGGACAACTGCTGACACTCCGAGGTCCTCGCCGCCCGCGAGCCGGTCAAGAGATGGCAGCGCTAGGGCTCGTCCGCAACGGCGCGCTGCTGCTCAGAGACCGGACCGTGCAACTCGTGGGATCGGTGGACCGTATTCGCAAGGCGCCGGAATCACGGCGAGCCGTCTGTCTGGATGCGAGGGGAAAGGTGGTCCTGCCCGGGTTCGTGGATTCTCACACCCATGCCCTGTTCGCCGCGACCCGCGTTGATGACTATGTGGCTCGTATCGGCGGAGCGACCTATGAACAGATCGCCAAGAGAGGGGGCGGGATTGGGGCGAGTGCCAAGCTGGTGCGCGTGGCCAGCGAGCAAGCCCTCGTCGATCGACTTGAGAGAATGGTCAAGCTGTTCCTTGAATATGGAACCACCACCGCCGAGGTGAAAAGCGGCTACGGTCTGGAGATTGGCCAGGAACTGAAAATGTTGCGGGCGATTCGCTCGGTGGCCACTCGTGGAACTTTTGATCTTGTCCCAACCCTATTGGCCCATGATGTCCCTGCTCGCTTCAGGACGAAGCGCGCACAGTACATCGAGTTGGTGAAGAGGGAGCTGATTCCGCAGGTCGCTCGGGAGGGATTGGCAGAGTTCTTTGACGTCTTTTGCGACCGCGGCTATTTTTCGATCGCTGAAACGAAGATGATGATGAACACGGCAGCCAGTGCCGGGCTTCAGCTCAAGCTGCATGCAGAACAGATGACTCATTCAGGGGCGACCAAGATGGCCGTGGGACTCCGGTCGGTCTCTGTGGATCATTTGGATCAGGTGACAGATGATGATATTCGAAGTATGCGGGGGACCGGCACGATGGCTACCCTTCTCCCCGGCACAGTCCTGCATCTTGGACCTAACCGTTATCCGCCGGCCCGGCAACTGATCGAGACTGGAATTCCGGTCGCGCTGGCCACCAATTTCAACCCCGGCAGTTCTCCGACGCTGAGCATGCAGATGATCCTCTCGCTGGCCTGCTCCCAGATGCGGATGAGCCCGGCAGAGACGATCGTGGCTTCCACCATTAACGGAGCCTATGCGGTTGGCCGGGGAGGATTGGTGGGATCGCTGGAAGTGGGGAAACAGGCCGACCTGGTGATCATGGACGTCTCCGATTACCGTGAGATCCCGTACTTCTTCGGGATGAATCACTGTGAGACGGTGGTCAAAAAGGGGGCCATCGTCTACAGAAAAGGTTGAGGCTGAGGTCAAGGTTAAGGGGAAGCTCCGCTCTTGTCTCAACCTAAACCTTAGCCTAAACCTGGACGTAGGATTATGGAACGCCTTGTGGAGTGCGTACCGAATTTTAGCGAAGGGCGCAACGCTGCGACAGTGCATGCCCTTGTGAACGCTATTCGGGCTGTGGAGGGGGTGTTTGTTCTCGATGAGGAAATGGATCAGGACCATCACCGGTCGGTTCTCACGTTTGTGGGCCTGCCGGAGGCAGTGGCCGAGGCAGCTTTTCAGGCCACTCGCACGGCAGCAGGTCTGATTGATTTGCGGGTGCATCAGGGTGGACACCCGCGCGTGGGCGCAACGGATGTCGTTCCGTTTGTACCCATCAAGGGCGTGACGATGGAGGATTGCATTTCCTTGTCCAGACTGGTGGGGGAACGGATCGGAAACGAATTGGGGATTCCTGTCTTCCTGTACGAGCGGGCGACGGAATATCCGGACCGCGCCAACCTTGAAACGATACGACGAGGCGGGCTGGAAGGGCTTGCCAGCCGAATGGCATCAGAGCCTGACTGGGTGCCGGATTTCGGCCCTCGGCACCTTCACCCGACGGCCGGGGCGACCGTGGTCGGCGCGCGGCCGCCGCTCATCGCGTACAATGTCAATCTGCAGACGGATGACCTGGCGGTCGCCAAGACCATCGCCAAGACAATCCGGTTTTCGAGCGGAGGGCTGCCCTATCTGAAGGCGATCGGGATCGAACTCAAGAGCCGCCGCCTTGTGCAAGTCTCAATGAACCTGACGAATTTCGAAGAGACCCCGATCCATGTGGCGTTTGAGGCAGTCAGGCGTGAGGGCGAACAGCGCGGCGTCGAGGTCTGCGGGAGCGAACTCATCGGACTGGTGCCCCAACGGGCGCTGATCCAGGGAGCGGAGTTCTTCCTCAAATTGGAACGCTTCGATTCAACCCAGGTTTTGGAAACCCGCCTGGAGCTGGTCTTGGCTCGTGAAGCCAAAGCCCGCGATGACCAGAAGGCCGATCTGGCTTCGTCTGTCTCAGAGTTTTTGTCGGCAGTCGCAGCCGGCACCCCCACTCCGGGGGGCGGCAGTGTCGCCGCCCTGGCTGGCTCTCTTGCCGCGGCCTTGGGAGTCATGGCCTGCAGGATCGGGCCTCCCGCTGATCAGAAAGAGCTGCAGAGCTCAAAGGCGAAGGGACCACGAGACACGAGGGACCTGAAAGCGGCAGAGCGCCGGTTACAAGAGCTGAGTGAGAAACTCCGAGGTCTTATCCAAGCTGATGCTGACGCCTACGCTGGTGTGGTGACGGCCTACCGGCTTCCAAAAACTGATTCGTCCAGGCCACATGCGATTGCAACAAGCCTTCGCGTTGCCAGCGAAGTGCCGCTGGAGACCGCAACGCTGGCGAGTGAGACCGCATTGTTGCTACGCACCCTGCTGGCTCAAACCAAACCGACCGTCGTACCCGATCTCAAGGTTGGGCTGCTGATGGCGCGGGCGGCAATCGAGGGAGGGCTTGAAAACGTCTATGCCAACTTAAAATCACAGGCAAATCAATTGGTTGTTAACGATCTTACTCAGCGGGCCAGGGCGATTGAACAGCGTCTTGTAGAACTGAAAAGCCTATGATACACTCCCCCCGCTATTACTTATGGTACGCGATCTTCATTATGAAGAAGTCGCGTGTGTTATGGTGATGCGCGGAAAGTGAAGGACGATGGAAATTAAGGTTTTCAACAACAACGTCGAGAAGGCGCTCAAGGTTGCCAAGAAGAAATTGGCCGGCGAAGGTCTATTCCGTGAGCTCAAACGGCGACGCTTCTACGAGAAGCCCAGCGTCAGGAAGAAGGCCAAGATGCGTGAGGCCCAGCGGCGTCGTCAGAAGTGGCTCGCGAAACGTCGGATGGACTGATCAGCAAAAATCCCGACCGCCTTGCCGACCGATCACGCAGGTGCCCTGCACCTCAGGTCTGTATTTCGCTCCCGCCTATCGTTCTCGGCCGTACCTTTCCTGTTGCCCCTTCTCTTTCCTTCGGCACGGCGATGCGCGAAACGGACATCCATCCGGTCATTCGCATCCTGAAAGGGGACGTAAGGCAGTGGCAAGAGCCTATTGTCGGCGTGGTGGCCAAGGAATCACGCGACGCCTTCCGAATTCTGATTGCCTGCCTGCTCAGCCTCAGGACCAAGGACCGAACGACTGCTGACGCGAGCCGACGCCTGTTTGCACTGGCCTCTGATCCAAGCAGCATGCTGCGACTCTCCCTGCGCCGCATCGAACGAGCGATCTACCCCGTCGGCTTCTATCGGACGAAAGCGAAGCAAATTCGTGCAATCTGTCGTCGGTTGCTGACTGAGTACAACGGCCGAGTTCCGGACTCGCTCGAAGACCTGCTGACTCTCAAGGGCGTAGGACGGAAGACGGCCAATCTCGTGGTGACGGTGGGATACGGGAAGCCGGGGATCTGCGTGGACACTCATGTGCATCGGATCAGCAACCGGTGGGGTTATGTTAAGACGAACAGTCCTGAGGAAACGGAACAGGCGCTGCGGCGCAAGTTGCCACGCCGGTATTGGATCACGTTCAATGATCTTTTGGTGCCGTTTGGCCAAAACCTTTGCCAGCCGGTCTCGCCCTACTGCAGTCGGTGCAAGCTAGTGAAGTACTGTGACCGGGTGGGAGTCCTGAAGTCTCGTTAGGGGTAAGGGGTTAGGCGTGAGGTGACGAGAACACAGGGAGCCTGGTTTATGTCAATCCCCTCACGCTTTACGCCTGACGCCTCACGGCCGTTAAATAAATAAGGTAGTTTCGGCGCCAGCCGTTAACGAGAGGATTGCCGGAAGCCCCATCACTTCATCCACGTTCTTGGCGACGGCTTCGGGGTCCACTCCCATGTATTCAAGACCGGCGCTGCAGGCGATCAATCGGAAGTGGCCCACCTGCCGGGCCTCCTGAAACATTTCAGAAATCCTGGGCACCTTCTTTTCTTTCAGAAGACGACTGACCTCTTCGGCAGCCTTCCCATACTCGGGGGGGAAATCCACGACATCAATCTGCCCCTGGGCCAGCTTCTTAATGGTCCAGAAGAGCAGAACGACGACCACGTCTTTCCCCATAGCTGCGGCGGTCATTCCCAGCGTTGCCACCTGGTGAAGTTTGTCGTAGGTGGCATTGTGAGCGAAAATCACGAACCGTGGTTTGTGTTTCATAGGCGCTCCATGGGGATGGCGACCGATTATAACGTCCGAATTGGTGCGGTGACAAGCAGCGTTGGAAGCGGCTAGGAGGAAGGGGGTACTGGAAGGCGAAGCCCGTGGCGCTGCGCGGCCGCGACTGCTGAGGGATAGCCAGCGTCGGCATGCCGCAAGATACCCAGACCTGGGTCGTTCGTGAGCACGCGCTCAATCTTGGTCGCCGCCGCTCTCGATCCGTCTGCGACAGTGGCCTGCCCCGCATGCAAGGAATAGCCGATGCCGACCCCGCCGCCATGGTGGAAGGACACCCAACTGGCGCCGGATGCGGTATTCAGCAGCGCATTCAGGATCGGCCAGTCGGCGATGGCATCGCTCCCGTCACGCATCGCCTCGGTCTCCCGGTAGGGAGACGCGACCGAGCCGGCGTCCATGTGATCCCGACCGATGACGACCGGAGCCTTCAGGGTTCCCTTGTTGACCAATTCGTTGATCCGCAGCCCCATGGCAGCACGTTCCCCGAATCCTAACCAGCAGATGCGAGCGGGAAGACCCTGGAAGCGAACCTTCTCCCGAGCCAGCCTGATCCAACGTTGCAGCGAGCGGTTCTCTGGAAACAGCTCGAGCGCTGCGTCATCAGTCGCGGCGATGTCCGATGGCTCACCTGAAAGCGCAATCCAGCGGAAGGGTCCTCGCCCCTCGCAAAAGAGCGGTCGAATGTAGGCGGGGACGAAGCCGGGGAAGGCGTAGGCGTCCTGCACACCCCGCTGGAAGGCCATGGTCCTGATGTTGTTCCCGTAATCGAAGACGACCGCGCCGGCTTTCTGCAAGTCCAGCATCGCCCGCACATGGGCGGTGATCGAATCCAGCGCGCGATCCATGTAGGCCTTCGGGCTTCGCTGGCGAAGCTGAGCCGCATCCTCCAGCGACAGGGCAGCTGGGATATAGCCGTTGAGGGGATCGTGCGCCGACGTCTGATCGGTCACAAGGTCCGGGACGACGCCTCGTCGGACCAAATCCGGCAGCACCGTGGCGCAATTGCCCACGAGTCCGACCGACAAAGGCTTGTGATCCGTTTTCGCCGACAGGACCCACTGTAACGCCTCATCCAATGACGTCGTCATCCGGTCGCAATAACCAGTCTTCATCCGCCGTTCGATCTTGGCTTGGTCCACCTCAACGCACAGGATGGAAGCCCCATTCATTGTTGCGGCCAGCGGCTGTGCTCCGCCCATCCCGCCCATGCCTCCGGTGAGGACGAAGTGTCCTGACAGGTCACCTCCGAAATGCCGATCGGCGGCGGCCGCAAAGGTTTCATAGGTGCCCTGGACGATGCCCTGCGTGCCGATGTACATCCAGGACCCGGCGGTCATCTGTCCATACATGATCAACCCGAGTGCTTCTAAACGGCGAAACTCGTCCCAGGTGGCCCACTGCCCGACGAGGTTCGCGTTGGCGATCAGCACTCTCGGTGCGAATTCGTGGGTTCGGAGCACGCCTACCGGCTTGCCAGACTGAACCAGTAGGGTCTGATCTCCCTCCAGCGCGGTCAACTCACGGACGATTGCGGCGTACGCGTCCCAATTCCGCGCCGCCTTGCCCGCACCGCCGTAGACGATCAGCTCGCCTGGTTTTTCGGCGACCTCGTCGTCCAGGTTATTCATCAGCATACGGAGGGCTGCTTCCTGCGCCCACCCTTTGCAGGTCAAGGTCTTGCCGCGCGGCGCGCGAATGGGCCTGTTCACTTGCGGTTCACCTGTGTCTTGACGCTGTTGATAAAATCCTCGATCGCCACGTCCACCTCCCCTTTGGTCATGGGGCGATCGTGCGTTTCGCTTTCGTCAAGCAGGTAGGTCTCGTTTTCTTTTTCTTGTCGGACCACCACGGTATTCTCCGGTGTCACTTCGATCAGCATGAACCACTCCTTGTTGCCTCTTTTGATCGAGACCTCCTTCCCCAGCCCTTTTTTCGTGACCTCGACCTGGAGCTCTTGGCCGGCGGGCGGCGTCGCGGTCGCAGGAGGAGGTGATGGCTCGGCTGCGGAGGCAGAGGTCACCCACGGGAGGCTGATGAGTACGAGAGCCGAGACGACCAAAGCCACACCGGCGAAGGTCGTCCCCGTGCGGTGGGTGTCAGAGCCAAGGAAAAGGATCATGACAGACTCCTCTATGTGTGTCTGGAGGTGGATAGGACGGTGGTCAAGACTCCGCTTGCCACCAGGGCACGAATGCGTTCGATATCAGGGGCCAGTACACGGTCTTGATCGAGATGCGCGACCCGCTGGCGAATCAGCTTCATGGTCTGGCGACTGCCGGCCCCCGCCCGTAACGGACGATGGAAGTCCACCCCTTGGGCAGCGCAGAGCAGTTCGATGGCCAGGATGTGTTCGGCGTTGGACAGGATCTGCCTGAGTTTGAGGGCTGACCCCATGCCCATGCTGACGTGGTCCTCCTGGTTTCCGGAGGTCGGAATGGAATCCACCGAAGCCGGATGGGAGAGGACCTTGTTTTCAGAAGCCAGCGCCGCCGCCGTGACTTGAGCCAGCATGAACCCGGAGTTCAGCCCCGGATGCGGGCTGAGAAATGGGGGGAGGTCGCCGTATTCGGGGTTAATCAATCGCTCGATGCGGCGTTCGGAGATGCTGGCCAACTCCGTCATCGCGATCGCCAGATGATCCAGCACCAACCCCAGCGGTTGCCCATGGAAGTTCCCGCCAGAGAGCACTTCTTCGCGTTCCGGAAACACGAGTGGGTTGTCGGTCACGCTGTTCATCTCGATGCAGAGCGTGCTGCGCACGTAATCCAGCGCGTCGCGGACCGCTCCGTGGACCTGCGGCATGCACCGCAGGCTATAGGCATCCTGGACGCGAGGACAATGCACATGCGAAGCCCGGATCTCACTGCCTGCGACCAGCGCGCGCAGGTTGGAGGCGACTGCCGCCTGGCCACGGTAGGGACGAAGCCGGTGAATCCGAGGATCGAAGGCGACCGGGGTTCCCTTGAGTGCCTCCAACGACAGGGCGCCGGCGATGTCGGCTGCATCAACCAGCAGCTCGCATCGGCGCAGGGCCAGGAGCCCCAACGCGAGCATCGCCTGGGTTCCATTCAAGAGCGACAAACCTTCCTTCGCTTCCAAGTGTAGGGGCGTCAAGCCAACGCGCGCAAGGGCGGCTCGGCCTGATCGCCGGCTCGTGCCGACGAACGCCTCACCCTCGCCGATAAGAATCAGCGCCAGATGCGCCAGCGGTGCCAGATCACCGCTCGCCCCGACCGATCCCCGGCAAGGGATCACCGGGAGCACGTCGCGATTGAGGAGCGTGAGCAGATATTCGACGATCAGTGCGCGCACGCCGCTGTGGCCTCGCGCCAGCACGTTGGCGCGGAGGAGGAGGACTCCCCTCGTTTCCTCCCGCGTCAGCGGCTCGCCTACGCCGGCGGCGTGGCTGCGGACTAGATTGAGCTGTAGTTGCTCGATGTCGGATGGCGAAATGCGTTGATCGGCCAGCTTCCCGAACCCGGTCGTCACGCCGTAGACCGGATCGGCTCGGGCCGCAACACGCTTGACCACTCGATATGCCGCCGCCATCCGTCTTGTGGCGATAGGAGAGACCCGGACCGGCCGTTTGTCCAGGACGACCTCGTAGAACGAGCGTAACGTCAGATCTTCTCCGGTCAGGAAGAGCGGCTTCACAGCACCGGATTATAGCCTGGCACCGTGCTCGCGTAAACCGGAACCCTGCTTGTTTGGTGTCCGTGTGCGTGTTAGGATGCCCGCCCGATGGAGGCACTATTTTCTAAGGAAATTCTGTGGAGCCTGTTCGTCCTCTCGATCGTCGGCTTCATTGGTAGCTTGATCGTCATTCCATTCATCCTGGTCAGACTTCCTCCTCAGTACTTCGACGTGCGGTACCCGCGGACCTGGATGAAAGAGCATCATCCGGTGCTCCGATGGGTTGGACTGATTCTGAAGAATGTCGTGGGGGTCGTGTTTTTTTTGGCCGGCGTGGCCATGCTGTTCCTGCCTGGCCAGGGCCTCCTGACGATGCTGATCGGCCTGTCCCTGATGGACTTTCCCGGCAAGCGTCGTCTGGAGAGCAAGCTCGTTGGCCAGCCCACAGTGCTCAAGACGATCAATGCCATACGGCAAAAATTCGGCCAACCGCCGCTGACGGTCGCGGACGACAAGTAAAAAGTAGAAAGTAAAAATTTACAGCCGGAAACAACCCTCACTTTTTACCTTTGCCCTTTTACTTTTAACTTGGCCATGCCCACCCTCTACCTCATTGACGGCAGCGCCTATATCTACCGGGCCTTCTTTGCGCTGCCTTCGCTGTCGAACTCCAAGGGCTTGCAGACAAACGCCATCTACGGGTTCACGACCATGCTCATGAAGGTCCTGCGCGAGCATCAGCCGGATTGCCTGGCGGTGGTCTTCGATGAGAAAGGTCCGACCCTCCGTCATGAGGAGTTCAAAGAGTATAAGG
>VBOJ01000084.1 GCA_005877775.1 Nitrospirota bacterium | reverse complement strand
GCGATACTTTGAGGCCTGCCTGGATAAGAAGTTTGCGATCCAGCGGTTCCGGGCTGTTTTCCAGAGGGTCGTGAGTGAGGGGTAAGGGGTGAGGAGTGAGGTGTGTCGATCGCGCTATCGCGACGACGCGACGACCGGGACCCATTGCCCCAGGATGCACCAGGATGCAATGGGTGCTGACGCAATGACGCTATAGACGCTACTGACGCGACGGACGCAGGACGCAACTGACGCTATAGACGCTATAGACGCGACGGACGCACCACGCAACTGACGCTATAGACGCAAGAGACGAATATGTATCGGACCGGGTCATGGAAGTACCAAGGATTCCTGCTGGCGGGAGATGCTCTCATTCTGCTGGGCGCCTTCACCCTCGGCATGGAATATTGGTGGTGGAAGGCGGGACCCGAGGCGGGGGACTTCTTCCCCTCGGTCTTCCTCAGCCTGGTGCCGTATCTCCTTGCGCTGGCTGCGTTCGATCTGTACGAGATCCAGACAAATTACCGGACCCACAAGGCCTTAACCATGACACTTGTGGTCGGTGCTGTGCTGGTGGCCGGCCTGGGGCTCTCCGGTCTCTTTTATCTGTTCCCAGGGGTCAAGTTCCCCCGTGGGGTGTTCTTCATTCAGCTGCTGCTCGCGATCCCATTGCTGTTTCTCTGGCGGATCAACTTCTGGCGATTACGTCAGGAGCTGCTTGTTCCCAAGCGGGTCCTGATCGTAGGGGCTGGAGAGGCCGGGCGGGCGGCTTTGGGGATTCTGCAACAATTCGGGTCGGAGTACATTATCGTCGGGTTTGTGGATGACGATCCCGCCAAACGGACCAATCCGATCGGCGAGTACGAAGTGTTGGGCAGCTCAAAGGATCTGGTGTCGCTCGCCAGAAATTACGGCGTGCACGGCATCGTCGTGGCCATTGCAGGACGGAAGCAGGATCGCTTGATTCAGGCGACGTTGCAATGCCGAATGGATGGCGTGTTTGTCTCCGATCTCCTGACTCTGGGTGAGGAGTTGACAGGGCGAGTTCTCCTGGAGTACGCGCGAGGATCGTGGTTCGTCTTTGCGCCGGGATTTCTCATTCTCCATCATCACGCGTTCCAGCGCGTCAAACGGCTCACGGATATCGCCTGCGCGATGGCGGGATTCATTCTGGCAAGCCCCATTCTGTTGGTCGCGGCATTGCTGATCAAGCTGGAGTCGCGTGGTCCGGTGTTTTTCCTGCAGACGCGGGTGGGGCAGGATGAACAGCTGTTTGGGGCCGTGAAGTTGCGGACGATGGCAATCGGCAGCGATGCGCGGTCCCCCTATACGGCGGAGCGAGACCCTCGCATCACCAGGGTCGGGAGAATCCTCCGTTTCTTGCGGATTGATGAGATCCCGCAGATGTGGAATGTGCTGAAGGGAGAAATGAGTTTCATCGGCCCGCGGGCTGAATGGGACATTCTGGTCAATGAGTATAAGGAGAAGATTCCATACTATTCGGTTCGACACGTGGTGAAGCCCGGCATTACCGGCTGGGCTCAGGTGAATTACCCCTATGGAAGGTCGCTGGGGGATGCCGTCAGGAAATTGGAGTACGACCTCTATTACGCCAAGAATATGTCTACGGCGCTGGATCTGCGGATCCTCTTCAGGACCATTTCGGTAATCGTGTTGGGAGAACGGTCGTTGAGGAATTGAGGCGATCAACGCGTCTATCGCGTCTCTAGCGTCTATCGCGTCCGGCGTCGAATGCGTGAGGCGTCTATGGCGTCTGTTGCGTCCCTCGCGTCCGGCGCCCGCCCTCCAGAGGCTTCCGCCTGCGGACCGGAGCCTTCGGCGGAGAGCTCCGGCGGACGGGTCTTTTGCGCTACAAACGCTAACGACGCTACTGACGCAACGGACGCGCTTTAGGGCTTGTTTTGTAACAATTCCTTCACAAGATCTGCCATCTTGTGTATGTCGAACGGCTTTTCCAAGGTGCGTAGGGCGCCGAGTTTTTCAGCGACATAGAGGAGGTCAAGGTCGAGTTTCTGCTGGGCTCCGGAAATGGCAATGATCTTGACTGCGGGGTATTGACGTCGTAATGCCGTGATCGTCTCCAGGCCTTCCTGCTCCGGCATCACCAGATCTGTAATCACCAAATCGGTAGGTTTCGCCTCGTACAGTTTCATTCCTTCTCGGCCGTTGCGAGCTTCCACGATCTCATGGCCGGCTCCCTCGAGCACTTCCCGGATCAGCTTTACGACCTGTTCTTCGTCGTCGATAACGAGTACGCGCGCCATGGCGTCTTTCCCGCTTGCGCGCCAGAGCGCTGCAGCGCGCAGGCGCGTCCTTTGCGTGGTTCGACAGGCTCGGCTGAGCTCGCCGCAAGCCGCTCACCACCCTGAGCGTTGTCGAAGGGTCATTGCGTCTTTAGCGTCTGTTGCGTCTCTTGCGTCTATCGCGTCCGGCGTCTTTTGCGCTACAGACGCTATCAACGCTTTACACGCTACTGACGCAAGAGACGCCATTGACGCCTAATTATACTCTATTGGGCGCAAAAGAGGTGTGAACTAGATCACACCTCGCACGTTGCGTCTTTTGCGTCGATTGCGTCCGTCGCGTCTCTCGCGCCGACGCGCGCCGAAGCGCTCTGGCGCGCAGGCGCGAAAGACGCCGCACGCGGCACGCTACAGACGCAGAGGACGCTAATGACGCGTACAGGCGGCGGCGCGTTTACCGGTGATGGATCCCCATGCTCCTGCTGAATTCGTGAAGGTGCCTTCAAGTCGCTGGCTCCCTCCCGTGAACAGCAAGCTATCTTCCTGAAACCCTCCCTGAAATTCCCAACGAAGATAGACGGCATCCCCCAATACCACAATTTTGGTTGGTCGCGGCCCGTCTGGAGAAGGGACATCTGGAGGAAGGAAGGAAAGAACCATCTTGTGTTCCTGATGGTTCTTATGGTTATGCACCGTCCACTGCCAAGTCCCGCAAAGACGCGCGAGTCCTTTCCTCTCCCGCAGCCGGTCTTGCCATGAACGCAAGCGGAGCCATTCCTCGCGAGCCCGCTGCTCAGCCTCTGCTTCGGCGCGGATCGCCAGCGCGGTCAGATGCGCAACAAGCACGGGGCGAAGCCTGATGTGAAAGTACCGAGCCGCAAGCTTCTCTTTATCAACATTATCAATATTGCTCTGTGGCGTGCGCTCCCAAAACTCCATTAAGCGCCGGCGCAGGCCGGCTGGTCCGTCCTTCTCAGCCATTGCGAGCCAGGACGGGTCCGGACCGATGAATCGGGGATACGTCCGGTCCAGGTATGCTGCGTATTCTTCGTATCCAGCCGGTGTGTCGGCTTCCTGGACATCAGTGGCCTGGATCGAGGTCAGCACCGCGCTCTGCATCAGCATCTGTCGGAGGAATGCGCGCTGCTTTCCTTCGAGCAGCCAGGTTTGCTGCGGCATCACTTCTTGCCGGATAGTCTGTAAGGCGGTTGCATCCTCTGCGTTGACCGCCTCTTTGACCGCAGCCGCTAGTCGCCATGCAGCCATTTCACCGGTCAACCGAACCGCAGCCTTGGTCAGGTCGGAAGACGTGGCCCCATCAGTGCCCTTGCTCGCCGTGGATTGATCGGTGAGGGCCACCATTGCGTCTTTGAGGTCGAGGAGCGGGCTTAGGCGAGTGGAAAAGAGCGCCAAGGCCTCAGCATCTGAGGTGACAGAAGCCAAATTGTGGGCCTGCGAGCGTAGTATGCTCGGGAAGTTCGGCAGCTCCATGACCGGAGTTGGCAATCCCACTCCTGCGGCCTGCAGCGCAAGCAGCGAGGCTACGACGGCTGGCGCAACTGCTGTGCGTGGCGCGGATGAAATTCGAAGCCTTCGTGCCATTTGTTTTCATTCTGCGGCATCTTCTCCAAAATCTCAATGGGCACAGGGGCTAGGGGCGTCCGTTGCGTCTATCGCGTGCGGCGTCTGTTGCGCCAAGGGTCGGGACAGTGCTGAGTTGTGAGTAATGAGTTCTGAGTTGTTAGCACGGGGCAAAAACCAATGCCCTGAAACCAACTACTCAGCACTCATTGCTCAGCACTCATAACTGAAACCGACGCGATGGACGCGATAGACGCAATCGACGGGCGGGTCTGCTGTCACCGGTCGGCTTTGAAGCAGTCGCTGAGAAATGCCAGCGTGGCCTCCCAGGCCATCTGAGCGGCCTCGGGACGATAGACGTCTTTGCGCATCTCGTTGCAAAAGGCGTGAGGCATGCCGTCGTAGGTCCGGATTTCCACCTGTTTTCCGTACTCCTTGGCCGCCTGGCGCAGTTGCTCGACTTCTTCGGCGGTCACCCACTCATCGGCACCGGCCTGATGATAGAGGACAGGACAACAGAGATCCTTGAGCCCCGTGGGTGAAGCGATCATCTTCCCGTAAAAGGCCACCGCGCCACGTAACCGTTTCCGCTGGCAGGCGAACCGAATGGCCAAGGCGCCGCTCATGCCGAATCCGATGACGCCATACACATTTCGTTTCGCGTGATCGCGCGTGTTGAGGAACTCACAGCAGGAATTGATGTCCTGCATCACCAGGGTCTCGTTCAGCCGACTCATCAGCGACCCCGCGACTTCTTCGTTCGCGGTCACCATTCCCCCCAGTCTTCCGTACAGATTCGGCACGATCACCGTATAACCTTCACACGCGAGCCGGTTCGCCAAGTTTTTGATCTGCGCGTTCAGTCCCCACTTCTCGTGCAGCAATACCAGGCTCGGATAGGTCTTCTTTTCCTGCGGCCAGAAGAGCACGCCCTCCACTTGTGCGTCCTTCGATATGCGAGTCCGTGCATAGGGATCGGCGGACGAGTCCGTGATGGATGGAATCGGGGCTCCGCTTGGAAAACGGACGGCAGTCGTGCCGATTTGCTCGAGCGTGAAAGGCGATACCCGATCAGGCATGGTCGTTGTGTTTGAGCGTGCGATATGCGCGCAGGGAGGCGTACTATACCGACCGCTCCGAGGGGTTGTCAATCAAACCGCGACGGGTGGAGGTTCAAAACCTCCACCCGGGGAGTTTCGAAGAGGGTATGCCCTCTTCGTGGGGATCGTACAAGGGGGCTGGCCCCCTTTGTAGGAGCCGGTGAGGCAAGCTTAAGGGCCGAACCGGCGAAGGTTGACCTGCTGGACATGCGGGGCTACAATTATGTCAATATCAGGCCGGAAGGCCCGAGGATGTCTGGTATGACCGATCAAGGGAGGGCACCGTGGGGAACAAACTGTATGTGGGCAGCTTATCGTATCAGGTGACGGATCAGACGCTCCAAGAACTCTTCGCACAATACGGCGCGGTCTCCTCAGCCAAAGTGATTACAGATCGATATACCGGTCAATCACGTGGGTTCGGATTCGTGGAAATGGCGACATCGGAGGAGGCTCAGAAAGCGATCTCGGCTCTGAACGGGACCCAGCATGAGGGCAGAACGCTGGTTGTTAATGAAGCCAAGCCTCAGGAAAGACGGGACCGCTCCTGGGGAGGCGGAGGCGGCCGCGGCGGGGGAGGGGGCTCGGAGCACGGCGGCCGGCGCCACTAACCAGGACACGATCTGAAGACCTCCAGCAAGTCGCAGCAAGAGGCCGCGCTGCCCAGCACGGCCTCTTTGTTTATGTGCGAACCGGCAACTGGTATTGGATGAACCCTGTACCACGGCTTTACCCCGTTTCTCTGTCGGAGAACGGGGTTTCCAGGAGTGGTCCGTACCATGGAACGGACCGGGACTTCCTATGTGGTACGGAGTGAAGGCGCGGCTTTGGCCCCGATAGGGATCGGACTCATCGGATTGGGGCGGCATGGGATGCGCTATGCCAGGCATCTCTTGGAGCCTCTGCCCAATGCACGCCTCGTGGCAGTCTGCCGCCGTACCGCCGCTCAGGGTTCGGCATTCGCCGCCGATCACTCCGTCAAATTCTATCAGGACTACCATGACCTCATCGCTGACTCCAACGTCGAAGCGGTCGTGGTGGCCACCCCACCATCAGCAACCCTCCCGATTTGCCTCGACGCAGTCCATGCCAGGAAGCCGGTCCTTATTGAGAAGCCTCTTGCGCCGAGCGGCGCTGAAGCGCGTGAAATGGTGCGGGCGGCCGAATCTTACGGCACACCGCTCATGACAGCCCAGACGCTGCGGTTCGACAGCGCCGTATCTGCGCTCAAGGCCGAGCTGGCTTCTGTGGGACCGAGACAATACTTGGTGCTCACGAATCGCATAGAGCCGCGCAGGGAGCTCACACGAACTCCAGCGGACTATGCGGGACGAGGGGTGCTCCTTGAGATCGGGATTCATCTTCTGGATCTGGTCCGTTTTCTCACCGGTGAAGAAGTGGTCGAAGTCCGGTGCGACATGGACGGTTCTACACCGAAGCAACCGGAGTCCAGGGCCTTGGTCAGTCTCTGGACCGCCGGCGGTCTGCCCTGTATCGTGGACGTCTCGCGCGTCTCCGCAGGACGAGTCAGTCGAGCCGAGTGGGTAGGGGTGGACGGACAGTTGATCGCGGATTGGGTCCGCCATCGCCTCTCCAAAATCTCCTCGGGCAACGCGCTCGATGAAAAGACGCTGGAGGATCGTCCCACGATCGTCGCGACCTTACAGGCGTTTCTTGACGCGCTTGGACGCGGGGCTCCCATGCCGATCACCGGCCTGGATGGTCAACGAGCGGTGGAAATCGCGGATGCTTGCTACCAATCAGCAGCGACCGGAAAGGCAGTGAGACTTGGCTAGGAGCGAGGGGCGCGAGGGTAAAAACAGTGATGAGTTGCGAGTTATGAGTAATGAGTTCATAGCGCAGGGCTTGGATCTAAGCTCCTAAACTAAGAACTCAGCACTCGGCACTCAGCACTCAGAACTTCTAAAATCCCCGCTGGCCTCGCGCTACCGACTCATCACTCATCACTACTAAACTCGCCCTGTGCCTCTCGCCTGTCTTTATGTCTCCGCGACGATGTGGGTGTCCGTTTCCTCCACACCTTCAATGGTGTGAATCTTGGTGATCACCACATCCGAGAGCGCCTTTTCATCCGCGACATTGACAAAGCTAAATATATCCGGCTGCCCGAAGCAGGGATGCGCTTGCTCGACACCGGCGATCTTCTTGATCGCCTTAATGACGTCCTTGGTCTTGCCTGCCTTCACTTTGATCAGAATATAGGCTTTTGTTGCCATCGCGACCTCCTTTTTCGCGCGCCGCACCAGTGCGGCGTCCCTCACGTCAATCGCGCCAATGCGTCAGTAGCGTCGCTTGCGTCCTTCGCGTCATTGCGTCTGTAGCGTCTGTTGCGTGGTGCGTGGTTCGACAGGCTCGGCTGAGCTCGCCGCAAGCCGCTCACCACCCTGAGCGTTGTCGAAGGGTTGGTTGCGCCCGCCCTCCAGAGGCTTCCGGCGGACGGGTCTGTCGCGAAAGACGCTGTACGCTATGGACGCAATCGACGCTTCACGCTATAGACGCAATTGACGCTACGGACCCGTAGACCTAGCGCCAGGCATGTCGCGCCGACGCGACGCATACACAGTATGAAAATCCTGCCCCCTTGCGCCGAGCGTCGCACGCGCGGTCAGGAACGTCTGCGCGAGCAGGTCGAAATCGTTCCGCCCGATATTATAGGCCTGCAATCCCTCCTCCAACCCAGGTTGATCCCACACGGAGTGCATTGCCACGTAGGTGACCACTGCTTCCAACGCTTGGGAATTCCAGCCGTCGGCTCGGAACGAGTCGGCCGCCGCCTGGGCGCGTTCGCCAAGGTGTTCGGTCAAGGCTTCCGTTAGAAGCCGCTGAACAGCCGGGCTTGTGCTCTTCATGAACGCGGCTTGAAACTGGATGAGCGCCTTGATCAGCCGATTCGCCTCCGGACTGGATTCCGCCGGGAGCGCGCCGCCATCCCCAAACGCAGCAAGCAGGGCCATAATAGTCCCCACCTGTGTAGGCGAAGCGCGGGTCTTTTCCCGGGCTCCTGTGTGCGTACTCGGGGGGACAAACATTTCGTTGACGTTGGAGAAGGATCCTCCCGGCCTTGGACCGCCACTGATCACGTACACGCGGTCATTGACCACAGCCGAAGCTAATCCGTGACGTCCGGTCGGCATGGGCGTCATCGTTCGCCAGCGATCAGTCCCAGGCGAATAAGCCTCGGTGACTTGAAAAGTCCCTTCAGGCGCTTCTCCGCCGAAGACATAGATCACCTCCCGGACAACCGCCGCCGCGATCCCGCTCCGTGGCGTCGGAAGGTCAGCCACCCGCGTCCACCGGTCGGCAACAGAATCATAGGACTCGGTGACCGCCAAGTTGCGGGCATAGTCCCGATTCAGGCGTCCACCGATTGCGTAGATCTGCGTCCCCACCGTGGCGACCGCAAGGTGGTCGCGCGCGGTGGGAAGTGGGGCCTTTGTGCTCCAACTATTCGCGGCCGGATCATACACCTCGACCGCACTGGAATTACCGGAGCCGTCGTAGCCGCCGATCGCGACGAGCTTTCCACCAAGCTCAGCCACCGCGAGGGCCCCGCGTTTTGTGGGCATGGGTGCTCGTTCCGTCCATGAATCAGTCTCGGGATTGTATATATAGACACTCGCCACCGGCTGCCAGACAGAGAACAACGACTTCGTAAAGCCGCCGATGATGTAGAGGCGTCCCCCAACGGAAGCAGCCCCGGCGTGGTGGAGGCCAATCGGCAGCAGCGCTTTGGTTGTCCATCGGTTGGTGGAAGAGTCATACTCCTCTACTGCATCGCTCACGGCTAGATTCATGATGCTGGTAAGGCTTGGTTCGTTGAATCCGCCCATGACATAGACCTTGCCCCCTAGGGCCGCTCCGACGACCTCCGTTCGCATGCTCGGGGCAGAGGCCATGGATTGCCATGTGCCTGTCTCATGTGAAGTTTCTTGTGCGAGGGTGAAAGGTGCTGAGACGAGAAACACGGCACAGGCCAGGAGGAGCAGGCGGACCGCTCGCCGGTCAGTCATCCGAATGTCACGCTGATTACTCAACAGGCCAAAGAGAGGATCGCAGCTGGAATCGAGGTATTCCACTAGCAGAGTCCAAGGAAGCATGGGGCGTATTATACATAATGTCCGAACTCTGTGTTGAAAACCTGCAGTGGTCCGCCTATAATCCGCACCGCCTAACCAGTAGCAAACAGCGGTAGCGTCTATAGCGTCATCGCGTCTCTTGCGTCGTTGCGTCTATCGCGAAAGACGCGGCACACGACAGACGCTACTGACGCGCTTGCGCGCCGAAGCGCTCCCGCCTGCCGGAGCCGTGCGGCGGGCAGGTCAGCGCGCAGGCGCGATGGACGCAAAAAGCTGTGCGCCATTTGCTACCAGCTATAAGCTGAGTTTTCTATGCTGGCCAAGATCTTGAGCGCCGCGTTAGTGGGACTCGATGCGCATGTGGTTGAAGTCGAGGTGGATATCGGAGGCGGCTTGCCGCAGTTTTCAGTGGTCGGACTTCCGGATGCCACTGTGCGCGAGAGTCGCGACCGGGTCCGCGCCTCGCTCAAAAACACGGGGTTCTCGTTTCCGGTCAAGAAGATTACGGTCAACCTTGCGCCGGCCGATCTCAAGAAGGAAGGCTCAGGCTATGACCTGGCCATTGCGGTCGGCATTCTCGTGGCACAGGAACTACTCCCGGCCGAGGCCGTGCGGGACCGTGTGTTGGTTGGCGAGCTTTCGCTGGACGGTCGGGTCAAACCGGTTGCCGGCGCGCTGTCGATCGGGATGGTCTGTCGGAAAACGTATGAGTTGATCCTCCCAGCCGACAACGCGCCAGAAGCGGCGGTGGTGGAAGGTGTACAGGCCTATCCGGTGCACACGCTGCCTGAGGCGGTGGAATTCTTACAGGGCACGCGTGCGATCCCTCCGGCAGTGGTCGACCATCGGGCGCTGTTTGCCTCGCCGACTACCGATGAAGAAGACTTTGCTGATGTCAAAGGACAGGAACATGCCAAGCGAGCGCTCGAAGTGGCGGCCGCCGGTGGGCACAATGTCTTGATGATCGGTCCGCCGGGGTCTGGAAAAACCATGTTGGCTCGACGCCTCTCCGGGATCCTGCCGCCGATGGAACCGGAGGAGGCGATTGAAACGACGCGCGTACACAGTGTGGCAGGGCTGTTGAGTCATGGACCACCGCTGATTACGACTCGCCCCTTCCGCGCTCCCCATCACAGCATCTCCGATGCCGGTCTGATCGGTGGAGGTGCGGTCCCTCGGCCGGGCGAAGTCTCTCTGGCCCATCATGGGGTGTTGTTTCTGGATGAAATTCCGGAGTTCAAGCGGCACGTCCTCGAGGGGCTCAGGCAACCGCTGGAAGATGGGACGGTCATACTCACGCGGGTCAGCGCCTCATTGCGATATCCGGCTCGTGTGATGCTGGTCGCTGCTATGAATCCCTGCCCTTGCGGGTACTATGGGGATCGGACTCGTGAATGCCTCTGCACCCCGCAGCAGATCCGGCGGTACCGCGCTCGAATATCAGGGCCACTCCTCGATCGTCTGGATATCCATCTTGAGGTCCCCCCTGTGCCGGTCCGGGAGCTGGGCGGGGAGGGGCAGCAGGAACCAACCTCGGCGATTCGCGCTCGCGTGACGGCTGCCCGCGCGCGTCAGGCCGCCCGCTATCGGAAGGACCGGCTCTACAGTAATGCTCAATTGAAGCCCAGGCACGTCAAGAAGTATTGTCCGATCGATACGGCCGGTCGTACTCTTATTGAGCAGGCGATGACTCGACTGGGGCTGTCGGCGCGGGCCTACGGCCGTATCCTTCGAGTGGCGCGCACCATTGCCGACCTGGCCGGCTCGGATCAGATCGACACGATGCATCTGGCTGAGGCCATTCAATATCGCTGCCTGGACCGGCGCAGCGAGTTGTGATTTCGAGGTTGAAGCACAGGCTGAGTTGTGAGTTCTGAGTTGTGAGTTTTCACTCAGCACTAAGAACTCAGAACTAAACACTGCCCTGACCCTCAACCTAAACCTCGGCCTTCTGCCGGAGGCAAGTTGGGTGATGAAGTCCTTAAAAATCTTCTCCTGGTGGTTCGTGGTCGGCGCGACGATGGCCCTCTCGATCATTATGCTCCAGGGAGGAATTCGCGAGGTCATGCAGGCCCAGGGATCCCTCTGGGAGGTCAAACTGGTCGAGTTGTTCACGGCCGTTATGGGAGGAGGCCTCCTGGGCGGCTGCGTCGCGCTTATCCTGGCCCGGATCAGGAAGCCGTAGAAGTATTCTTGCTCGTTGGAGGGGCAATCATGATCGCACGACCGACGCTCGCAACATTTTCCAAGGGTCTCTCAAGTTGCGCACAGGAAAATGGGCGGCTTCGCCGCACCACTCCTGGGCTGGGGGTTGAATGACATATGGGAAGGGTTAGCGAGTTGACGACACGCAACGATCGAGCGACTTTCACGAGCTAAGGAGATGGATATCGAGATCGGTTCGAATCTGTATCGCAATACCGACGGCACAGTGGAGGTGGAGGGAGTGCCGCAACTGACAGTCTCGATTCGGAAACCTGAAGGACCGTTGATGGTGAACTTTGTGGTGTTTGACGAGGGTGGCCGAGTGTGCGCGAAGCTGGTAGACAGCACGATGTCGTTCAATGAACGTCGAGCGCACGAGCTGACCAGAACGCCCTCCAGCCTCATGCTCAAACATACGGAGTCCGACACAATAGTTTTGGAAATCGCTCTGAAGGCCCCCGATCGGGTGCTTGTGAAACATGGTGCCTTCCTCACCATGAAGGGCCATTTATTGGAAATCTCTCCGACTGAATGGCGAGTGCAAAAGCGCCGGATGAGCGGAGGGGACGACGATGTGCACGGCGGGGCCGTGACAATTGGCTAGAAACGACAAGGGCCGCCGGTTGGTCACCGGCGGCCCGCGCTTGTGCGTCCGTGGTTATGCCGTTTCGATCGTGATCCGGCGCGGCTTTGCTTCCTCTCGCTTCGGAAGTCCGATGGTCAGGACTCCATCCTTATAGGTCGCCGACGCCTTGCTCGCATCGACATTGGTCGGAAGCCTGAACGAACGGGAAAACGGTCCAGAACCGATTTCTCGTAGGAAGTAGGTTCGCTGAGACTCCGAAGTGTCCTCTTTGTGTTCACCCTTCAGGGTCAACAGGCCGTCTTCCACACTAATGTCGATGTCTTTCCGCTCCATGCCAGGCAGGGCAGCCTGGATCCAAAAGCCTTGCTCGTCCTCGTAGGCATTGCAGGCCGGAGCCCAGCCCGCCTCCACACCTACCGTGCGAAGCGCATCACTCAGAAACTTGTCCACATCAAATGGAGTATAGGTCGCTAACGTCATGGTACTCCCTCCTTATCTTGATCTATGGTCTGCCAGCGCTCATCCATTCAGCGCTAGGGCAGAGATAATCATAACTCTGGCTCAGTCAAGTCCCCAGGTTTCGGTTGTCATCCGCTCTCATATCCAAGACCTAGATAAGACCGAATGCCAAGATGTCAAGCCGCCTTTGTGCGGAAAACCTTTCAATCCGCGCGTGCCTCCACCGTCGGCACGACCACGATCTGCCCCTTCTTGAGGTCGAGCCTGGCCGTATCCCCGTCCCGCAGCTCACCTTTCACCAGCAGACGGGCGATGGGCGTCTCAATATCCTGTTGAATAAGTCTCTTGAGCGGACGGGCACCATAGACCGGATCATACCCGCGTTCTGCGAGGTTGGCCGTGGCCGCCGGTGTGAGCACCAGCCGAATCCGTCGTTCAGCCAAGCGATCACGCAGCTTGGCAAGCTGGATCTCCACGATTTGCTCCAGATGCCTCCCCGTGAGCGGGTGAAAGACCACTGTTTCATCGACTCGGTTCAGAAACTCCGGGCGGAAGTGCCGCCGGAGCTCCCCGAGCACGAGCTTCCGCATTTCTTCATAGGACGCTCGCTGCTGTTGCGCTTCCAGAATGTGCTGGCTACCGATATTCGAGGTCATGATCAAGACCGTGTTCTTGAAATCCACGGTGCGACCTTGCGAATCCGTCAATCGGCCGTCATCCAATACCTGGAGTAGGATGTTGAACACATCGTGATGTGCTTTCTCGATTTCGTCGAACAAGATGACGGAAAAGGGGCGACGCCTCACTGCTTCCGTGAGCTGACCTCCTTCTTCATACCCGACATATCCCGGAGGAGCCCCGATCAGTCGGGCTACCGTATGTTTCTCCATGTACTCCGACATGTCGATCCGGATCAGGTTGGCCTCATCGTCGAACAGGGTGGCCGCGAGAGCCCGCGCCAACTCGGTCTTTCCGACTCCTGTGGGACCCAGGAACAGAAACGAGCCGATCGGCCTGTTCGGGTCCTTGATGCCGGACCTCGCGCGCAGCACCGCGTCCGCCACCGCTTTCACCGCTTCGTCCTGCCCCACGACGCGCTTGTGAAGGAGCTCTTCTAGCCGAAGCAGTTTGTCCATCTCACCTTCCATCAGCCGGCTGACGGGGATGCCCGTCCAGCGGCTGACAACCAGCGCGATGTCTTCCTCATCGACTTTCTCTTTCAAGAGCCGGCTTTCCCCCTGCTTTTTGACGAGCTGTTGCTCCTCGGCTGCCAGTTCCCGTTCCAGGCGAGGTAGCTCCCCATACCGCAACTCCGCGACGCGGTTCAGGTCATAGGCCCGCTCGGCCCGGTCAATCTCTTGCTTCACGCCCTCGATCTGCTGCCGGAATTTCCGCAGGCGACCCACAGAGGCTTTCTCATCTTCCCATCGAGCCTTGAGCGCCGCGAGGTCTCGGTTCTTTTCCGTCAACTCTTGTTCGAGTGCCTCAAGGCGCGCCCGACTGCCGGCGTCGGTCTCCTTGCGGAGAGCTTCGCGTTCGATTTCCAGCTGCATCACCTTGCGGGAGACTTCATCCAGCTCGACCGGAAGACTGTCGATCTCCGTTCGCAACCGGGCCGCTGCTTCGTCCACCAGGTCAATGGCTTTGTCGGGCAAGAACCGATCGCTGATGTAGCGGTGAGACAGTTTCGCGGCTGCGACCAACGCCGCGTCCTTGATTTGCACTCCATGATGCACTTCGTAGCGTTCTTTCAGGCCGCGGAGGATGGAGATGGTGTCCTCGACCGACGGCTGGTCCACCATCACCGGCTGAAAACGCCGTTCCAACGCTGCGTCTTTCTCGATGTGTTTGCGGTATTCATCCAGCGTGGTCGCGCCGATCAAATGCAGCTCGCCCCTGGACAGCATGGGCTTGAGGAGGTTCGCCGCGTCCATCGCTCCTTCTGCCGCGCCGGCTCCCACGACCGTGTGCAACTCATCGATGAACAGCAAGACCTGGCCTTGAGCTGTTTGGATTTCCTTGAGCACCGCTTTGAGCCGTTCCTCGAACTCGCCGCGAAACTTGGCCCCGGCCACCAGCGCGCCCATATCTAGAACGACCACCCGCTTTTGTTTCAGTCCTTCGGGCACGTCTCCTTTCACGATCCGCTGTGCCAGCCCCTCGACGATCGCAGTCTTACCGACGCCCGGCTCACCGATGAGCACCGGATTATTCTTCGTCCGGCGAGACAAAATCTGAATCACTCTGCGGATTTCTTCATCCCGTCCGATCACCGGGTCCAGCTTGCCTTGGCCGGCCAGTCTCGTCAGGTCGCGACCGTATTTTTCCAACGCCTGGTAGGTTCCCTCGGGATCCTGGCTGGTGACACGCTGGCTTCCTCTGACCTGTTGGAGAGCCGACAACAGCCGATCCCGCGTCAGTCCCAGACGCTTAAAGATCGTACCCTCCTCGGCCATGGCGAGGAGGACATGCTCCACACTCATGTACTCATCGCGTAAGGCCTGCATCTCCTGCTCGGCGCGGGTCAGGACCTGAGAGAACCGCGCGGTCAGGTGGATCTGGCCGGGGCCGGCTCCAGAGCCCTGCACCTGAGGAACTTTCGCCAGGGCCTGCTCCGCCGCCTTCCGTACGGCAGCCTGCGAGACACCGGCCTGTTCCAACAATGGTCCGGCCAGGCCCCCCTCCTGTTCGAGCAGGGCGAGCAGGACATGTTCGACATCAATGCCTTGATGATTCCGGCGCATCGCCTGAGCGGAAGCGGCCTGCAACGCCTCTTGGAGCTTGACGGTCATTCGATTCATATCCATCGTTATGGTTCCTCTACATATATAAGCTCGGGATCGCGGCCCTGCATGGCAAAGTCATAATCATGGAGTGACGTAAGTCAAGGAATGGACCGGCTTGAATCTTCTCCAAAGGTTTGTTCTCCATTGATACTTGCTCGGGGCATTGCTTGTCCAGGCTAGTTCTTAGTGCTGAGTAACGAGTGATGAGTGCTGAGTTCTTGGTTTAAGGGCTGTGACCCATGCCCTGATATATGAACTCATTACTCGAAACTCGCAACTCAGCACTCAGGACTGAGCGAACGAGAGCCACTGCAGCGGCTTGACGGGAGAGGACCGTCCAGACTATTGTCGCGAAAGGAAAACTCGCCTATGGAGAGTCAGACAGGGATTCGGCCTTTTGCAATCGTCACCGGCGCTTCCCGCGGGATCGGCGCCGAGTATGCTCGGGCCTTGGCCAGGAGAGGCTTCGATCTCCTGCTCGTCTCCAGAAACAAGGATCGGATGAATCGGCTTGCGTTGGAACTCACCGGCAGACACCGGGTTCAGATTGACAGTGAAGCGCTGGATTTGGCAGAGCCGGAAGCGGCCCACCGACTTTATGTCGCAGCCCGTCAGCGCCGTCCGACAGTCAATCTCCTCATCAACAATGCGGGGTTTGGGCTATTCGGAGAATTTGTGGAGATGCCAATGGCTCGAATCCAGGAGATGCTCCGTCTTCACGTCAATACCGTTGTGGAAAGCGTTCGGCTATTCTTGCCCGGAATGATCGAACAGCGGTCAGGAGCCATCATCAACATCGCCTCAATCGCCGGGTTCTTTTCCGTTCCCTATCTTGCCGAATACGCCGCGACCAAAGCGTTCCTCATCACCTTCTCGGAGGCGCTGGCGGAGGAGGTTCGGCCATTCCGTGTGCGTATCCAAGTCTGTTGCCCTGGCTCAACCGAGACAGACTTCCACGTCACGGCCGGGTTCAAACCTAAGAACCCGCTCGGGACGCAGCATGCGGCCGTGGTCGTCGATGCTTCGTTGGCGGCGCTTGAGCGCGGCCCCACTCTGGTTCTGGTCGGATGGAGAGGCCGAGTCATCTCATGGCTCAGCCGATGTGTTCCTCGCACCATCCTGGTGCGAGCGGCCGCGGCAAGGATGAAGCCGTCCGGTTGAGTGACCCAACAGGCGCGTTCATCGCGTACCGCGTCTGTCGCGTCTGTTGCGTGGTGCGTGGTTCGACAGGCTCGGCTGAGCTCGCCGCAAGCCGCTCACCACCCTGAGCGTTGTCGAAGGGTTGGTTGCGCCCGCCCTCCAGAGGCTTCCGGCGGACGGGCCTGTCGCGAAAAACGCGTGACGCAAAGGGCGCTATAGACGCGAGAGACGCGACTGACGCACCTCTGAATCATTCCATGACTACGATTCTGCGTGCCACCCTTCGTCTGTATCAAGCCGCGTTTCGCGCGACGGGACAGTCCTTTGCCCGTTGCTGGATTATCTCCGTCGCCGTCGTCATCTTTGCCGGCCTGATGGGGGCGGCCACGTCGGTGGCTGCACCATTAGGCATTCTGGGTGGGTTCATCCTGGGTGCGGTGAACGCCTTGCTGATCGGAACAACCCTGAGCCTGATCGAGCAGGCCGTCAAAAGCTCGCGCAGCTTGACCTTTCGTGACATCTGGGACAGCGTTGGTCAGTACTTTTGGGACGTGATCGCAGTGGGGTTTGTGCTGTGGGTGCCGATCATGGTGCTGGAACAGGGGATGCTCTCCAATCCAAACGGGCCGTTTCTCGCCGCCGCCATCTTCCTCCTGCTCTTTATCATGCTCAACCCCGCGCCTGAGGTCATCTACCAACTGCGCCGCGACTCTCCTCTTGACGTGATCCGAGAGAGCTACGAGTTCGTCGTGGAGAACTGGATCGAGTGGTTTCTCCCGCTGATGATCGTCGTCGCTCCTCTGGGCCTCTCGTTCTTCTTTGGGATCTCCAGCCGACTCGGGCGTGGCGCAGGCCTGGATTTCTTCCAGGTTCTGCTCCTGCCATTTACGCTCCTCACCGCATGGTTCGGGTACCTCGGATTGCCGGATGAAGTCGGCCCGCTACTGGTGCTTGTTTTGACGCCGCCGGCTGCCGTTGTCATGTTGATCTTCCGTGGCCACCTGTTTGCCGCGCTATATGGGTCTTCGCGACGGCAACGGCTCTTTCAAAACGGGATAGGGAAGACGTGAGAGTGTTGGCGTCGGAGGGCGGAGCAGCCTTGCTGAAATCTCAGAGCTCGGCGACGGAGACAGCCTGTTTCTCGTGGCACACCTTACATGTCTGCAGCGGCACGCCTTCGGTAGGTTTCGCAGGTCCCAGAGCAAACTTGGGATCCAGCGCTACGACGTCCTTTCCCTGGCTGGTCCATAGGCGGATACACGACGGGCAGCAGTACCACTGAGTATAGCCCGGCCATTCACGATCTCGCTTCGCCATGCTGTCCTCGTCATACGGCTGGAGGTTGCCGCTCCTGCCGCTCGTTCAGGCCTTCATTATATAGCAATGAAACTAAGACGAACAAGACCTCTCTCACCGAGTCCTGGCGTGAGCTTCACGATACAGAACGAGAGTTGCGGAGGGATACCGGACGAATCCGCCAAGGCCGGCTCAAGGCGTGTCTGAGATGTGAAAAATTCGTCAGAGCACGAATTTCAGTCCAACCAGGTAGAGACTCTGTGGCATAGCAAAGGGCATCTTGCGGACCCAGCGCACTTCAGCCAGAGTCGGGATCTCAGCTAAATCGCTGGGTGTCGGCACGCGAACTTTCATGACCTGCGGAATTTCCGGAGCCTCCTCCATGAGGAGCAATAATCCATGAGAGCTGATATTCATCAAGAGCGCGGTCCCGTCGTGATCGGGCAATACCTCCTCATTGCTCAGCTGGGTCAATGTATACGAAATGAGTCGCATGAGCACAGCCCGCTCCGCATGTTGCAGATCGTCCGTCTCCACTGGCCAGTTCCAGTCGTTCTTGCTCTCATCAAGCGGGAATGCCGCAACCCCGCTTTCGCCGTTTGACCGCTCTCCGAAATTTCCTACTAGGATCTTGTTCCGCATCATAGTTCACCCACCTCTAGTTCTGTAATGTTGAGCATGGAGGGAGGGCATATGCTAGCTCTCCGCACATGAATACATCACGCCCCCAGCACACCGAGGCACGAGCTTTTCATAAAGCAAGGGAGGTGCCTACTTATCCCTAAGTCAAGAGGCAGACGTGATGTTCATCTATCTTATTGTTTTTTAAATAATTATCACTTCCGATCCGTTCAGGATTATGACATGACATTTGAAGGGGTACACCTACATGTGAAGGAATAACCCTTCACAAAGAGACCGTAGATAAACAGATCTTATTGATTTACAATGATGGCGCCGTGTATGGATTCTCCTACAACTGGTAAACCAGCTCCAGAGTCTAAGACAAGTCACTCTGGAGGGGGCACTGCCGTGCGGGTCTCTATCTTCTGGCGCCTAGCTCTCGGCTCCCTGGCGATCATAGTCGTCATGGCAGGAGTCAACCTCTATGCCTTAATCCAGCTTCGCCAGCTCGCGGCCGTCAGCACCGAACTGGTCTCCTATCGTTACCCGGCGATCGAGACCGCCAAGCGGCTGCTCAACAGCCTCTACACCCAGCTCCAGAGTGAGAAGAAATACTTCGCCGTCCGGGACGCGACTTTTCTCAGCGACTTCGATGAAGAAGCCGTGGAGTTCCAGCGGACACTCGCGGCGCTTCAGCAGCAAGACACGTCGCCCCAAGGTCAGAAATTGCTGAAGGAGACCCAAC
This sequence comes from Nitrospirota bacterium, assembly GCA_005877775.1. Taxonomy (GTDB): domain Bacteria; phylum Nitrospirota; class Nitrospiria; order Nitrospirales; family Nitrospiraceae; genus NS-7. The sequence continues at coordinate 4,035 of VBOJ01000084.1, read as the reverse complement.
GGCTGCACCAGGAATACGGAACTCTCTTTCGGAACCGCAGCGAACAAGCCAAGGGGGCCGCACCGGAATCCGTCCAAGGCTATGAAAGCCAGCGGGATGCTCTGATCGAGCGTGTCACAGGGACCTTGCAGGTCTATGTCGGCCTCCACGAAGCGAAGGTGACGACGGGCGTCCGAGACTCCCGAATCAGCACGGCTCGCGCCGAGGCCGCGACGCAACAGCTGGTTCTCGTGACCCTTCTTTTAGGACTGGGGTTGGCCGGCATTGCGAGCTATAGCATCCTGCGTCCGCTTCGCCGACTCCAAGAGCACATCAGACGAATTGGCCAAGGCAACTTTGGGACCCCTATAGAAGTGGAGGCGCCGAGCGACTTGCGTGAGCTTGTGGAAACCATCAACTGGATGGGGAAACGACTCCAGGAACTAGACGATATGAAGTCAGAGTTCCTGGCCCATGTGTCCCACGAACTCCGTACTCCCTTGGCCTCCGTACAGGAGGGCACTCAGCTCCTCTTAGACGAGATTCCAGGCCCCTTGAGCCAACAACAGCGTGAGACCCTTCGAATTATGGCGGAAAGCAGCCGGAGGTTAATCCACCTGATCTCGACGTTGTTGGACCTGTCGAAGATGGAAGCCGGGATGATGGAATACCAGATCACCCCCACGGATATGAAACGTGTGGCGGAGGCCTCGGTCAATAAGGTTCGGCTGTTAGCGGATGCAAAGCACGTGCAGATCCTGACTGATGTTCCGCAAGATCGCGTCTGGGTGCAAGCCGATGCGACCAGGATCGAGCAGGTCTTGGACAACCTCCTGTCGAACGCGATCAAATTCAGTCCCGAGGGGGCCGTGGTAAAGCTCCACATGGAACCGGACTCAAAGACTAGATCACTGTTCGTCTCGGTATCGGATACAGGCCCGGGCATTTCCCGCGAAGATCTCCCGCACATCTTTGAACGGTTCTACCAGGGCCACGGGCAGGGGAGGAACGTGCTCGCCGGAAGCGGACTCGGGTTGGCTTTGGCGAAGAAGGTGGTGGAAGCGCATCGGGGCCGGATCTGGATCGAGAGCGAAGTCGGCAAAGGCACGACGGTCCGATTCGTCATTCCCCGCTCCAGATCGGGAGTTACCGCGTGAAACTCCATCTCAACGGATGTCTCCTCCTCTTCGCTGCGACCATGGGGGCTTGTTCGGTCATCACCCCCCCACCATCCCCTACATCGCCGTTCTTTATCGCTGACGCGCGCGACGCGAAACTGTATCAGGCCTTGGCCAAGAAGCAGGAGGCCCTGCTTGCCAGGTGCGCCGAGAGCCACTCATGTGATCACGTGAATTTCACCCGCGCCCTCGTGGCGCTCTTCGAAAACCGAGAGCTCGCGGCCAAACACTTCCAAAAGGTTGTGGCGATCGCTCCCAAAAGTCGCCTGGCCTTAACCAGCCTCTTATGGCTCCGACTCCTAGAGAACGGATGGTCTCCTTTCTGGGGGGAGGGGCTCTTTGCAGAGGCTACGGAACGGCTGGTCCGCGATTTGCTTGATCGGGAGCTGTTGCTCCAGCAGCTCATGGTCGTGAAGGAGCTGGATGCGGCCTCAGTCGAAGCGCTCGAGCGGGAACTGAGTATTCGGGGCAAGCAGTTGGAGGAACTGTCCATCAAACGAGAAGCGCCCAGAGCGGAGGCGGATGGGGCGGTCCTCCAATCACTCCAACGACAAGTGTCTGAACGAGACAAAAAGATAGAGGAGCTGACGAATCAGCTTGAAGCGCTGAAACGGATCGACCAGGAAATGAGAGAAAAAACAAGGCCGATACGACCTTCGACCAATGCCATTCCCCCGTAGACAGGAAACACCGCCGAAAAGGAAACTAAGGAAACTATGGAACAGGAAAGAATCCTTGTCGTAGATGATGATCAGGGCTTGCTCCATCTGTTGAAGATGCGACTGGCGGCTATGGGGTTCGACGTGACCTCCTGCACCTCTGGTGAGGAGGCTCTTGACGAAGCTCGCCGCCAGGTCTTTGATTTAGCCATTACCGATCTCCGCCTGGGAGGCCTGGACGGGTTGGCGGTCACGGAGGAACTGCTGCTGATCCATCCGACCCTTCCGGTCCTCATCCTCACCGCGCACGGCAGCATCCCGAATGCGGTCGAGGCCATCCAGAAAGGCGCGTTCGGCTATCTCACGAAACCCTTCGACGACAAGGAGCTGAGGGGCTACATTGAGAAGGCGCTGGCGCAGCAACGGATGACTCGAGAAATCCAGCGTCTCAAGTTGTTGGTCAAGGAACTCTACGGGCTCGAGAACGTGGTCGCCCGAAGCCCAAAGATGCAGGTCCTGTTTCAGCAGATCGCGCAGGTCGCCGATACGGATGCCACGATCTGCCTGTTTGGAGAGACCGGCACCGGCAAGGAAGTGTTGGCCCGTGTCATCCACTGCAACAGCCGGAAAGCCCGCGGTCCCTTCATCGCCCTCAACTGTGCAGCGATCCCGGAAACGCTCTTCGAAAGCGAGTTGTTCGGGCACATCAAAGGAGCCTTTACCGGGGCCAGCAACTCGAAACGCGGTCTGATTCAGAGCGCCTCCGGCGGAACCCTGTTTCTTGACGAGATCGGTGAAATGCCGCTGGCGATGCAAGTGAAGCTCCTCCGCGCCATTCAGGAACGGGAAGTCAAGGAGGTCGGTGCGGACTACTCGACGAAAGTGGATGTCCGAATTATCGCTGCGTCGAACAAGGATCTTGGGGAAGCCGTGCGCCTCGGAACGTTCCGAAATGATCTGTACTACCGGATTCAGGTCGTCCCGCTGACGATTCCCCCGCTTCGTGAACGACGGGATGACATCCCCTTGCTGGCCCAGCACTTCCTGAAACAGAGCAACCGGCGAATGAATAAGGACATCCGTGGGTTCACGCCTAGCGCCATGCAAAAGCTGATGCTCTATCCATGGCCAGGCAACGTCAGGGAGCTTGAGAACACCGTCGAAAAGGCCGTGGTCATGACCAGACAAGACATGATTACGCCCGACCTGGTCCCCTCAGTCCGAGCTTCGGCGGAAGGCCAGATCAAGCCCTTGACCGAGGCCAAGGAGGAATTTGAGAAACGGTACCTGAAAGAGGTCTTGCAACTGACGGGGGGAAATATCTCGCGTGCCGCCCAGTTTGCCGGCCGCTATCGAGCTGATTTCTACAAGATGCTGAAAAAGTACGGTCTGCACCCGGGAAACGCCAGGGGTAAGCCCGATATGGAGCTGGAAGGAGCGGCGGGAGAGAAGCTGACGGAAGTGTAAGCCCTTTCGGCCCTGAAATCTGCCTCACCGACTCCTACTAAGGGGCCAGCCCCCTTAGAACTCAACCGCCCGAACACTAATCCTCCTTCTCCCGATTCGTCAACGCAGGAGAGGCCCTCGACCGTTGCATCGAGTTGCAGGGGGATCCGGGGGCCTTAGCTCGATAGCACAATGGGGGGCACACCTCACCGATACGTCAAAAAAACCCTTGTCGTCTGCCAGTTTCATTCAAACAAGCGACAAGCGCCTTGACACCTCAATTCTTTATGCGACACTTCAATCAACAGACATGTGGGCATCCAAAAGGATCTCTCTGTCTGCCCCCTGTCTGTGTGACGGTCCAAAGTTATGATGACTGCTCGAAAGTATGAGCGCTATCCTGTTCAACTGCTGGTTCACCTTTTCGGAGATCTCGGGGGAGATGAAGGAACCACGGTCAACATTGGAATGGGTGGTTGTGCCGTGGCGGGCAGGAGCCCTCGTGAAAAAGGGAACTACGTCTCTCTCGTAATGCGTGCCTCGCATGACCAACTCCCCATCAAAATAGAGCTCGCAATCGTTCGCTGGGCAAAGGACGACGTGTTCGGCGTCGAATTTATTCGGATGAAGCCTGAGCAGCGCACGCGACTCGGCCACTATCTCCACGTCCTGGATCTGAGTCACGGCCGGTAGAGACCTCCCAGGGACAGCATCTCATTATTGACTCTCGATCGGTCCAAGAGAGCCCACTCTAGATGTCACGCCTGGCAGCA
>VBOJ01000083.1 GCA_005877775.1 Nitrospirota bacterium | reverse complement strand
TCTCCACGTCCTGGATCTGAGTCACGGCCGGTAGAGACCTCCCAGGGACAGCATCTCATTATTGACTCTCGATCGGTCCAAGAGAGCCCACTCTAGATGTCACGCCTGGCAGCAAGCGGATTACCAGATCCGCCGGGAAATAAATGGATTTCTACGCGAAAGGGATCAAAAGGACGTCCCGGTTCCTAGAACAGTATGGCTTGCCAGCCGAAACGGGGATGGGTTGCCCGCCTTCGCGAAAGCTTTGGCGGGCAGCCTTCGCTTCCCGCGAAGGCTGGAGCTGGCGAGAGGAATCGAACCTCCAACCTGCGGTTTACAAAACCGCTGCTCTGCCGATTGAGCTACGCCAGCGTCCGAACAGAGGGTACACCGAAGCCCCAACATCTGGCAAGCAACCATCCCTCCGACAGAGCATCCCTGTGAAAGCTCCTCTTCTCAGCGCCCACCCGGTTATCGCAGATGGCGATCCTCCGCAGGAAGAATCCGTGCCCTTGCCGACGAGAACGACAGCATATCGCCCCTGCGGTGCTTGACGCAGCCCATCCTGTCGGTTTATCTTCCCACCCGTTTCTTTTTGGACCGCAGCCTCATCCGAAAGGAGTCCCAATGCACCATGGGTATGTTTTCGCCACGTCTCTCAGCCTGCTCCTGCTCGCCGCCTGCAGCACGGCGGAATGGGTCAACACCAACAATCCCACGGCCAACTACACGCTGGACTACAATGCCTGTGAAATGGACATGACCAAAGATCCTAAGCTCCAGCAAGGCAACCGGTACTTCGTACAACAGGCCACCGAGCGTTGCATGCTCAAAAAAGGGTGGATGCTGAAAGAAACACAATAGCCTGCCGTCTTCAGCGTTCATATCCGCCTGGTTTCCTGTCCACCTTTCGCGATGGACAGTCGCAAAAATTAACAGACCTGTAACATCCTGGTTATTGACCCGCAACCTCTACGGGCTACCTTCAAGCGTGGATGGTCAGGCCTGAAAGAAAACCAAAGGAGGAGGTTATCGTGAGAACACGAGCGAGTGAGCAGATGAGCATGGGACCGCAGTGGGTACCTAAGGTGTTTGGTGGGATGCTGGGAGTCGTCCTCCTCATGGGAATGATCGGAAGAGCTGACGCCGAGCATGCTGGTCCGACTGGAAGACCGGCCTTAGATCCAGCACTGGCAAGCTATGAGCAGGGGGTGCAGGTCTCGGGCACGGTGATAGTCAAGGGCTCTAACACCATGCAGCCGTTGGTTGCCCGACTCGCGTCAGAATTCCACCGGCGTCATCCAGGCGCAGACATCGAAGTTGAAGGCGGCGGATCGGAGATGGGACTCAAAGAGTTTTTAGAAAATAACGTCCAGGCCAAGCGTGTGGCAGGGAACGGGTCACGGCCAGTCTTGCTCGTCGCGTCCTCACGCGAGCTGACTGTGGCGGAGATTAAACAATTCACCGATAAACACGGCTATGAACCAACGGCGGTGCCAGTCGCGGTGGATGCGGTAGCTATCTATGTGCACAGGGATAACCCTTTGTCGAGACTGAGGCTAGACCAAGTGGACGCAGTCTTCTCGACGACCCGCAAGCGAGGATACCCGTATGAGATCAAGAAATGGGGGCAACTCGGTCTGAACAACGGATGGGAAAACGCCCAGATCAAGTTATACGGCCGCGATCACAAGTCGGGCACTCGAGCCTTTATCAAGGAACACGTGTTGGGGAACGGCGAATTCGATCCGGCCGTACAAGAGGAGCCGGGAGCCGCCTCCGTCATCCTGGCTCTGAGCCGGGATCCTTTTGGGATGGCATATAGCGGGATCGGTTTGCAGAACTCGAGTGTGAGTGCTCTCCCACTGGCGGACAAGGAAGACATGCCCTTTATCACACCAGATACCACCAGCGTCATGGATGGCTCCTATCCATTACGGCGTCTCCTCTATTTCTACGTCAACAAGTCGCCACATGTCGCTCTCCAGCCAGTGTTGCGCCAGTTTCTCGCCTTTGCGAACAGCCGCGAAGGACAACAGTCGGTAGTCAAGGTTGCATTGTATCCCCTGCCGATCAAGCAGGTGCAGCAGAACCTGGCAGCTTTGACTCCAACCCGGGTCTCATTGAAATGATGACCTCTCTCTGGTGACTAACGTGATGGCCCCATAGACCGAGCGCTAGGGGGAGGGAGTTTTTCGGCGAGATTGTGCCTTGGGATTTGTTTTCCCCAGTTCTCCCTGGAGTCGCGCAAGCTCTTCTTTCAGTGATTCCATCTGCCGTGCCTGCTCTTCCAACCGTGCCCGTAGTTCCAAGTTTGAGCTCGTGAGTTCGCGAATCTGCATGCGGAGGTCCACAGGCGATTCGCCTTGTGCCGCCGACTCAGGACCCATTCTGGCATCGGGTTGGGATTGAGTGCTTTGAAGCGGGGCATTCTTCTGGGCAGCCGCCTGAGGCGGGGAAAGGGACGCGGCACGGGCAGCGAGGGTATCTCGAACATTCAAAGAGATGTGGACTTTCTCGAAGGCGCCCCAGCGCGGAGCCTCTTCAGGAGAGAGTGTCGCGGCCTTTGCTGGGCTTGCGACCCAGAGTTGCATGCCTTTGGTGTCTCGTGGATCCTTGAGGTCTTCCCCTCCTGCGGTGTCGGCCCGGGTGACCGCGTAGTGATCGGTGAGGACCACGTGAAGGTAGGGACCTCTCAGAAACATCATCCCTTCAGTTCGGTCCTCATTATAGGGAGCGGCCCGATCCGGGACGGAGAAGAACACACGATCCTGAGGGCCGGCCTGAGCGAGTGCATCAGCGATCGGGGCGGCAAGCAGTTGGATCTCTTCATCTTTGAACAGCGGATTCGGCCGCAGGGTCGCAAACAGCCCCATCAGGGTCCCGCTGTAGCCGCTGACTTGGAGTGACCCCAACAGGGACCGAACCTCTTCGAGCGTCAAGCGTGCAGGATGACTGTTCAATGCGGGGGGCGATGTCCGGCCCGTCGTGGGATCGTGCTGGATACCGACCCGAATCCCACCTTCGGCAAAAACCACCCGCTCCCGCAGCGGCGTCATGCAAGCCGAGGTTCCCACAAGGACAAGCAGAGCCGGAACCAGGATTGTACAGGCCATGCGCTTCATCGGCATGTGAACTCTAACCCCCACAACCGGCTACCGCTCATCTGGCCTTCCCAAACCCGATCAATATCCTTCCGCACCCTTGGCGCTTCCCCTTCACGAACGATCTGGTGTCCACGCCGGCATTTCTCATCGATGAGGCGTATGGCGTCGCTGCGGGCTTTGGAGGAGAGGATGTCCAGCTCGCTGTGAATCGGGTACGCTACGACGCCGCCTGATGGGCTCTCGCGAATCATGCCCACTTCATGAGCACAGGCCGAAACAACTACCCCAAAAGTGACCAACTCAAGAGCCAGCCGGAGGGGCCTACGCATTTTGGCACGCGCTCTTTACCCAAACGCTTAGCGGGTCTCAGGCTCGAGACTCGCGGCACAATAGGTGTTCTCTTCAAGAGGGTAGTAGTCGGCTCCGATCGTGGGAAAGTCCGATATTTCCCTGTCCTGTGTTTTCCAGATATGCACGCAGCGAGCTACGAGGTACGGCTCGCTTTTTCGAGCCCCACCGACCATCATCGTCTTTGCTCCCTGGATCATGCCAATCACGATGAAGCGATTCCCGGCTTCCAGCGCGCTCGACTCTATCTTACCAGGATAGAGAAAGGCAAACTCAAATACGCCTCGTCTTCTCCTTTGGTCGGTTGGCCCATACGCAGGATGTTCCACGATGGGGAGCTGCTCTGCGATGATCAGGACACCGGTGTCCGTGGGCTCCGCTTCCACAATCCGTCCACCCAGTTGGACTTTGCGACCCTTACTGGTCGAGGGTGCCTCCCTCCATACGTTGAAATCAAATTGTGTGTCCACATCTTGCATGATGTGGGGCTGAAAGAGTTGTGGAGGGGCACAAGCTTCTAGCATCAACCAACAGAATATTCCTAATGCAGTGCGCATCGCATTCATCATGGTCTCTCCTTTGCCTTTGTGCAAACGCTTTGTTCACTGTGCTGTGGCCTGAGTTGCCACAAGTCACCGGGAAAGTGGACCAGGCCGACTTACATGTAGCGAATCTGCCACTGAACGAGGATCGCGTTCTGGGCAAAAGCATCCGTATTTGGAACGACGGTTCCAGGCCCGGTCCCTTGGTGGTGGCGGAACTCATAATTGATCTGAAACTTGCAATGAATCTTGGGCGGCAGATTCTCAAAATAGTACGTCAACCCGACGATCGTCCGTGTGTACAGGTCATTCGAGGTTGCGGTGCTGGGGTCCAACTGCTCATACATCAGAGTGGGTTCCCAGTTCTCGAAGATCCCGTCGCTGATCAGGTACTTGGCTAGGACGTACCAGGTCCGACGCTGAACGCCAGGCGCACCCGAACCCGTGCACGGCGGCACTGGACCCTGGCAGGCCCCATTCACCAGCGTCCCGACTGTGACTGAGTTGGCGCCGTCATGGCCTTGCCACAACTCACCCTGAATCATAAAGCCGGGAAAGAGCTTGGACATGTAACGGGCATCAATGCCCCACCGATCAAATGCCCCTTTGCCACGGCCGTTGATGAAGGTGTTCGCGTTGTTGCTCTCACCAGCAATGACGTTGAAGCTGACCCAAGAGACATCAGTGGCAAACAGACGCACTTGTGAATAAAACTGCTTTGGGCCGTTCGCGCTAAGCGGCTGAGCGGCGTTGGCATGGAAGTTGTTTCCGTTCATCATGCCGGCCACGTATTCGAGGCGATTGGCGATTTTCCCCCGGACATCCATGAAAAAATCTCGCTCATGGAGAAAATCAATCGTGCCCGCCGTGCCATTGCCTGACGCGCTCCCGCTCCCGACCGAGGTGAGGTAGGGAGAACTGATGATGTCCCGGAGCCCTCCTGACGTGTTCGTGAAGATGCCGAAGGGCATCCGGAAGATACCGAAACGGATGAAATTGAGATTGGGGGCCCAGGATGGGAACGGTCGAAAATCGATATAGGATTCGCGGAAGTAGGTTGTAGATTGTCTCCCCGAGGAGTTGGTCGCGATATTGGTACTCTGGAATTCGTACAGCGCGTGCCAGCGGGGCAGGTACTCGTTGATCTTACCCCAGAACAGCAGCTCTGACCGGCGGATGAAGATATTGTCCTGGCTTTGGCCCTCACCAACATGCGCGTTTTGGTGGTAGTACTGCCATTGGAGCGCATTCATGCCGATGTTGACTTTATCCGACAGGATGGGCAGATTTTCGACCTTGGATTTCCACTCCTTGAGAATTTCAATCCCCTTCTCACGCTCTGCTTGTCGGTACTCCTGTTCAGATTTGATCCTGATCCAGTCGTCCATCGTAATGGTGCCCTTCTGAAGCAGCAGTTCTTCGAGCGTCGTGCTCTCGACAGAGGTTGCAGCACCCTTTGAAGATTGTTCTGTGCTAGTGGGGGTTGGGGATCCCGCAACCTGGGCAACCAATGTTGGGGTCGAACGACCTCTGCGATCCTGTCGTAGCTCGCCCGCATGAGATGAACCAACGAACGTGCCGACACACGTTGCGGCAATCATTCCGGCGATCACTGTGATGAACCCATGTCTCACCATCTAAGAATCCTCCCTCTGTTGTTTTGTCAGTGAGTGTACCGAGTTCTTCATTGCCCACACGGCTGGCCTCGAGGCAAGTTGTACCGTGAGGCTGTCACGGGATGATGACCGAGCTGTTACAGGCTCGTTAAAACTCGCTCAAGACAAGGGCCAGTCAGCCTTCAGGCAAGAAATTCTGCGTCAGGAGGAGGTGTTGGGGGTATGGTGTCCCGGATGATCTTGCCTTCGCCAAATACCCGTACTTATTCGGCGTCTGCAGGCGCTGAAACATAACATCGAACCAGTACGCGGGACTCATCGAACCACTCTACGGCGTCGGGTATCGTCTCACCTCCCAACCTCACTGACTCTCGTTGAGGAAGGATTTGATGTGGTCGGCAATCTCATCTCGCACTCGCTGGAAGACTGCCCGCCGTTCTTCACGAGGACCTTCAACTGCCGCAGGGTCATCAAAGCCCCAATGCAACAGCGAGGCGGCCGACGGGAAAATGGGGCAGGTCTCCTTCGCCCGATCACAGACCGTAATCACGTAGTCGAACTGTTGGCCGAGAAACTCGTCCACGCGCTTTGAACGATGCCCTGAGATGTTGATGTCAATCTCCTTCATCACCTCGACGGCATCGGCATTGAGCCCGACTGGGTGAGTCCCAGCGCTTGCCACCTCAAAATGGTCGCCGGCTAGATGGCGGAGCAACCCCTCGGCTATCTGGCTTCGGCAGGAATTCCCTGTGCAGAGAAACAGCACGCGTTTCTTCGGCTTCACGTCTATTGCGTTGGTTGCGTCCATTGCGCCGATCGCGTCTGTTGCGTCCTTCACCTCACTCCTCACTCCTTACACCTCACGGGTTACCCTTTACGCGTCACGCATCACCCATCACGCGCCCTGTGCGAACCAGTGTTTCGTGCGGTTACAGACGGCGCATACCGAGAGCATGACCGGCACCTCCACCAGGACACCCACCACGGTCGCCAACGCGGCCCCCGAACCCGGTCCAAAGAGGGCGATCGCGGTCGCCACGGCGAGTTCAAAGAAATTGCTGGCTCCGATCAAGGCTCCCGGCGCGGCGATGGAATGGGGGACCTTCAGCCACTTCATCAGGCCGTAGGCGAGAGACGAGTTGAAGTACACCTGCAACAGGATTGGAATAGCGATCAGGACGACGTGCCAGAATTTTCCGGTGATGTTGTCCGCTTGAAAGGCGAAAATCAGGATCAAGGTTGCGAGCAGCGCAACCACCGTGACCGGCGCGAATTGTGGGAGGAAGGCGCCTTCGAACCACGTCTTCCCATGTTGCCTGATGAACCACGTTCGGAAGCCTATACCGATCGTCAAGGGGATGACAATGAAGGCCAAGACCGAATAGAGCAAGACCGCAAACGGAACCGTAAGCGTCGAGGCACCGCTGACCAACAACCCCACGATGGGGGCAAAGAGAACGAGCATGATCAGGTCGTTTACGGAAACCTGAACAAGCGTATAGGCCGGGTCTCCATCCGTCAGGTAGCTCCAGACAAACACCATGGCTGTGCAGGGCGCCGCCGCAAGAATGATCGTGCCGGCGATATACTGGTCCGCCTCTCCCGGAGCGATCCACGGCGCAAAGAGGTGCCGGAAAAACAGCCAGGCAATCAAGGCCATGGAGAAAGGCTTCACCAGCCAGTTGACAAGGAGGGTCACGAACAGCCCTTTCGGCCGTTTTCCGACATGGCGAAGTGACGCAACGTCAACCTTCATCATCATCGGGATGATCATGAGCCAGATTAGAACGGCGATCGGCAGATTGACTTGACTGCTGTGACCAAGCTGCAGGTCCCGCAACGACTGGACCGCGTCGGGTACCCACTTCCCCAAAACCACCCCCACAAGCATGCAGAGCCCGACCCAGACGGTGAGGTAGCGCTCGAACAGGTTCAGCCGCTTCTCAGATGGACTCATGACGACTGATTCAATCGCGATTTCCATATGTCTGCCTTTTCTAAGATGGATCAAGAATATTTGATGGGTTCACGCAAAAAAAGGTCAGTCGCAGCTTCGGGATGTGGCCCTCAATCTACGGCTTCTCCCCTTTATTGCTCCAACAAATTCCTGCAACTCTTCAATCGTGTCCGGATCCAGCGAGTAATAGATCCAGCGTCCCTCCCGCCGGTCTTTCAGGATGCCGGCATCCTTGAGTATCTTGAGGTGAAAGGAAAGGCGGGATTGCCCGATGTGGAGAAAGTCGGTCAGATCGCACACACATTGTTCGGACTCGAGTAAGCAGTCGATGATCTGTAGGCGCGTCTCGTCGGCTAGGGCGTGAAACATGCGGGAAGCGCGCTCCAGGTCTTTTGTTTTGGACGACACCATGCCGGCATTATATCAAGAATTGTTGATGAGTCAAGAAGGGAAATGGAGGGGGCCACGGCTCAGGGCGCGACCAAGACTTCGAGCCGTCGCGTGGGTGGATGGCGACTTGGACTCCACAAGTCGAAGGCGTCTCCCGGCGAGTGCCTCGATTATTTCAGTCAGTTGCCCCGGAAGCGCGCGGGCACATGCTCTCGCGCGACGCCAGTCTTTCACTATCGTTGGGTATGACTGCAGATCGAGCGCACGCGCCAATTTCCTAAACTGCGCTCGTTCCTCGTAATCGCCCAGCACAGATTGTGCGCGCTCCAGCCAACTCACGAGACTTGGCTTCGCATAGGCCTGGCTCAGGGCCCATTCTTCTTGATAGCGGATCGATTTGATCTTCAATCGGAGCACGTGCAGGGTCTTGCGCCGGGGGTTGGACATCGCCTTCTCAATCAGCTCCTGAAGAGCGGCGGCATGCTCCCGGCGCAATCTCTCCATACGCTCAGCCATCCAGTTCGCAGAGACCTGCGTGGAAAGGAGAGCATGATGGCGGACACATCGGTCGATCTTGCGATAGATCTGCTTCCGATCCAGTTTCGCCTGTCTCCTTCGGATACAGTCCTTGACCTTCCGCACGTCTGAACTCGGGGCCCCCAACTGGGTCAAGTAGCGTTCCATCACCTGCAGGGTTCTGAGGGAGCTCAGGCGGGAGACGCATTTTGCCATGATTTGAGCGTTCCGGGCTTCCCCCATGAGTTCGAGGTAGGCCTGCAACCTTCTGAGGTGTGTGCGTAGACGATGCAAAGTCTTCTGCCGTCTGCGCCCCGCTAACAGGCAGTCCAGCGCACGTTGGACCACGCTCCGGCACCTAGCCGCCCATTCATGCGTTTCTTTAACTTCGTTCTGCATCACATTCATAAGACAAGCCCTCGATCATCATCTCGTTGTTCAATCTAGCATCCTCAGACCGGCCGATCAATATACTTCTGGCGGGCAGGCAGAGTGTGGTAAAATCCGCCGCTTACGAGGGCTCGCCATGGATTGTCTTCTCTTAAGACACGGGATTGCGGTGGACCGAGAAGCCTGGAAAGGGCAGGAAGCTCAACGGCCCCTGACGCCCAAAGGAGCCGAGAAGACCCGCGCGGTCGTATCCGGACTTCTGAGGTTGGGCCTTGACCCCACGCACCTCCTCTCAAGTCCGTTTGCTCGGGCGCTCGACACCGCGAAATTCCTTCGTGACGCATTCCACATGCGAGGGGAGGTGCAGGTCTGTGATGAGCTGCTCCCTGATGCTCCGCCGGACAAACTCTTCCCGGTCTTGGCCTCCCTGCCAGAGGACGCCTGCGTCGTCTGTGTGGGACACGAGCCGAACCTTGGGCACGCTGCTGGATTTATGCTGGTCGGTACGACTGTTGCCGGGCTGTCGCTCAAGAAGGCAGGGGCCTGTTACATCCGTTTTGATGACCTGCCAAAGGCGGGGAGGGGAGCCTTGCAGTGGTGGATGACACCGGCTCAACTCAGAAAGTTGAGGCTGAAAAAGGACTGATCGGCTTGCCGATCAAGATTGATCGGAGGTACTCTCCGGCACCGTCGTTTGTGCAAGATACTGTTGTCCGTTCTTGAGTATGGGTTGGATTTTGCTGCGAAGCGCTTCTTGAATTTCCTCCGGCGGCTGCCGCGCGTCTACCACCTCGAAGTGAAACTCCTCGGCCATCTTGTCGAATTCCTCGATTAAGAGCGACTGATATTTCTTGAAGCTGTCATACAGATCAGCGCCCAGCTTCAGATCCATCCCCGATTCCCAGTAGTTCATGCCACTGGTCTCAATCACCCGCAAGGCCAGTGTGTCCACATCGATCCGCAGGTAGCACACCAGGTCTGGGACAATCGCGAATCCGAACACATCTCGGATCCAGTTACGGTCGCCGCTCCGTACGACATCGCGGGCAAAAGCCGTATAGATGTAACGATCCGCCAACACGACGAAGCCGGAACGGAGCGCCGGAATGATCTGGTGCTCCAGGCGATCAGCGAAGTCGGTGGCGTAGAGCAGGCTGAACGACCACCGGTCCAGGATGTTGCCTTGCTTGGCGACCTCAATGGTCTTGGACATCAGATTGGAGCGCGTCCAGCCCGTCGTGATGACGCCATAGCCCTGTACCTCCAGCCACTCTTGCAACATTTCGATGTGCGTCGAGCGTCCGACGCCGTCCGTTCCCTCAATGGCGATCAGCTTGCCCTTGAGGTCACTCGGATTTAGATACGTTAAACCGGCGCCAAAATAGCGTTCGTTTTCCATGGGTGCCCCGCTTAGGTCTATAGTTCTCCAGAGCATTCGAAACCACATGTCGCATCTCGTTCTGCTGCTCCTCGATGTCTTTGGTCGCATCCATCGTGATCAATCCGTATTCGCTCACGATCTTGTCATATTCTGCGAGTATGCGGGACTGAAAGATGCGAAAGCTCTCCGTGATGTCCTGACTCAGCCCCATGTCCATCCCAGCTTCGTAGTACTTCAACTGCGCCCTGGTCCCGCCCAGCAATCGACTGATCGCGACCTCGATCGGCACATTGAAGTAGAACGCCATATCGGGCCTGATCGCGAAGTTGTACACCTTTCTCACCCACTCGGGAGAGACCCCGCGTACAGCGTCACGCGCAAAGGCCGTGTACACGTACCGATCAGCCAGCACAATCAGGCCGGCCTTCAGTGGCGGCATGATATTGTGATACAGCCGGCTCGCGAAATCAGTCGCGTGGAGCAGGCTGAAGGTGGTCGGCGTGAGCGTCTTATTCTTCTTTCCGCGGCGGGTCGTCTCACGAACGAGGTCGGACGAGTTCCACTCGGTAAACACCACGTTCAGCCCTTTGGCCTCCAGCCATTTCTCGAGCAGCAACAATTGCGTGCTCTTGCCGGACCCGTCGATGCCCTCGACGATGATCAGCTTGCCGGGAAAGGGGTGAGGTTGGTCAAACGTCAATGGAGCGGGTGTCATGCGGATTTCTCTTTCGGTGGCCTGGATTCAAATTGGACGGAGCGCTTGAAGACCTTCTCAAACAGGTCGGCGCGGGCCCGTGCAGCCCAGATTTCCAGCTCGGGATCGCCAGCGGTCTGCAGAGTGATCGTCACCGGATTCCCGAGAGTCACAGCCAGGCTCTGGATCACCGAGAAGTGGCTCCGATCCAGTCCATCGGCAATCCGAAGCAAGGCGCTCAGCATCTCCAAGGTCTTTCGTTGGCGCGCCGGCAACGCCTTCAGCGTAGCGTGTTTCCCCTGGGGCAAGGCCCGGCGGTGATACCGCGCGATGTTCGCCACCATCTCGACCTCTTCCGCCGTTAGGCCGTACAGATCACTGTTCTTGATCAGATAGTACGCATGTTTGTGATGTTGCCGGGAGTGAATGATGTACCCGATGTCGTGCAGAATTGCTGCGTATTCGAGCCACTCGCGCTCAACCTCGCCCAGCCCATGCAAGGGCTTCGTCCGATCAAACAGTACGGTCGCCAGTTGAGCGACGTGATGCGAGTGGGTCTGAGGATATTGACAACGCTGAGCCAGGTAGACGACATTCCGCCGCCGCACGTTCGGAATTCTCTGCTCGGTTCTGAGCGTTTCCCGGTTCCGTTCGATAAAATCATAAATCAGCCCATCTCTGATCGCCTTGTCGCTGATCGTCATCTGCTCCTGTCCAGTGCGTTCCATCAGATTTCGGATGACGGCCGTGGCCGGCAAGAGAGTGTCGGCCCGTTTGGGGTCCAACCCCGGAATGGCCAGGCGAGCCTTGAAGCTGGAATTCAGCAGCAGGCGTTCAACCGTTCGCACCTCTTTGATCGTGATCGTCGCCAGATTGAGCTGAGGCACAGGCCGGCCGGTTCGGCGCAAGTAAATGATCTCTGTTAGATTCCCCGCCATACCCGATGTGGCAACGAGACGATCAAAGCGCTTGGTCTTAAAGCGCTGCAGCGCGGACTTGAGCTGCGTGTCTATCGCCTTGTGCATTTCCTGCAGCATGGATTTCGTGGGAGGATCCTGTTTCAGATACAGATCCTTCATTCTGATCGCGCCCAGCTTGAGGCTTTGTCCCTGCACCATTCGTTTATGGTTGCCAAGGATCAGCTCGACCGAGCCTCCGCCCACATCCACGACCAGCGTGAACCGATCAGTGAGGTCCATGCTGTGCCTGACCCCCAGATAGATGAGCCGTGCCTCCTCCTGGCCGGTCACCACCCGCACCGTCAGCCCGGTCTGCCTTGCCACCTCTTCAAGGAACTCTCCACCGTTGACAGCCTCCCGTACCGCGCTGGTGGCCACGGCTTCGATGCGCTCGTACCCTTTGTTATGAGCCAATGTGGCCAGTGTACGGATCACCTCTAATCCTCTGGCCATGGCAGCTTCCGAGAGCCGACGACTCTTGAAAGAACCATCACCCAGTCGTGTCATATCCTTGAAACGGTCCAGGATCTTGTAGGAGAAATCCGGCTCGACCTCCGCCAGGACCATGTGGATGGAGTTGGTGCCGATGTCGATGATGGCCAGCTTCGTCATGAAAAGCAGCTTAGGGGAGGAGTGTGATCAAGTCAACAAGCGGTTTCGACAACAAAATCAGATGGTTCGCCCTTAAAACTCGCGGAACAGGCGCGGAGCTCATACTCAAACCTTCGACGTAGGAGAATGATGGCTCCTCGGCGGCTCAAGGTGTCGACGGCATTGAACAGTTCGCTCCAGCTTAAGTCCGGAAGCAGCGTGATCGCTTGCTCGATGGTCAGTGATTCCACGGACCGCACGATATCCAGCACCATGGTTTCTTGTCGTGAATTGGGTTGAGGCATCGTGCAGGCTCCTTGTGAGAGAAACCGTCAGAGAGCGACGAGAAACATCCTGAACGTCGACATCAAAACGGAGTTGTTACCTGATCCATGAAGATACAGATACGTGACTTCTCAAGTCCGTTTTGGTCGGTGATTCCGATACCGCAAAGAAGGAGCGGAGGGTTCCGAGTGCCACTCACTCGTGAGAGCTGAAATCGTTCCGAGTTCCTCGACTGGCAGTGGTCACGCAGGATCGCGAGTAGCTTGTGACAGAGGGTCGCGACATCATCCGGCAACGGACCCTTTGGCCAATCCACTTCCTGCGTTTGGTGGATTCGTTCGATCAGATCCCGTGCTGCTTGATTCATATACAGAACCCGGAGTGAGGTGGCCACCACAAGAACACCAGGGCTCCGGTAAGGCATGCGCCCATTCGCTGGAAGAGCGTATAAAGCAGTCGAGCTATTCTGTACCATCAGATGTATTAACCTATCCTCGAACAAGATCGTCGTACCTCCCTAGACCCGATCGAGAGCTCAGGACCCACGCGTCGCAATTCAGGGTTTTCCCGACCGGAAAGACTGCAGACCTGAGAGCACTCATGAGGATCACCCTATCGCACGAGCGACTTCCCGGTGAATCCCCAGCGACAGGTCGCTGGTGGCGTTTCGATACAACGGACAGAACCGATGACGTCCCGTGGTACAGTAGTCACGCCGTTCAGTGGGACTCGGTTCAAACGGCACAATCACCCCAACACACAGCTCATCCCTACCGCTATTGCGCTCATCCACGAAATGAGGACATTGCATCCCTCTCACCTCCCTTCACTCGATCCTTCGCCCCGGCCACTCTCCCGGAGGCACAATCCCGGGGAAGACCGAGGCCCACAGGAGTTCCGCTACGCGTACTAGTCTGCCCGCTGTATATATTATCCTGATTAAGGCGATATCGTGGATGAGTAAAAGTTTCACAGGCTGCCAGTCAAATCACTTCGCGGGCGGTATCCCCCTGGGCCGGCGAGCACCGTACCGCGAGAACCCGCATGGCTCCAAGCGTCAGAAGCATGGCGCCGAGCACCGCCAGTTGGATCCAATTCCCGCCCTTGAACCACTGAGAAATCACTTCGGTCAGCATCACCACCAGGATCGTGTCCACGATGAAGGTGACCTTCACTCGACCCTCGGAAAAGTAGGTGAGGGTAGTCTTAAAGACTTCCACAACCGCCAGGAGGATCAAGGTGTCAATGATGACCTGACGGAGGGCGACTTCGACGGGGTGGTGAAGGAGCAATCCTACGTCCAGAAAGGTCTTGACCACCCCGCCCGTGAGAGCAGCCAAGATGGTAAGGATCAGGAAGCTCAGGACGAGCTTAATACCCTTCAACCAGAGGCGAGTGAGATCGAACTCGGCCCATCGCCGGGTGACGCGAGCCATCCGGACGACGGGCGCTTGTAGGTGGAACAGGGCGAGCGCTACCTGTTTGTGCATTCCCAGTCCACTGGTCTATTCCCTAAAATTCATCGATCGAAATCGGGCGTAGGAGGTCTCGGACCGAGAGCACGCCCACGATTGCGCCTGCCTTCATCACCGCCAGGTGGCGCGTCTGGTGCTTCTCCATCAGGTCCGCCGCCTCGGTGATCGGCCGGTGTTCATCGATCCCGATCACGGGGCTGCTCATGATCTCTTCGACCGGGACGAAATAGATGGAATAGCCACCCTGTCCGGCCCCGATCACCTTGCGAACAATGTCCGGCTCGGTCACGATCCCCACAATCCTCCCATTCTGCTTGACAAACACGCTTCCGATCTTCCGCTCGCGCATGACCTTCGCCGCATCCACAACTGGAGTCCCTGTCTGCACACTCACCACATCCTGCTTCATGAGCTCCCTTGCTTGCACCATGTGATCCCTCCTTAGATTGATTTGGCACCATCATTAGAGATAGCATTCCCCGTTGCGTCGAAGCGCATTCGACCCACCATCGGACCCCTGAACCAGTGAGACTTGTCCATCGTGGCCTTTCAAGCGAAGGATCGGATACACTCGCTTGTGCCGCATCCCGCGCAGTGTCGCCAACGCATAGAGAAGCGGCGCCATTAAAGCCACACTCAGGCTAATCATGGTGATCACATTCAGCAGCCTGAAGATCACGTCCTTCCACCTCCTCTCGCGGTTCAACCTATACAGACAGATATACAGACGGACTGTTGCGTGAGGGTCAACGGTCTGTAATGTTTGGGTTAACTCTGCAGAGGGAGTTTACTTAAATGCTCCTGGATAATTAACGCGGATGTAACAGCGGGCAAACGAATTTGAGATCTTCAATGAACGAGCTCTTTCACCAGTGAGGTTAGGAAGAAATCTAGTTGCCGTCAGTACGGAAGAGTCTATGTGAGGGATGACGAGCTACTGAACCAAGTCTGGGGCGAAGAATGTGCGTTGGAGGAATATACTTTGGACGTCCATATTCCCTCTCTTCGGCACAAAATCAAAGCCGAGCCAACTCCCCCTCGCTTCATCGTGTCGGTGAGGGGAGTTGGATACAAGCTGAAGGCTACGTAGGGTGCGAAGTTGTGCGACCCCTGGAGTTGGCCCCTAGCTACTGCACCTCAAAGTGCACGGTCCGGTTCTTCTCCCAGCATTCGGCGCTATGCTCAGTGCAGATCGGCCTGTCTTTTCCGTAACTGATCGTCGCAATTTCCAGCGGCGGGAGTCCCAGACCTTCGAGATACCGTTTCACCATCTGGGCCCGCCGGTCGCCGAGCACTAAATTATACGCCGCGGTGCCCACCTCATCGCCACGTCCTTCGAGCAGCACTTTCCCCACTTGCTCCTCCTTCAGACGGTTGGCGTTCACCTCCACCATGGCCATGGCGTCGCTGCGGAGCAGATACTGGTCAAAGTTGAACGGGATATCTAAGAGAAATGGCGTCGAGGCTTCTACTGCAAGTTGACTCGGAATAGAGGAGGGCGCCTTTGCAGTCTTCAAGGTTTCCTCGGAAGGCCGTGCCGTAGCCGGTGGCGCGACTGGTTCCGGCGCGACCCGCTCTTCAACAACGGGAGGCTGTTGTTCATGAGTACTGGAGACTGTCTGGCTGGCACAGCCGGCGATCATCACAAGTACGCCGACACATGCCATCCATGTGACCGGTGAATTCGCGAGCCTCTCCATGATGAATCCTCCTACCTGTCCCTGTCTGAATCGTCGCGAGTGGATCTTGCCAGAGACGAACCAAGGCCCGAATTCGGGACTGTTGGTCTAAGTGCAGTGCGACAGGGTTGCGTTGAAACACGTTCTCCGAGACTCATGATTGAGGGAATGTCGGGAGGAGCTGACGACGGCTCGGAATCCCTTGTTCCCGGATGTCGTCGTGAACACTGTCACTCTCATCCCGCCTGTTTGATCGCCTCGTAAATCCGACGCACGTCCGGAAGCGGAGCCTTGTACAGGACTGCGAGCGAATCGTCCACGTAAGCCTTCGTCCGCATCCCGTTCAACACGCATGTCACCCCCGCGGTGCTCGTGAGGAGCCAGAGTGCCTTCCGCGACAAGGGTTCTTTCCGTGCCGGCTCCGGCAGCAATGGATCAATCAGTTTCGCGATGACGGCAGTTCGTTCTCGGCTCTTCACCGTCGCCTCCCGACGCAGCACCCTTAAGCAGGCCACCAGCTCAGGGAGGTACCGTTCCCGCCAGCCCTGCCATCGATCCCCGATCTCTCCGGTCAGATGATTGGTCAAGGCGCGCAGCACCTGGTTGATATGAGGTGCGACCATCTGGCTCTCGATCTGCTCCCAATGTTCCAGGTTTTGCACCCGTGGCCGGAGCCTGACCAATTCTTCGGCCCATCGGAAATAGTCCTCCGGAGACAGTCCTTGACCAGGATTCTTGATCTGGGGGGCAATGTCACGCCGATACTCCTGCTCCAGATCAGACAATTTATCCCGGTGGGTCTCAAACGAGCTGGTCTCCGGTTCGACCGGCAGTTCAGCCAATCGGACCATGCCGCCACCTTTCGCAGGGATGGCGTTCAGCGGTCGGTTGACCAGGACGGCCAGCCCCTCCGCTTGCGCCAGTTCAAGGACTGTCTGTTTTTCGCCAAAGCCGGTGTTCGACGTGAACAACGCGCCGGATTCGAACAGGTTCATCGGACACTGGAGCACCTTGAAATGATGGACGGAGCTGCTAGCGTCGCGCGCCGCCGCCTGCGCCGCCTCCAGCATTCGCCCAAGCGAGGTCGCTTCCGGTTCGTTGGGATCGGCGGTACAGGTATTGGATGAGACACCGTAGAACCGGATACGTCCTGCCGCGACCTGAGTCTCCAGATAGGAGAAGGCCGCCTGCAATCGGGCGTAAAACTGATCACGCAATCGTGGAAGATCACTCATGCCACGCTGTTTCGCGTCTGAGAGGAAATATTCCGGGTTGTGCAGCAGGCAGACATCCAGCTGGTCCAGTCCCACCCGGTCAAGCGACAGGTCCAATTGATCGGCCAGAAACTCAGGATGGAGGCAGTGCCAGATTCCCTCTCCGTACTTCACCATCTCCGGATAAGGCTTGCCGGCTTGTTCGCGAGCCTCAGCCCGTTTCAGGTTCTGCCCCTGCACATAGCCGATTTTTGAGACGACGATCACTTCCTCGCGTTTCAACTCACCCGTCCTGCTCAGCTCAGCCAGCACCATGCCGATCAGGCGCTCGCTTTCTCCATCTGTATAGTTGGTGGACGTATCAACGAGATTGCAACCGGAACGGAGCGCCTTGGTCAGCGCCTCCCGATGTTCATCGTCCTCCGTGTCGATCCGGTAGCCACCGAACCCCAGGCGGCTCGTGGTCAGGCCGGTTGAGCCCAAGGCTGTGTACCCCTGTGCAGCCGTCCGAGAAGCAGCCGGGTCGTTTACAAATCGTGCCGCATAGACCGCTGTGCCGCCAGGAGTGGCATGGCCGGCGAGTCGGGTCCCCTTGAGGGTGTTCGAACCTGAGCGCTGCTCAGCGACAGCCTGCTGATTCCGGTTCACGAGCGCTGCTGTGACCGCTTCGAGATCGGTGATCGGTGCCTGGCAGGCAAAATTCCGGCACAGGTACAACGCGGCTTTTCCCTTGACGAGCCCTTTGCCGATCAGCAAAGGATGACGCGTGATAGGCCCCTCCGGGTCGTGCTGTGCAAGAATCCTGTTCGGGAGGTAGTGCCGGTTCACTTCTTTT
Source organism: Nitrospirota bacterium (assembly GCA_005877775.1). Lineage (GTDB taxonomy): Bacteria > Nitrospirota > Nitrospiria > Nitrospirales > Nitrospiraceae > NS-7. Next base: position 9,645 of record VBOJ01000083.1, on the reverse strand, counting down.
CGGAGTGCCTCGTACCCGGGCTCGCCGGGGCTCCCGATGAGCGCCATCTCCACCGGACCGGCGAGGAGCAGATCCACCACTGAGAGGCTCTTCGCGAAGGCTCGTGGATATCGAGCGATCTCCCGGCCGTGGGCTCGAATGGCCTTGCTGGCCGCCTCCCGGAGATCATCGCGCCCATAGTGAAACGAGAGCCGGGCCAGGGCGGAAGCCGCGACGGCATTCCCGCTTGGAATGGCTCCGTCCGGGCCCTCACGGCTGCGAAGTATCAGTGACTCATGGTCCCGAGCCGTCGTAAAGAATCCTCCACGCCCCTCATCCGAAAAGTCGGCGAGTAGACGCTCCGCCAGTCGAACAGCCTCGAGAAGATAGCGCTCGCTCCCTCCGGTCTCGTAGAGGTCAATCAGACCCTCAGTGAGATACGCATAGTCTTCCAAGTAGGCATTCAGGTGCGCCTTCCCAGCCCGGTACGTTCTGAGCAGCTTGCCATCCGGCCTGGTCAGAGTATTGAGGATGAAGTCAGCCGCACGTTCGGCTGCTTGCCGGTATCGGAACGTACCCAGCGTGCGAGCGCCCTCCGCCATGGCGCTGATCATCATGCCGTTCCAGGCTGTGAGGATCTTGTCGTCCAACCCCGGCGGCACGCGCTTTTGTCTGGACTCGTAGATCAGGGGACGAAGCCGGTCGATTGTCTGCCGCAATTCCTCCGGAGGTATGCCGAGCGTACGAGCGACCTCGACGAGGGGTCTCGGGATATTCGGAATGCTGGGCGCCCGTTGCTCTTTTGACGCAGCACGCTCAACCCAATTCCCCCCTGGCGTGATGTCATAATAGGCGCAAAAGCGGCGCGCATCCTCGTCGGTGGGAACCACCCTGCGAATCTCTTCAGGTGTCCATACGAAAAATTTGCCTTCGACCCCTTCCGAGTCGGCATCGGTGGCCGAATAGAATCCACCCTCAGGCGAGGTCATCTCCCTCAGCACGTAGTTCAGCGTTTCAGTCGCGATCAGCTGATAGTCCGCCTCGCCTGTGACCTGGTAGGCCTCCAGATAGGTTCGTGTCAGGAGCGCATTGTCATACAGCATCTTCTCGAAGTGGGGAACCAGCCAGCGCTCGTCGGTCGAGTACCGCGCAAAGCCGCCACCGATCTGGTCATACAGGCCGCCGGTCGCCATCGCATCGAGCGTCTTCCGGACCATCTGGAGCGTATGGGGATCGCGAGTCCGGTGGTAGCGTCGCAGCAGATACGAAAGCCCTGTAGCGGGAGGAAATTTTGGCGCGCTGCCGAAGCCCCCATGGCGCGCGTCGAATTCCTGGGCATATTGAGCCAGAGCGGCTTCCAACTCTGCTTCGCCCACAGCCATGGGGACGGTGCTGCGCATCGAATCTGACAGCCGCTCAGTCAATTGTTTTGCTTGTTGGCGCAACTCCTCTTGATCCTTCCGCCAATACTCGGCCACTTTTTGAAGTACGGTCTCGAAGCCGGGTCGGCCCCACCGATCGGACGGAGGGAAGTAGGTGCCGGCAAAGATAGGCTGCTGTTCGGGAGTGAGAAACACCGTCATGGGCCAGCCCCCTTGCCCTTGATTCAGCGCCAGGGTCGCCTGCATATAGATCTCGTCCAGATCAGGCCGTTCCTCCCGATCCACTTTAATGCAGATAAACTGCTCGTTCATGATCTGGGCGATCCGGTCGTCCTCGAAGGACTCGCGTTCCATCACATGACACCAGTGGCAAGCGGAGTAGCCGATGGAGAGGAGAATCGGTTTGTTCACCGATCTGGCGCGGTGGAGGGCTTCCTCCCCCCAAGGATACCAGTCTACAGGGTTGTAGGCATGCTGGAGGAGGTAGGGACTTGTCTCATGAACGAGACGGTTGGCTGGACGGTTCCTGGCCTCTTGAGACATGGCCACTCACCGTACCATCCCCTCAGACTGGCGGTCAATGGCAGAGTGGTGGTCAACCCAGGGGCCTGCCGGGGAGTCCCTTCGTTACGAGGCGAGGGAGATCAGGCCAGATGCAAGGCCACAGGATAGAAAAAACCGGAGGCGTATTCTCTGAAATACGGTGAGGATTTTTTCGAGCCGAGAACGAAGCAGATGGCTTGAGATCGTTCGCCGCAGTAGAACGGCGACTCCCCGGTAGGCTCCTAAGAAAAAGAACCGGCCCGCGGACTCGATCAAGCTGAGCGCGGGCCGATGTTCCCCGATCAATCGGTGCGGCCTCAGAGGCTTTGCACCGATTAGTTCTTCGTCGTCTCTTCCTTACTTCGGTGTCTCGTCCTTCTTCTTCGTCTCGTCCTTCTTTTTCGCCTCGTCCTTCTTCTTCCCGCTCTTCGCGTCACCCTTCGCCTCGGTACCCTTCTTCTCATCCGCGAAGGACGGTGCGGTAAACCCAACCATAAACATGACTGCAACTAGCGCGACTAGGATACGTTTCAACATCGGCTGTCACCTCCTTTTCTCATAGAATTCGGTGAACAGGCAAAACTAAATGGGGGTTGACCCTAATCCAAAATGCCTACAATGTCAACAGGCCATGGAGTCAACAGGTGAGGGCCGGGCATGAGCCAAAGACGGATGACCTTCACATTCAATTGGAAGATCCTCTATCCAGCAAAAATATGTGATAAGATTACATAAAACGTCGTAGAGGAGCTGGTATGACCGACGTTGGCCCCTACTCAAACTACCGTCTCAGCGTGAGGCTTGAACTCGCCAACCGACCCGGCATGTTTGCCCGTGTGGCGACCACATTAGCCGAGGAGGGTGCCAACCTGGGAGCGGTGGACATCGTGTCGGCAGCACCGGACAAAATGGTGCGGGATGTCACCTTCGACGTCCGGAGCGAGGAGCATGGCGAGCGTGTCCTCAAGCGGTTAGGCCAGGTACCGGATGTCAGAGTACTGTCTGCCTCCGACCGGATCTTCCTCCTCCATCTGGGGGGCAAGATCCGCGTTGAAAGCAAGCTGCCGCTCACCACTCGGAACGTGCTGTCCATGGTCTATACGCCTGGCGTAGGACGGGTGTCGCAAGCGATCGCGAAGGACCGATCGAAGGTCTATGCCTTCACGACCAAAAGCAACAGTGTGGCGGTGGTCACGGATGGATCAGCGGTCCTGGGTCTCGGCAATCTCGGTCCTGAAGCAGCCCTGCCCGTGATGGAGGGAAAGGCGATGCTGTTCAGAGAGTTCGCTGGGATCGACGCCTGGCCGATCTGTCTGAGCACACAGAACCCCGATGAGATCGTGAGGACTGTGCAAAGCATTGCCCCCAGCTTCGGCGGCATCAACCTGGAGGACATCAGCGCCCCCCGCTGCTTCGACATCGAGCGCCGCTTAAAACAGACACTCGACATCCCCGTGATGCATGACGACCAGCATGGAACCGCGGTCGTGATCCTGGCAGCGCTCAAGAACGCCTTGAAGGTGATCGGGAAGCGGTTCGAGGAGGTTCGCGTGGTCGTCAACGGGCTCGGCGCCGCCGGGATGGCCTGTTGCCAGATCCTCTTAGCAGCCGGGGTCTCGCATCTGCTCGGTTGCAACCGACAGGGAATCGTGCTCTCCGGCGATCCCGACCGGCTCCGCGCCTGCCGGAACGACTTGCCGGCCTGTATCAAGGATGCCCGTCCGACCGGAACATTACAGGATGCCCTGAAGGGCGCCGATGTTTTCATCGGCCTCTCTGTGGGAAACGTCCTGCGTCCAGAGGATCTGGATTTGATGGCTCACGATCGGATCGTATTTGCAATGGCCAATCCCGATCCTGAAATCGCCCCGGAGCTGGCCATGTCGCGCTGTCGGGTGTTTGCCACCGGCCGCTCAGACTATCCCAACCAGATCAATAACGTGTTGGCTTTTCCCGGAATGTTTCGTGGAGCGCTGGACGTGCAGGCCACCGATATCAACGAGGCCATGGGGCTGGCCGCGGCCGAAGCCATAGCCACCATTATTCCGGAGGGCACGCTGAGTGAGGACTACATCATTCCCAGTGTCTTTGACAAGCAAGTGGTTCAGCGGGTGTCAAAGGCAGTCGCCGATACCGCCCGTGCGACCGGCGTAGCCAGACGGCGTTCGAGAATTACAGAGGACGGGCCCAAGGGATAAGTCTGAGAACCTCTAGTCACCACCTCCGAGACTGCGCTCGTAGAGCAAGACCTTCCAGCCATCCTCTTCACTGAGAAACTGCCCCACGATCGGAAGCATGCCGGTTCCCGGAACTTTGCCGGACTGGCCCAGGCTGCCGTTTTTCAGGACCCACATCATTTCCCCGGGAGTCCGCAGCTTCTTAAATGCGGGATTCGTGAAGTCGCGGGGTTGGATCGGGAGAACCTTCGCCGCGCCGCCATCACCCTTTCCCTCTACCCCATGGCATTGGAAGCAGGTGCCACGCCCTAGAAAGATGGCTTTGCCCTCCGCCAATACTTCCGGCGTGGCGGCAATGGGCGGCGTCTGCCTCTTCGCTGCCGCGAGATCTGCGGCAGGCACACGCGGAATGCGAATGTCGAATTCGCCTCCTGGCTGACCGTAGCCGGCCGGATCGATGGCATGACTTGTGGTCGAGCACAGCATCAGCACGACGCTCAAACAGACCGGCAGACTGAAACCTCTCATGATTCCTCCCGGCAAGAGTTCAGCGAGACCTTCGCCACGAGCGGGCGACTCTAGCACAGGCCCCAACAGCGCAACAACGGCGGGTCATGCGGGACAGTCAACGTCTTGGTGGGGCGGGAACCAGGTTGTGCTAGAATGGCGTCGCCGTCAGAGGCTGGCTGCAGCGTTCCGATGGAAGATGAACCCACGGAGGCCTGATGCCGTTCGAAGGGAGGAGACTGGGCAAGTACCAGGCCAGCATGCGCCGGCGGATTGAATCGCTCAGGAGCAAGACAGAAGACAGCCTCGACTTTGCGCTGGACTATACGATGCAGGACCGGGTCGATACCTATTTCAAGGTCGAGGAGGGATTGGCAGAAATCGACCGGACGCTGGGCCTGATCGAAGAGGAGCTGACCCAGATTCATGACCTGTCTGGCGCGTTGCGTCTCGAGTCCCGCCTGGAGTTCATCGAAGACCGGTTCGAGGAGCTGGATAGTGAAGTGCGGGAGCGACCACGAAGAAGGCGACGAAAAATCAACTTCGCGGACTTCTTCAAGGCTGCTGGCGGCGGCGGGGACGTGCCAGGCTCTCGCGGAGAGATTAACAGCACATCCGAAGCCTTGCAGGCCCTCGGGCTCGAACAGGGCAGTTCCCTGTCCGCGATCACCGCGGCCTTTCGGCAGCGAGCCAAGGCACTGCATCCAGACGCGCGGAAGGGGGATCGCAGCTCAGAGCCAGAACTGCGCCGGATCATCGAAGCTTATCAATACCTCAAGGAAAACTTGAGCATCATGCAGACCGAGCCTCAGAGGGAAATGTGATCCGTCGCTCCCCATCGCCCTGTTGACTTGCGCAGTGAACCCTTCGAACCTCCATTACATTGCGGAATCCAACGGACTGACAGACCTCTGCCGCCGCCTTCGCGAGAGCAAGCATCTCGCGCTGGACACGGAGTTCGTGGGTGAGAACAGCTTCGTACCTCGTCTGGAGCTTATCCAGGTCGCGGTGGAGGGCCTGTCCGCTGTCATTGACGTCCCAGCCGTCGGTTCGCTGGACTGTTTGAGGGAGGTCCTTGCGAATTCCCACATTGAAAAGGTCGTTCATGCTGGCAAGCAGGACCTTGAACTGTTGCACGCGATTGTCGGCCAGGTCCCTGCGCCGGTGTTCGACACGCAAGTGGCAGCGGCCATGGTTGGTTATGGGACGCAGATAGGCTACGCCCAACTTGTCCATCGCGTGGTCGGGATCAAGCTGGCCAAATCCCACACCTTCACCAACTGGAGCCAGCGTCCCTTGACTCAAGAGCAGATTGCCTATGCCCTGGAGGATGTCCACTATCTCCTCCCAATCCGCGAACAGCTTTACAGTCGGCTGAGGAGGCTCGGCCGCCTTGACTGGGTCAAAGAAGAATTCACAAAACTGGAATCCAGTCCGACCGACGAATCACGCGATCCCCACAATCGGTACCAGCGCATCCGCGGGTGGGACACCCTACGGCCACGATCCATGGCCGTGCTGAGGGAGCTGGCGGCATGGCGAGAAGGAGAAGCTCGTCGTCGAAATATCCCCAGAGGACGGGTGATTCGAGACGAGGTCCTGCTGGAATTGGCCCGTCATGCGCCGAGCACGCCGGCCGGTTTACGCGCGACCCGTGGGCTCCATCCGTCGGAAGCAGATCGGAACGGAGAGACCTTGCTGGGGATTATTCGGCAGGGGCTGGCGTTACCGGAGATCGACTGGCCCAAGGTCCCTCGGGTGCGGCGGCCTGAGCCGGAAGCGGCCGGTCAGGTTGATCTCCTTCAAGCAGTCCTGAAAACCTGTGCGCAGTCGGAAGAGATCGCGCCGAGCCTTCTGGCCGGCGTGTCCGACCTGCAGGCACTGGTTGACGCCAAGCCAACGGATCGCGACAAACTGGACTTGCCGATCCTCCGCGGCTGGCGAAGGCGATTGGCGGGCGAGACGTTACTCCGTGTGTTAGAGGGGAAAACCGTCGTGAGCGTCGATCCGCAGACGGGGAAGCTCCGGTTGACGTCCCATGCCTAGAGCAGCCGCTTGATGGTGTCCGCCGGGCGCGCCAGCATGACCTTCTCACCTTTCTCTACAATCGGACGCTGGATCAGGTCGGGGTGCTTGATCATCAGGTTCAGCAACTCTTCTTCAGCGAGGTGTTTGCCGGCCAGGCCTAGCGCCTTATAGATTTCGTCCTTGGTCCGGAGGATGTCCCTGGCGTTCAGACCTGCTTTCTTCAGCAGACCCTTCAGCTGCACCTTGGTGAAGGGTCTCTCATAATAATTGACCGCGGTATAGTCCTGCCCGCTGGCATTGAGCAACTTGATCGCTTCACGACAGGTACTGCAGGTAGGCTTTTGGTAGATCGTGATCTTCGGCATAGTTCTCTCCATTCCTTGAACAACTGGGCCCATCTTGACGTTGTTTCAAGGGGCGTGGTACATGCAATCAGCTTCAGTCTCTCCCGGCACCTCTTGCGACGACCAAGCGGGGGCGCGACTATGCCGACCGCGGGCACCAGTTCAAGCGGGAACTTTTCCTGCGCCTCTGCGACCCAGAGGACGCTGAAAGACCTGCGAACCAAACGCAAGGGACAGCCGGTCTTTGTGGTCGGACATGTCCTTGAACGCAAAGGCCAGGAAGCGGCGTTCGAACTCTTCAATGTCAGGCTCGCTGTGGTCAAGTTCGCGGACGGGACGTTGCTGGGCTACGACCCAGGAGAACTGCTGCTGCCGACCGAAATTGATGAAAAGGCTGTGGCCTATTTCGAAATCCGGCAGTGCTGGAAGTGTGACCAGCAGTTCCCGCTCACCGCGAAGGAGTTCGCCTCCGAGCAAGAACCGGGCGAATGCCCAGACTGCCGACAGCCATAGATGTCGGACCTCGGTGGTGACTTGAGTCCCTCTAATCGCCCTGGGGAGCAATTTCCAACGCCTTCTTGATCATGCAGTCCCCCGCAATGCCCTGCAATGCCATCGGGAGCATCCCCGCGTCGAGCACCCTGATGGACACCAGTCGATACCCTTCCGCGTTCTTCCAGGCGTCGGCCTTGAGGGCATGACAGACTTCCAGCTTTTTCCAGATCAGATTATCGAGCACGGCTTCGCTCGCGATCAACGTGGCCTCGCTCACCACGCCGCCGCTGGACACCTGCGCAGTAACTTGCCGTCGGTCTTTCGACACTTTGGTCACGACGGCGAAGAGGAGCTCGGGGTCCTGCTGCGCCAGCGCCATGGCTGCTGTCAGAAGAAGTATCAGCCCGGCGCTCAGGCCGAACCAGTGGGCTCTCTTCATCTCATCGCCTCTCATCCCCTCGTCAGTCGCTGTGATCGCTGACGGGACGCGATCGGAGCGAGCCTTCTGGAAGCCACTCGATCGCACCGTCCGGCAGTCGAACCTGGTAGGAGCGTTCCGCTCGCCCACTCCCGCTCTGCGGCAAGTCCACCACCGCGGTCACCACCACCTCAGTTCCCGGCTCCACGGTGCGCTGTCCTGACATCTTTGACACCTTCCCGACGATCATCCGTTGCCCAAGCAGTGACCCAGCGACCGCTCCTGAAGTCAGCCCACGCTCATCACGAACCGGGATGGATCCTCCATGACTGAGGGCGCTGGGGCCGATTGATTTCGATGGCATGAGCGCGGCGCTGGGGCTGCTCTCACCGGACGGCAGTTGCCCCCTCTCTCCACGCCATATCACCAAGGCGACCGCCACGAGAGCGACTCCACCCAGCCCGAGCATGGTTCGGAGAGACCGTTGCATCGCAGCACCTGTTCCAGTCAGGAGTGGTCTGATGCAGTAAAACTTAGTATGCCCAAGCGGAGCGCACCATTGCAAGTGACGTGCAGCCTCTGCACGCGTGTTGTCTTTCCTTGACTGATCAAATTCGCGCCACCTAGAATCCATCTGATGCCGATCCATGCGCTCGATGATGTCACACTGCATTATGAAGTGGCGGGACAGGGTGCTCCACTCGTCTTGATCAACGCGCTGACCATGGAAGCAGCAGGGTGGGGAGCACAGGTCCGTGCTTTCTCGGCCCACTACAGGGTGCTGACCTACGATTGCCGGGGACAGGGGCAATCGGGGAAACCTGAACGGGATTACGGCATTGAGCAGCACGCTGATGATCTGCATCGGCTCCTCGTCGGGATCGGGCTCCGTCGAGCGCATGTGGTGGGACTCTCACTGGGCGGGATGATCGCACAGGCGTTCGCGCTGAAATATCCGGCACAGACCGGAGCATTAGTGCTATGCAGCACCGTCCCACGGATCGAGCCGGCTATGGAGCGGTTCCTCAAGACCTGGGTTCGGGTGCTTGATGTAGGGGGAGGAGGATTGGCCTTCGAGGTGGCCGAGCCCTTGCTGTTCTCGGAGTGGTACCTGCGCGAGCATGGTGAGATTCTGAAAGGGTTGCAGGCAAACGTAGCGCGGCAGCCGGTTGCGGCCTTGGCCCACCTTGCCCGTGGTGCCTTAGGACACAACCTCGACGGCCAGTTAGAGCTGATCCGTGCGCCGACGCTGGTGTTAGCCGGAGAAGAGGACCTCCTGACCCCTCTCCGTCACGCCCGTCGCCTGTCCCAGCAGATTCCGGGCGCGCAATTGATCGTGATCCCCGCCTGCGGACATGTCAGCCCGTTGGAACGCCCTGCTCTGTTCAACGAAGCGGTCTTTCAATTTCTCCGGCGGCATGATGGCCTGCTAGAATCGTAGATGATTGCAAGCCGGCGAGACCAACAAGATGTGCAAGAGCCAGTCGAATGGAGTACCGTGAACTCGGCAGCACCGGTCTCACGCCGTCGGTCGTCGGCCTGGGAACATTGGATGATGGGTGGATGGATGTGGAGCGGCGCAGCGGACCGAGAGTCGCTGGCCACGATCGACGGGCTATCGAGCTCGGCGTCAATCTCACTGACACCGAGATAAAATCGAACCGACGCAGGAGGTAAGAAGATGCCACATGACTTCATGCCGGGGTTGGCTGGAGTGCCAGCAGCCAGGTCCGCGGTCAGCGATGTTGACGGCCAGCGCGGCGTTCTGGAAT
>VBOJ01000162.1 GCA_005877775.1 Nitrospirota bacterium | reverse complement strand
ATCCTGGAACTATCGCTCAGCTCCAGGAGTCGTATGTGTTCTGGAGAATCAAGAACGGCGGGGTCGGCTTGCCCATCGAGGGGATGCCCTGGAAATCGGCGATGCCGCGCTGGGAGGTTGAGCTGAAGGACGAGCAGATTTGGAAAATCATCATGGGCGAATACGACGGGGCGCACCAGAAGCCAAGGACGTGGGAGTAAGAGAAGGCAGATGTGTTGACTCCGGTGCTCGCAGAGCGCGCACTATCAGAATGTGCTCGCTCGATGCGCGCAATAGGAGCCAACCCACCTGCCTTCCCTTGAGTGAAGAGATGATGAAGAATTGTAGGAGAGAAAGGACTGATCAATGAGGAGTAGGCGTCAGCTGGGGTCTTGGTTGGACGGCATGATTGGCGTGGTCGCCGGGGCGACTCTCGCGGCGAGTATTGTGGTCCCTGACCATAGCTTCGCGCAAGAGAGCGTGGCGGTCCGGGCCGTGATGGTCAAGGGAGAAGTGCCCGGAGAGGACCCGAACGCTGCTGCCTGGAATACCGTTCCTGTCTCGGAGTTTCCGCTGTCTCCTCAAGTTCACTGGGCGCCGCGGATCGGTGAGGTGACTGCCAAGTCGGTCAAGGTGCGTGCCATGCATGACGGCCAGCAACTGGCGATCATGTTGGAGTACGCGGATCCCAGCGAGGATCCTGACGACGCGGCGGCGCTGGAGTTCATGATCGGCGACAAGAAGGCGCACTTCGCGCATGGTCAGCCGATGGCCCAAATGGAAGGGGGGCCGGTCAACATCTGGTACTGGAAAAACAAGGACGCGAAGGTCCTGGACATGAATGCCAAAGGGTTCGGCACGCTGAAGGCTCAGAGTCAGCAGGATGTGACAGGCAAAGGGGTGTATCAAAACGGCACCTGGAAGGTCGTCTTCACGCGTTCCCTCACGACCGGCGATGTGGACCACGATACCCAGTTCAAGCCTGGAGAGTTTATCAATATCGCGTTTGCGATCTGGGACGGGAAGAAGCTGGAGAGCGGCGATCTCAAGGAGAAAGGCTCGCAGAAGGCCGTGTCCTCCTGGTGGTATTTTCGCGCAGAGCCGCCGCCGGATTACTCGGCCTATCTGTACGCTGCGCTGGCGGTAGGGCTCGCCGCAGCATTTCAATTTGTCATTATCCGGAAGCTGAGGAAAGGGCGCTCCACATGAGAGCTGCTGCGCATATGGTGGCAACAGGCCGTGGTTGGAAGCTTCTGCCGGCGGCCGTGGTCATGGGAATTGCGGCGGCGGCTGGGGGCGTGAGCTGCACACTCTTTCAAGGCGAGCTTGTCTCTAAAGGACAAGCCCTCTACGAGCATTACTGCATGCACTGCCATGGTGAGAACGGCCACCAGAACGAGGGCTACAACTGGGCGCATATGCCGGACCCACGTCCCAAAGACCTCTCGGCGAAGGAGGAAATGTCCACCTTCAAAGACGAGGAACTCTTTGGCACGATTTCCCGCGATATGAAGGATACGACCCCAGAGCTGGGCGACAAGATCGGGGATGATGAATTTGCCGTGCCGACGATGCCCACCTTCAAATACACTCTCTCGGAGGAAGAGATCTGGGCGATCGTCGCCTACGTCAGGACGCTGCACGGGATGAAGCTGACGTACGACGTGGAGGGTCGGAAGAAGGAATTGCAGGATAGGCTCCAGGCAGCCCAACAGAAGTTTGACCAGGCGAAGCAGGCTCTAGAGGAGGCTGAAAAGAAAGCAGCGGAGGAGGCTGAAAAGAAAGGCGTCGAGACTGATGACGCGGCTACCAGCAAGGAGCAAGAGGTCCTCGCGGCTGCCGCCAAGGAACTGGAAATCGCCAAGACCGCAGCGGCCAACTTCTCGACTCGTCCCAAATATGCCGCCGTCCCCAGGCTGGAATTGACAGTATCGCCCACTGTGTCGGTAAAACTATCGGAAATCGGTAAGCGGCTCTACCTGAACAAGTACGGTTGCAATGCCTGCCATCGAGTTGGGGATGCCGGCGGAGTGGTGGGGCCGGCGCTGGATCGAGCGGGCTTTCGGTTGAACTCCACCTGGGTCTATCGTTGGGTCAAATATCCTCAGAGCATGAAGCCGGAGACACGCATGCCGAATCTCGGCCTGAGCGATCAGGACGCCAAGGCCATCACCATGTACCTTGGGACCTTGCGGGCGCCGAGGCCCGAGCAGCCGATCGCCAAGGTCTCCAACTGAACGTAGTGTTGAGTTGTGAGTTCCAAGTTTTTTAGTGGGAAGTAAACTCAGCACTAATGACTCAATACTCAAAACTTCACGAATCCCAGCCAGATTCCGGCCAAGATAGCCCATCCCACCCAGACGTGTTGCTTGAACAGGGCGAATGCCATGTTGGGTGAGACTGGCTCTCGCAACTTCCAGACCTGGTGGGTCAAGAACCCGCCCACTGCCGCAAGCATGCCGTAAAACGCCGGGCCGATGCCGACCAACCAGCCTGTGGCCGCCAGCAGAAGCAGCATTCCACACACTGAGGCGCCCACTGCGATCCAGGCCCGAGTTCCGAAGAGGATCGCAGACGATTTCACGCCGATCCGTGCGTCATCCGCTCGGTCCTGCAGCGCATAGATCGTGTCGTAGGCCACTGCCCAGAAAACCGTGCTTGCGTACAGGAGCCAGACCTGGTCATCCAGAGAACCCCGGACTGCTGCCCATGCCATGACCACCCCCCACCCGAAGGCGATGCCGAGCACGGCCTGCGGAAGCTGAATAATCCGCTTTGTGAAGGGATAGATGGCCGCGAGCAGGAGCGCGACCGGGCTCAGCAGGATCGTGAGCTGATTGAGGAAGACCAGCAGACTGGCTGCCATCAGTACCAGAGCAGTTGCGGTGGCGAGAGCTTCCGGTACACCCAGTGCGCCGCTGGCCAAGGGGCGCATCCGAGTGCGGTCCACTTGGCGATCGAAAGACCTGTCCGCCAGATCGTTGAGCACGACCCCTGCGCTGCGCATGAAAAACGAGCCGACTGCAAAAATGATCAGCAGGGTGATTGGCGGTTGGCCGTGGGACGCGAGGACCAGCGCCCACAGGGTCGGGAGCATTAACAGCATGGTGCCGGATTGGTTGGGAAGGCGGATCAGATTGGACAGTGCTGGCCACGTCGGACTGTGGCCTTGTTGAGTGGTACCTGGGCGGCCCACCCGGGGAGATGGATCCGGCATGACGGCGACCTTAACGCAAGGTAGGAAAGGCTGTCAATTCGGTGCCGGTTGTCTTCTCCAGCCGTTTCCGGTATAAGCAAGCCGTTGTGTGGCTGTCTCACCTCGCTGCTGCCCTTTTGCCTTCAGTTCATTTTTTCATCGCTCGACTTGTCCTTGCAGCCGTCCTGCTGGCAGGTCTGGTAGGCTGTGATTGGTTCTCGTCCCGCGGGGTCGGCGACTCCGAGGGCTATTGGCTCCCCTTGACGGCGAAGCTTCGACTGGATCCCAGCGTCACCGAGGCGGGGCTGACTTACACCGACCCCTGCGGACAACCCCGCACGTTTCCGATCGGTGATCGTCTGAAGGGGGCCTTAGAACGTCAAATCGGGATGGTGTTTGAGCAAGTGCAGACCGAGTCGTCTGCAGCGAAGCATGGTCCACCGGATGGAACAGTAGAAGTTTCGCTGGGGTTCAAAGAGCTCCAGCTATCGATCTCACGGAGGGGGAAACGCAGTTCTCCTGCCATCGTCACCGTGGGGGCGACGATCTCCTATGTTGATGCAGCCGGCGCCCTCCTCTATACCAAGAAACTGCGGACCGAAGCGCGCGATGACGTCGAGACGGACAGCGAAGGGTGCGAGATCCACGGATTGGATAAGGTCGCCGACAGGGCGGTAGACACGTTGGCCCAAGGCCTCAAGAAACAACTTGGGACCTCGACGAAGGTTCGGCAGGCGGCAGAGGCGAAGGCAAGAGAAGGCCGACCGACGGTCACGCGTTCACAGGCAGAGACCAAGACAGCCACGAAAGCGGGAACGCCGCGGTTGTCGTTCCGTGCCATGCTGAGGGAAGAAAATAAAAACCAGATTCTTGAGGCAGGAGAACAGGTGACAGTGACGGTGGAGGTGACCAATGCCGGATCAGGCGTCGCACACCAAGTGCAGGTCATGCTCGATGGAAGCCCGGCGCTGGTCCAGCGGTTACCCAATCCCCTTCAAGTCGGAGACCTGCAGCCTGGGGAAACGAGGCTGGTCGAGGCGAGCGGCAAGGTGCCGCCGGTCTCGGTAGCCGAGCAGGCTGAGCTAATTCTCTCTCTCGCATCGTCGTCCGCCGACGTGCAGGAGCCGGCCCAGAAGAAATTCGTTGCGGCGCTTCGCCCAGCCGGATCGGAGCCTGTCGAAGTGCTGTCGGTCGATGTGGATCAGGTCCCAGAACGGGTGCCGGGGTATGAACGGCGAAAGGCGGTCGGGATTGCCATCGGAATTGGAGCTTTTAGGGACCCCGATGTGCCAGGCGTGAAGTTCGCCGTTCATGATGCGGAGGTCGTCGCTGACTACTTCCGGACAGTCGTGGGAGTTCCTGGTAGGCAGATCAAGGTCGTGACGAATGACCATGCGCTCAAGGCCGACCTCGCCGAAGTGTTTGAGAACTGGTTGCCGGAGCATGTCGGGTCTGACAGTATGGTGCTGGTCTTTTTCTCCGGTCGAGCCATCATGGATCCTTCAACTGGCGCGGTCTTGCTGATCCCCCACGACGGGAGCCCGACGCCTTCTCCTCGCCTCTTCTCCTTGCGTCGCCTGCAGGCGGCGTTGGCGCGTCTGTCGATTCAGCGGGCCGTGCTCATGCTTGATGTGTCGCTCACCGTTTCTCCTTCGTCAGTCTCTCAGAATCATAGGGATCCGGTCTGGGATACCGGAGGGTTGGCCCTGCGAGACGGTAAGCTGGTGCAGATACTCGGAATCCATGGGATCCAGGAGGCGCATCAGTATGAACAGGGCCGGCACGGACTGTTCACCTACTATCTACTCAAAGGGCTTGGTGGGACAGCGGACAAGGACCGAGATGGATTCGTAGCGGTGGGAGAACTCTTCGACTACCTCCGCACACAGGTCTCGAAAACCGCCAAGGCGAAGTACGGGAATGAGCAGGAACCCTCCTGTGTGCCAACGCTCGGGCCACGAGCACCAGTACGGGGTATTCCGTTGGCGCACGTCAGATGATGGGTGTGATGCGTCTCTTGCGTCGGTAGCGTGCGGCGTCTATCGCGTCTATGGCGACAGAGGTTCCTAACGCGACGACTCTATAGACGCAATGACGCAGTAGACGCGAACGACGCGACGCGGAGTGTCTCTGTGTGAGGCGGTTGACAGGCGTTCGGGTACTGGCTATCATGCCGCCCGAGTCATCGGTTTCACAACCCATCCTCATCCCCACTGATAGATCGGCAGCCGGCGTAGCTCAGTGGCAGAGCAGCTGATTCGTAATCAGCAGGTCGGTGGTTCG
>VBOJ01000161.1 GCA_005877775.1 Nitrospirota bacterium | reverse complement strand
GGCGAGGAGTTAAAAAAGGCAGCGGCGGAGAAATTAGGGGGGGACATTCGACAGGCGGTACCCCCACCCACGGTCCCCCTGTGCGAATCCCACCCTCCGGTAGGAGCGAATCACGCATCGCGAGTAGTCGGCATGCGTGATGATCTAGATGCATTTTAGCCAGGCGAGGCTGGTGACGGGGAGGTGTCCAGTGAGACGCTGGTTCTCTCTCACTTATCTTGACCGGCTAACGTCTCATCAAGCTTTTCTTTTGCTTCCCCGGCGGTCAACAAGCGTCGCAACGACCAGGAAGTGAGTCAGTCCTCTGCGGATCCGAGAACGCCCGGCTCACATAACACACGACCTTCACCGACTGGTCGTTTGGAGGGTCTTGATGTGGCGGCGAAGTCGCTCTTGGTCCCCACTCGGCATACTGATGAATTCCAGGCCGAACTTCTGTTGGATGGCCCAGCGGACCGCCGCGACATCGACCTTCAGTGGAGTGGTTGATCCTTGGTGATCGGCCAGATAGAGCTGCAGCCCCACATAGTCACCCTTGAGTACATTCGCCTGGCTGTCCACTGCACAGCCTCCTGCTGACAGGTCATAGATGGTGCCTTCGGCAATGATGACTCCCTCTTTTAATAACGAAATTGGGAATTGAACCCAAAAGCGCGGGAACTTCCGTCGATCTTCCATCCTGCGCGGTTCTTCCGTCGGTTTTGTAGCGATCGAGTCAGTAGGACTGCCTACATAGCTAAGGACCCGGTCCATGGCCGCCCCGAGCGCCTGCAGGGAGAATCCCTTTTGCAGGAAGTCGGTCACACCTAGCTCTCGGGCCCGCTGTTCCTCGGTGGAAGTCCCCGTGCCGGTCAAGATCATGACCTGAGCCCGTGGGTCGACGCTCCGTATCTGCTTGAGGACTGCAAAGCCATCCATCTCAGGCATGGTGAGGTCCAGAATGGTCACCTGAGGCCGTTCCCGCCGAAACACATCGAGGGCCTTTCGCCCGCTGTCTGCAAGCAGGACGTCGTGGCCTCGCCGCCGTAAAACCGTCTCAAGTAGCTCACGGATACCCTCTTCGTCGTCCACAACGAGAATCCTCGGCATCTGTGACTTCCTTTCCATCGCTCCTGCTTCCTTACCCACGAGGGAAGCTAGTAGAAATGAGTATCGAGCTGTAGAAGTCTACCACGAGAGATCGTTTGGGCCCAGCATCATGTCGAATAGACCAAGGGGGGCTGACTGTATGATCCGATCGCTTGACTCGTTGAGAAACTGCTTTCTCTCAAGGACATCAAAGCCATTGTTTCTGTCCCTCCATAAGCATACGAAGCATACGCCAACGCTCATTGCAAAGCGACGGAACGGTGAGGGACTGCCAGGTAGAAAGTTGGCCAGTGGGTCATCCATGGGCCAGGCTTGGTCCTGTCGTGACAAGATGCCCTGCTCCCGAGCAGGAAAAGGAATACCGAGGACAGCGATCTGTTATTTCAGCGGTGCATCTGAACTGTAGGAACGGGGATTCCGAAACATTTCACGACTACCCCATTGGGTCATAAGCCATAACGGTGCTGTCTTGAGTGACAACGCGCGTAATAATCGCTCACGCAGTGTTGGACTGGGTGGGGCTACTGACACTCACGTTCGGCCATGTACTGAGTAACTTCGTCATTTCTTCAGCGGCAACCGGTTTACTAAAGACAAACCCCTGTCCGCGATAGCAGCCTTGTTTCTGTAGCAAGGCTACCTGGGCGTCCGTCTCGACGCCTTCCGCGATGACCTCCAGTTTTAGGGCCGCCGCCATGGCAATGATGGCAGCAGTAATGGCTTCAGCATCCGGGCTTGTGATCATGTCCTGTGTGAACGCACGATCAATTTTCAGTGTATCAATGGGAAAGCGTCTCAGATAAATCAAGGACGAATACCCCGTTCCAAAGTCGTCTATCGAAATTCTGACGCCCATCGCTTTTAGTTGACCAAGCACCTGCAAGGCCGTCTCAGCATTGTGCATGATGCACGTCTCCGTGAGTTCCAAGTCCAAATGACGTGGCTCGGTCCCGGTTTCAGCTAACACTTTGGTAATGGAGCTCGCGAGATCGGGCTGCCTAAATTGGAGTGCTGACAAGTTGACAGATACTTGCAACGAAGAGTATCCGGCTCGATGCCACGCCTTCAATTGCTGACAGGATTGCCGTAACACGGATTCCCCGATCTGGACAATGAGGCCAGTCTCTTCAGCGAGTGGAATGAATTTTAAGGGTGGGATGAGACCTGAGGTCGGGTCGTTCCAGCGCGCAAGGGCTTCAACTCCGAAAATGTGCCGTGTGGCCAAATGAACCTGCGGCTGGTAATACACCACGATTTCATTCCGCTCCAGACCTTTACGGAGGCGGCTCTCCAACATGAGACGTTCATATCCCTGGGCATTCATATCGGGCGAGTAAAATTCGTAACTGTTCTTTCCGCGTTGCTTTGCCCGGTACATGGCTGCATCGGCATTTCTGATCAGGCTGTCGGCATCCCGGCTCTCCGGAGAACTGATCGCGATCCCGATGCTGGCACTGACAAAGACTTCCTGACCAGACAACTGAAACCGTGGCGTCATGGCATCCAGGATGCGTTGGGCGAGACGCCCAGCGAGTTCCGGTGAAGCGGCCGTCTGCATGAGCACCGAAAACTCGTCTGCTCCCAGACGCGCCACCGTATCGGTGGTCCAGAGACACTTCTGCAATCTCGTCGTCACCGCCCGGAGCAACTGGTCTCCGGCCACCACCCCTAGGCTATCGTTAATCAGCTTAAAGCCGTCCAACCCGATAAGCAGCAGGCCCTTCTGGTCACCAACGGGCCGGCCGTCCCCGAGCTGCTGAGCCATGAGGCGTACCAATTGCCGGCGATTTGGCAGTCCCGTCACGGGATCGTAATACGTAAGAAGACGGAGGGAATCGGCAGTTCTTCGATAAAAAATAGCCATAATAAGCAAGAGTGGAATGCGAATGAGGTGATGCTCCAAGACAACCCCGCTTTCGTCAATCTCTTTATACAGGGCCCACCCATAAATCGCGGTGACCATGGATAAGAACACGGTCATTTGCATGGCGGTGCGGGACGCCGTCACGATGAGGATAATCACGAAATAAGCAAGGTAGAGATCCGAACTGGCGTTGCCCGAGAGATAAATGAGTACCGAGGTAATGCCGGTATCCAAGACTGCGAGGGCCCCTGGAAACCATTCACCACTGATCAGGCGAGTCGGCAGGAACATCAGACTTCCGCACAATAGGAGGAGACCGAGAATCGAAATGGTCTGCACTTCTTGTGAGAGTGAGACATTACGACTGAATAGGAGTTGATAACTCAACACCACCGTCACAAGAGCCTGCAACTGGACGAAGTTATAGCGCAGACGAGTCACAGGCTGAGCCGTGTCACCAGCCATATCCAAGAGGTCGGACTGGGAAGTGTGACTACCGTCGGTTGGTGCGAGAGCTTTTGAGAGAATGGCCATGACGTATGAGCTATGTTTTCACAACAGGGCGTGAGGCCGGTCGATTACCTCTGAGGCACCAGCATCCGCCGCAGTTTCGCCCCTACTCCGAGTTCCACTTTGGTATCCCGGATCTGATCACTCACCTCATAGCGTCCTTTGCCTTGAGACTTGGCGTGATACATCGCCGCATCAGCATGCCGGATGAGGTCCTCAGGACGCTCGTGGAGGTTGGTGCTGAGGGCGATGCCGATACTGCCGCCCACCTGGACGCGCTGTCCCACGTCAATGGGCTCGGGGAGCTTGCGCAGCACGCGTTCAGCAACTCGAATCGCATCAGCTTTCCCAGTCACATTATTAATCAGCAGCGTAAATTCGTCACCGCCATATCGGCCCACGATATCACCTTTCCTCAGACAGACCTGCAACCGTTTGGCGACCTCGATGAGGACGGCATCCCCGGCCTTGTGACCCAATCCGTCGTTGATCGGTTTAAACCCATCGAGATCGATAAACAGGACCGCAAAATGGAATTCGCTATTATTTTTTGCGCAATGAACCGCCCGCCACACATGCTCGATAAATTGTGCACGATTGGGCAAGCCCGTCAGTGCGTCACACATCGCGTCGGAGCGGGTTTTGTCCTCGGTCGCGGCTTTCCGTTTCGACTCTGTAGCGGCCAGTTCCGTCTTGGTCCCGTAGAGGATGGCCATGGCCAAGAGGATTGGAATAAGCAGGGCATGCTCGCTCTGCATGGCGCCGAAAAGATAGAGGAGCCCTCCATAGGCCGCACAGAGGAGGCTACCAAGCCCGACAAGCTGCCCAATGGACGGGCTATAGGAGATCATGAGCATGACGAGGACATATCCGAAATATAGCCAGGGCTCGATCATCTGACCTTCGTACGCCACTTTCGTAAGCAAGAAGGTATTTGCAACTGTGAGTAGGAAGATCGGCACCGTAATGTTCAACAGCGACTTCGGGAGGCACAGAACGATCAACGTGAACAGTGGCGGCCCGATCATAAGGACCTGCTCGTTTCTGCTGAGATTCATGACGGGCACGTGGTAGCTAAGCACTACCGTGAAGAGCACCTGGAGGAAGAGGAGAGGGAGACGCGAGGGCCTGAGATTAGTCGTTCCTTTCATCGGATTTTCAGCTAGCTGTCAGATTTTGATTCAGGGTGAGGCGCCATACCATTCAACCCTACCACGGAAGGGTCATTTTTCTGAATGAAAACGCACTCCTGATCAATACCCCCAGGAAGTCCAGTCCCTCCAGTTCGCAGTGAGCTAGTATGGGAAGCCCTCACTCAGCGCGGCTCCGTTCTATGTACTGTGGAGAGAGAATTTCAGAAATTATCGGGTAGGCCAAGGAATGGCGGCGGAGCGGCTCGATGGGTACGCCTAGGAGAAAAGAGTGACAGCCCCGGTGGAGGTAGCGCAGGTGGGCTTAGGCTATGGCGCGCAGCCTACGCTGGCCTGCCATGAGCCCCTCGACTGCGCTCGGGACAGGCAAGCGATTCCACCATAGTCCGAATGGCCTGCCATGAGCAAGCGTTACCACGCGAGTCGAATGGCAGGGAGGGTGGGTATTCGTTCACCCGCAAGGCGGGTACCCGACTCGCAGTTTCAGCGCGCGCTCCCGCGGAAGGGGCCAGGCCCTTTTTGGCTCGTCCTAGGCACGCCGACGTTCCGACGACCCGTACTCGCCACCGCATCCCACGGGCAATCCCATTCTGGCCCGAACAAGGTTGGGGCCCATTCTTATTTCAAAACGATGTCGCGGAGCGACACCTTTTCCGGTGATGAGCTGCCGCGACCTGTTGGTCCTCTGGCGCGCCACTGCCCGCTGGCGAATGACCCGGTGGCTCCTGTCGCGCCAAGCATGGCGGAGAGGGTGGGATTTGAACCCACGGTCCAGTTGCCCGGACAGCGGTTTTCGAGACCGCCCGATTCGGCCGCTCTCGCACCTCTCCGTTCTTGGGGACGTTAAGCGTGACTCATGAAGCGGGAAGCGTTATGGTTAGAACAGATGAACGTTCGCGCCGCGTCTTTTACGATTCACGAATAACGATTCACGAGTAACGGTTGTTCACAGTCCTGCTCGTTCCCCCACATCATCCCGCAGACGCTTGAAGAAGGCCTGCATCAGTTCCTGGCTCTCTCGCTCCATGATCCCGCCAATGACCTCCACCCTGTGGTTCAAGCGGCGTTCGTCCGGCAGATTGAACACCGAGCCGCAGGCACCAGCCTTTGGATCTCTCGCTCCAAACACGAGCCGTGAGACGCGGGACTGAATGATGGCGCCGGCGCACATCGAGCAAGGTTCCACGGTGACGTAGAGAATCGTGCCGGTTAGCCGCCAGGTTCCTAGCCGCGTCGCCGCTTCGCGGATCGCCACCACCTCCGCGTGGGCAGTCGGGTCCTGCCACACTTCCCTGAAGTTGTGCACCTGTGCGAGCACCTGGCCATCCAGCACCAGCACCGCTCCGATCGGGACTTCTCCACGAGCAGGCGCAAGCCTGGCCTGTTCCAAGGCCAACTGCATGTACTCGAGATCTTTCTCCAACAGAAAGCTCATCGTCCAGCCTTCCCCCGTTAACCGTTAAACGTTAATCGTTCATCGTAGGAGCGGTCCTTTCGTATAACGAATCACGTTTAACGAATAGCGTCTTATCAGAATCGGGCGGTATCTTACCACAGCCAACGGGCGCCGAGAAGCGTTGAATCGTTTCACCTAGCGGGGGGAGAGAGGACGCCCTCACCCATTAGAACCGATAGCGCAAATGGAGCGTCGTGGTGGGTCTGTGCCATGTTCTGGTGCTGAAGGCCCCAGTTGTTGGATGAAGGTGCGATCTGCCCTGTCCTCCGATCGAAATAGTTGCGCGGGAGGATGACTGAGGTCTCTTCTAACGTGAATTGGTCGCCGCCAATGGGTTCAGGCTGTGGGCGAGTCGTTTTGGCACGTCAAAGGCCACGCGAAGCTGCAGCGCAAAATATTTTTGGACTAAGGTATTCCGGTCCACTGGGCGGTCCTCCTCTCGATAGACGCTCAATTCGAGATCCTTCCATCGCAGCGCCAGGCCGACAATCCAGTCGATCTCGGTCGGACTGACCTTGTTCCCTTTCTCCCGATCCGTGAACATATTGACGTCGGCATACAGGACCGCCCGGTTTCGGTACAGATCAAGATCAGCATGCGCGACATACCGGAACAAGGCCCGGCCGGTGTTATCCGGTCTGGCGAAGTAATTGCCGTTGTGAAACAACCAACCGGGGCCCGCGTAGGCGATCAGGTTCTGATCGGGAAACGTTTTTTTCCACCAAGTGGAGTCCTGCCCGGCTTGGTAGCGCACAGTCGCTAGGGCGTCTGCATAGCTCTGTATCACACCGCTCCGATCCAACGGCGCGTCTCGCTCGTACTGAATGCGCCAGCCAAATCGGTCTACCAGCCCGGTCAAGGCATAGGTGCCGTCCCACTCGGTCAGCTTGATCCAGCCTTGCCGCCGATCGGAGAA
>VBOJ01000160.1 GCA_005877775.1 Nitrospirota bacterium | reverse complement strand
TGCCCTCGAACAACGGCAGTCGCTCCATAACGGCGCGGCGAAACAGTTTCAACGGACAACCGGTATCATGGACGCCATCACGGGTCACCGCATTGCGGACCAGGAAGGCGAGCCGCGAGGAAAACTTTCTGAGCAGATTGTCATGCCGATTCTGCCTCCAGCCGCAAACCAGGTCATACTGCGCGGCCAGGGGAATCATCTTCAGAATGTCGGCGGGATCGTTCTGAAGGTCCCCGTCCAGTTCCACCACAAGCTCGCCCGACGTGTGCCGAAACCCGGCATCCAGGGCCGACGTCTTGCCGTAATTGCGATCGAAATGCAACACTCGAACCTCACGGTGCTCCTCCGCCAGGCGGTCCAGCAGCGAGCTGCTGCCGTCCGTACTCCCGTCGTCCACGTACAGAATATCGACGGGGGCGGTGCGCGAGGCTTCATGCGAGCTCAGCACCTTGACCAGTTGTTCGGTCAGCGGGGTCAGGTTCTCCAGTTCATCCTTGATCGGGATGACCACCGACACCCAGGGCCGAGGCGACACGGTTGTCACGGGCAGGAGTTCTCCCTGTTTCTGATCATGTCCGCATTCTACAGAATGCCTGGTGGAGGGTCAAACGAAGGGTTAGATTAACGTTGAGACTTTTGCTTGAGGGCGTCAAGAATGCTTCTTGCCTTCCGCAACATGGTTTCTCTCCACCCTTCGCAGTCCGGTGAGATATCCAATCTCCCATTGTCCTGATTCGGCGGAGCCTTTCGCTGCTCGTGTGTGCTGTCGGGATGGCAGTTCACTAAATTCTGTTGATGAGTCACGGAATTCCTCTCCTTGCTAACCCGATTGTCACCGAGACATCGCTGTGCCTAGCGCTCCCCTCATTTGACGACTAGGACTGTGCAGGGCGAGAGCTTGGTCAGATTTTGCGACGTGCTGCCCCAGATCCGGCCGAAGATTTTCGAATGGCCCATGAAGTCGATGACGAGTAGGTCGACCCCGTAGTTTTTGGCAAACGTCACGATCGTTTCCACCTCATGCCCTGGCACTACATGAGAGGTGAGCCGTACCCCGTGGGCCACCGCGGCCTGTTCGGCCTCCCGAATGACTTGACGGAAATATTCAGCCGCCTCCTGTTTGGCTTCGACGACCTCTCCCACCGTGGCCGCGTAATGCGGCAAGTGCTCTTCAACGGAAATCTCATGTAACTCCGCCTCATAACGCTTGGCGAGGTCAATCGCCACATGAACCGCTTTTTTTGCGCCATCTGACCCATCATTGGCGACCAGGATCTTACGAAACATGGCTGGGGCCTCCTTGGGGCTGTCTGATAGGTGGCTGTTGCTCGTCCGGTCCTGCGGGAACGCGGTCCGCCGAGCGACGAGTCAAAGTTTCCTCTTGCGGCACACCGCCTGGATCGAACCAGCGTTCGGCAATCAGCGTTGGCACGATGGCGCTGAGAATGACAGCGGTCACCAGGGCCGCGTATTGTTCCTGGTTGATCAGTTTGTGGCCGAGGCCGTATAGGGCTGAAATAGTCCCGAAGGTCAGTCCCGTGGACATCAGCAGCGTCGTGTAGGTCGCTTCACGGCGGCCGAATCGGTAGGCGTGAGCCAGTGGCCAAACGCCGAGAAACTTCGTCACCATCTTGACGCATAGAAAGATGGCAATCAAGGTCGCGCTCGCAAGCACTGCCCGGAGGCTCACCAGGGTTCCTGCTTTGAGGAAGTAAAACGGAGTCAGAACCGAAAACGCGATCACGCGCATGCGTTGGGCCAAGGTCCGATTCGCGAGAAAAATCGGCGCCAGCACCATACCGACCAGGTAGGCCGGCAGCACCGCTTCGCTCTGCGCAGCCGTGGCCAGGGCGCCAAGCGCGAACAAGATGACCAGAATGAACTTAGTCTCCGGCTCGCTGATTCGGGGACCGATCCTAGCGAAGAACCAGGCGGTGACAGGAGCCAGTTTCCACAACGTGACGGCTGTGATCACGGCAAACGCCAGCAGCCACCAATCGTAGGGGGCAAAAATCAATCCCAACGCGAGGACTGTGCCGAGGTCGGTGATGAAGCAGGCGGCCAGGATGACCTTACCGAGAGCGGTAGTATTATAGCCGCGCTCCACCATCACGGCGTAGACCACCGCGACCGAGGTGGTTGAGAGGGATATTCCGGCAATCTGGGAGGCAGGTAGGGACCAACCAACTACCCAATAGGCATAGGCCATCGCCCCGAGGAATGGCGCAACGAACGAGGCGAATCCGATGCTCAGTGTCTCCTTCCATCTGACCCGGAGTACCACCAAATCAATCTCGGCCCCGGCCAGGAAGGTCAGCAGCACGCTTCCGACGGCAGCCAGGAAATCAATCCACACGGTCGAGTGCAGTTCGAGCAAATTGCCTCCCGCGATTCCGACGCAAATCTCGATCAATGCCACTGATATCCCCAGCCGCACCGAAAGGAGCGCGGCCATCAGGGCCATCCCAATCCAGAGCGCTGCCAGGGAATAGATTGACTCCAACTAACTCGCTCCTTATATAAAAAAACTCCTACCAGGCTTGTGCCGGTAGGAGTCATCAGCCGATCGCCACATCTGACGACCGGTGGTTTAGGTGAACTCCATCACCTTGCTGTTGCTGACAATCAGACAGGTTTATAGACCGAGCACCTGTCCTCTGTCAATCATCCTCGAAGCTCACTGGTTGGTGGCTGGTGATGTGAGGGGAGCGGACGAGGCAGAGGAGGTTTGACCCTCGGCGACGACGGTAAAGCGCATCGTGCCAACGAGGCTGATCTCGTTGACCTTCCAGCCGATGTGGATCTCCACCTTGTACTTACCGGGCTTCCAGCCGCCTTGGGGGGCGTGCAGCTTCACATAGCCGCTTTCGTCCTCGAGAGCCAGGTACATCGCGTCCTGGGCAATCACGGTCTTGGGGTCCAACCCCTCGACTTGTTCGGGAAAACAGACGCCGAAGACCTGAAATGATTCATAGTGTTGATGGACTTGGAAGACGGCAAACACAGCGGGGGAATCGAGACGGAAAATTTCGGTCGGACCGACGGGGACCATCTCATGGGTTCGCCGGAATCCCATCTCTTCTTCGAATCCCTGAGCTAACTTGATCGAGCGAAAGATGCCTTCTGGTGGGGCATCGAAGTTATAGGGTCGGACATCTTCCTGCCGATTTTGAAACTCAGGGATCGGCACATTTCTCGTAAACGGGAACTCGTCGGCGAAAGCTTCGACTATAGATAAGATTCCAGCTGCTAGAGAGGCCAGGATAAAGGGCCAACCTCGGTAACGCTGACTTCTGCCTCGGTCCATTTAATCTTGGTACACCCTAGGCTGACGATCTGTCAATACTTCCCCGTAGGCTAGAGGGTATAGGCGACGGGCGCTCTTAGCTCGTCCCTGGTGCGCCGACCGTCCCGTGTGTCCCATGCTCGCTAACCCATCGATCAGGTCACCGACGTCCCGGCCCGGGATGATGTGCGGCAACGCCGCTCCTTTTCCGGCACACAGCTTCACAGACCCCAACAAAAAGTTGCGAGCGTCTGTCACCAGAGTAAGGTGCCTCCTCAACGAGCAAGAACCTGTCGCCTATCGCCCCTTGCCTCGCGCCTATAGCGTGCCGTGAGGCTGGTTGCGGGCACGGCGGCGGTTTGTTAGAATCCGCTTCCCTTTGCAGGAGGCTAGAAGCATATAGAGTGAGTGGCTAGAAGTATTTTTCAGAGCTTCTTGCCCTTACCCATAGCCTATAGCCTCGCGCCTCTAGCCCATGACCGCTATGCAGAAAGATCCAGACGCGCTTCCTCAGATCATCGGAGAATTTCGACCGATTGATAAGTGGCAGGCACACATCAATCGGATCTTTTACGGACTCCGAGGCGGCCGCCTCCGTGAGTATTATCAGACCTTCGCGGCGGCGGACTACCGGCTCGCGCACGCACTGGCCGTGGACTATTTTGATCGCGTGGTCAAGCGCGAACGCGCCAATACCCCTTACCCCTCACCCCTCACGGTTATGGAGTGGGGCTGCGGCAACGGGAACCTGGCTGCCTGCTTTCTGAGCCATCTGAAGCGACTGGACCAAGATGGGACCGTCTATCCAAGGGTCCGATATGTCCTGGTGGATAACCAACAGGCGGTGCTGGAAGCAGCCAAAACCCATCCGGATCTTGCCGAGCATCGGGACCGTGTCGAGACCCTCTGCGCAAACGTCGAGGACCTCTCGTCGGTCAAGGATGGCACAGTGGACCGGATCCTCTGCAACGAACTCTGGAATGATCTTCCGACCAAACTGATGCTCAGAAAAGAGGGCGAGGTCGAGGAAGAATATGTCCGTCCCAATTTGAGCGAGACCAACTATGAAGCCATGACCGACTGGCCCGGTTTTATCCGAGCCTTCGAGGCGAAGGACCTCGACGCGCTAAAGAGCGTCCCTCCTTTCCTGGAAGATATCATCTGGGAGCGGGAGTACCGCAAGACCGACTGGAAAGAGGTCCCCTATCGAAAGACCATCACGGAATTTCTTAAACAGATTGAAGAGCAGGTGCTGCTCCCGGTGAATCTGGGTGCTTGCGCAACGATCAAGGAGGCCAAGCGGGTGCTGTCCTCTGATGCGGTCGGGTTCAGCAGTTTCGACGCAGGCGCGGCCGACCTGAAAGTCCTCAACGATCCGGAGAAACCCTGTTACGGCCAGTTCGGCGGCCAGTACAGTTTCATGGTGAACTTCCCATTGGTTGAAGAGGTGGCCAAGCACCTGGGTCTCCGCTCTGTGACGATCGAACCCCAGAGGGAATTTGTCGGCCGCAGCCTGAGAACCAACGTCATCAGCCTGATGGACCTCCTGGCGACCTATCCCTCCGCCGGGTCGCTCAAGCCCTGGGAGCAGGACCGATTGATTCTTAGAACCGTGCGTGCGTTGAACGAGCGCTATCACAGCCCCTACGAGCGGACGATCGAGTTCCCCATCCAGCAGGATATTCCGGCGGAGGAACGAGTGTCGTTGGAGGGCATCGTGCGGTCCTTGAAGCTACATGGAGTGCCGGACACCATCGCCTATCTCACGGAAGAAGAGGTGTTCGGGTCCATCGGCGAGCTGGAAGCCCTCGGGTATGATCGGCAGGCCATCAGGCCTGTCCTGATGGCAGAACCCTCTCCGGTGGAATACCGCCATCTGTTCTGTCGTCCTTGAATAGCTAGCAGCGGAAGCGTC
>VBOJ01000157.1 GCA_005877775.1 Nitrospirota bacterium | reverse complement strand
GCCAGGGACCTCAACATTAAGGTGACGGATCAGGTCACCGACCTGATTGCGGACCACGGCGTCAATCTCCTCGTCGACGTGACCGGCGACCCGGAGATGGAGCGGTTCATCGCCGACCACAAAGGACCGGGCGTCGAGGTCCTGGGCGGGGCGGCCGCGAAACTCCTCTGGAACTTGGTTCAATACGAATCCAAGTTGCAGGCGCAGTTATTCCACATCGATAAACTGGCGGGGATCGGCTCCTTCGTCGCGGGCATTGCTCATGACATCAACAACCCGCTTCAACTTGTGCTCGGTTTTGCCGAGGCCATTCTTGACGAACGGGATCCAGCGAACATCCAGGAATATGCCACAGAGATCGTCCAAGCGGTCAAGCGAACCAGTGCGATCTGCACGGGGTTAACCCAATACACCCGCCGAATCACCGCCGACGAATTTGTGGAGGTCGACCTCAACCGCAAGCTCGAGGAGGCTCTCAAGATCGCCCGCCATGCGACCGTCTTCCAAGACCTGTCGGTGATGAAAGAGTACGCGCCCAAGGCGGTCATCAGAGCCAGACCCGAAGAGCTGCTCCACGCCTTCGTGAATCTGATCGCCAATGCCGTGCAGGCCATGGAAGGACGAGGGATGCTCACGCTGGTGACCGGCTGCGAAGCTGGTCGCGTCAATGTTACAATCTCCGACACCGGCTGTGGCATTCCCAAGGATCATCTTGAGAAAATCTTCGAGGCATTCTTCACCACGAAAGCGCCCGGGAAGGGGACCGGATTGGGCTTATACAATGTGAAGGCCGTCGTCGAACACCATTTCGGGAAGCTGTCAGTGGAGAGCGAAGTCGGCCGGGGCACGACCTTTCGACTTCAGTTTCCGCAAGCCGAACAATCTAGATAGCGGAACGTGATATGGATCGCGGCAAGGATCCGAAGAAAAAAACCGGACGATGGGGGCTGAAGGCCAAACTCATCCTGTCCATGCTGCTCGTGGGCGTGATCCCTCTGCTCGTCGGGCTGGTGATGGCGTTTTTGCAGGGATCGCAGCGAATTCGCGAGGTCAGCGGAGAGAGCTTCAAGACACTGGCGACCGAAACGGCGCGGAAGCTCGACCTGGTGGTTGGCGAGGAGATGGTTCGCGCGTCCCGCATCGCAACCGATCCCGTGATCATCAGCGAGCTGGAGAAGCGCCGCGACATGCTGCGTGATCTGTCACAGGACCAACGACAGACGCTCCTCCTTGAACATGCGACGCACTGGCAAGCCAAGGACCGGACCCTGGTCAAAACCGTCGTGGAAAGCAAGTTGGCCAACCTGCTCCATCGGTACTACGTGGGCTCCAGCTATGATTCCGACCAACCACTTCCCCAAGTCGCTCGTTCCGCTACCAAAGCTCTGTTTCTGACCGACAGCACCGGCAGCCTGGTCGCAAGTCTCACTCCGGACGTTCCTTATGCCCACGGCCACACCCCATGGTGGCAAGGCGCCTATAACAAAGGCGTCGGGACCCCCTACATTGAGGACGTGTTGTTTGACGACAGGGTTGGCGCCTATGTGTTTACGATCTCGTTGCCGGTGATGGATAGCCTTCGCTACGAGGCTGTCGGGGTCGTGCATCGCGTCCTTGATGCAAAGGAATTTTTCTCGCCCTTGACCCATCCGATCCGGTTTGGCAAGACCGGACACGCGATGTTGATTGATAGCCGAGGCATCGTGATAAGTTGTCCAATCCTGCCAACAGGAGTACGCCTGGCGGATGCCGCGCTGATCCCGCTCGTGACCCTCCTCCAGCCAGGCTGGGTCAACGCTCCCAGCGACGGGCATGGCGGGCAGACGAGGTCCATCATCGGGTTCGCCCACCTCCCGGAAGCAAGCCGGGCCACCAACGGTTCGCTTGAGGCAGGCGCCTGGCACACGTTTGTGTGGCAGTCCTCTGACGAACTCTTCGCCCCGGTCCGGCATCTGCTGACCTGGATTTTAGCGTTCGGGCTGGTCGCCGTGGGACTCCTTGCCTGCCTCGGTTATGTCGCCGCGAGC
Organism: Nitrospirota bacterium; assembly: GCA_005877775.1. Lineage (GTDB taxonomy): Bacteria > Nitrospirota > Nitrospiria > Nitrospirales > Nitrospiraceae > NS-7. The sequence goes on along the minus strand of VBOJ01000157.1, from coordinate 3,563 downwards.
CGGATCGTGACCCCGATTCGTCGGCTGCAAGAGGCTGCGATGCTCATCGGGCGCGGTGAGCTGCGTGAGCCGGTGACCATCCAGACCGGAGACGAACTCGAGGATTTGGCGGTTGAGATCAACCGCATGAACACTCAACTCGAAGCGGCCTTTGCCGGATTGACCGATCAGGTCGAGCGAAAGACCCAGGAAGTGCAGTATCTCCAGAAAGCCACGGACGAGATTTTAGATAGCGTTCCAGATCCAATTATCATGCTGGACCTGGACGAAAAGGTCCAGTACCTCAATCAGGCCTCGAAGGATGCCTTCAACCTGCAGCAGGCGGACATGAAAACCGCGAGCCTCTTCGAGTTGCTCCGTATTGACGAGCCGTCTCGAGACAAACTTCGGAATGAATTGCGGGCACTGGACAACCTTGCGAGTGAGGGATGCGAACCAGTTTCCGCCGCTCGTCCCCGCTCGTCCGGACCGGATGTGCGAGACCCGCTCACGCCGCAGCTTACCTCAGCATCCAGCGCGGACCGGAAGGAACTCCACATCGGGAAGAGTGTCTATCAATACGAGTGGTTCCGGATCAGCACACCGCCGGGTGAAGCGCCACGGCTCGGGCTCGTGTTACGAGACGCGACCGAAGAAGCCCGACTACAAGACCAACTCATCCACACGGAGAAGCTGGCCAGCCTTGGGGTGCTCAGCGCCGGAATCGGGCACGAACTGAACAATCCTCTTTTTGGAGTCATGGGTTTAGGGGAGGCGATCCAGGATGAGACCGATCTCAACCAGGTGAAGGTCTACGCGAAAGACATCATCCAGCACGGCAAGCGGATGGCCGCCATCATTCAAGACTTCACCGGCCTTGCCCGCGCAGGGATCAAAGGACGCTCCGTGCAAGTCGATCTCAATACCGAGCTGAGCGAGGCTCTCAAACTCGCGCAATTGACCGGGGAAGGCGCCAGCCTGGAGATTCGGACGGACTATCGTCCTGTTCCCACTATCTATGCGAGGCCTGAGGAGCTTCGACAAGCCTTTACCAACGTGATCATGAATGCCGTCCAAGCGATGAAGGGAATCGGCATGCTTTCCGTGACCACCGGAGTGACCGACGGCATGATTGAGGTGAGAATCCGGGACTCCGGTCCGGGAATTCCAAGGCCGTATCTGCACAAGGTCTTCGATCCTTTTTTCACGACCAAGAAACAGGGTGAAGGAACAGGGCTGGGCTTAACCACCACGCGCCGGATCGTTATGAAATGCGGGGGGCACATTCAGATCCAGAGTGAGGAAGGCCGGGGGACACTCTGCCTGATCACCTTTCCGGTGACAGCCCCCTCGCCAGAGAGGGAAGAACCCAAATGAAGACCGCAAAAAGACAGACGGCGTGGTGGGTCCCTGCCGGATTGATCATGGCCACGGTCGGATTCTGGGGTCTGTCCTCAGCAGCAAGAGACTCAGGCGGCTCGGGCAAGATCGCCCCGGAGAAAGTGGCGGAGTATGTGCATGCCGTGATCGAAGCGGATCGCACGATTTATACGACCCATGTGGTCGACCGGATGCAAGAAAAAGGGATCACCTCCGCTGTCGAGCATTGGGAGCAACAAAACGCGCTACCGCTCCCTGCTCAGTTTCTGCAGTACTCGGGGCGCGTTGCGGCAGAGAAGGGCAGCGGCATTCGCTACCGGTTGATCAGCCTGTGGCCCATCTATCAACGGAACGCGCCGGCCGCAGAATTCGAACGAAAAGGCCTGGAGGCCGTGATCTCCCAGCCGCAACGCCCATTTACCGGGACGGTCACCAGTGGACAGAAACAGTTTTTCCAGGCCATCTATGCCGACACGGCCATCACGAAGGCCTGTGTGAGCTGCCATAACGCCCATCCGTTGAGCCCCAAACGGGATTTCAAATTGAACGACGTGATGGGCGGAATCGTCATCACCATCCCGCTGCCCTGATGACGAAGCTGGCACCGGTCGCATCGGACAGCTGCTAGTACCGTTCCAACTATCTCAACATACTTGTGCATACAACCAAACCCACGTGCCACGCAGCACCTATGGGGCGCAATGAGCGCTGACAAGTTGGAACGGCACTCGTCCGATCACCGCGGCTCCTGCGTGCGGCCACTGCACAGCGCGTGCCCCCCCAACTCTTGCGCGGGAGTCCTCCAATTGACTATAGTCTCACCTGTGGTCCTGGCGGCAGGGTTCCAGGACCTCCCTCCAGACGTGAGTGACTGCATGACGGCCTAACGAGGTGGACGAGACACCGCTACTCTCGTCCGTCGCAAGCCATGCGCCCACCGATTCTCTTGGTTATCGAAGATGAAGAGCGGATGCGCCGGCTGCTGGAGCTGGTGCTGAAGCCGGAAGGCTACGAGCTGATCCTGGCCAAAACCGGCGAAGAGGGCATCCGCTTGCTCAGCGAAGTCCAGGGCATTGATCTGATCGTCACCGACCTCCAGCTCGGCAAGAGCTCAGGCCTGCAGGTACTGGAGGCGGCCAAACGCGCCCTCCCTGACGTGCCGGTTCTCATCATCACCGGGTACGGCACCGTCAAATCGGCCGTCGAGGCCATACAGAAGGGCGCCTACGACTACATCTCCAAGCCGGTTGACAACGAGGAGCTGAAAATCGTGATCGCGCGGGCGCTGCAGGTCCGGCAGCTCTCCCGTGACAATCAGGCGTTGCGGGCCGGCCTCTCCGACCAGTTCGGCTTCAACCGGATCGTGAGCCGGTCACCCCAGATGGCCGAGGTCAAGCAGTTGGCCGGGGAGGTCGCCCGCAGCGAGGCCATGGTGTTGATCACCGGCGAGAGTGGGACCGGCAAGGAGTTGCTCGCGCGCGCCATTCACTATGCAAGCCCGCGCGCACCCGGGCCCATGGTCGCCTTGAACTGCGCCGGCATCCCCGAATCGCTGCTCGAATCGGAGCTCTTCGGCTACGAAAAGGGCGCTTTTACCGACGCGAAGAAGTCAAAGCTTGGTCGCTTTCAGTTAGCCGACCGAGGCACCCTGTTCCTGGACGAGATCGGAGAACTGAGTCCGGCGGCTCAATCCAAGTTGCTTCGGGTCCTGGAGGACCGAACCGTGGAGCCGTTGGGCGGGGTCCGCGGGGTCAAGGTGGATATCCGGGTCATCTGCGCAACGAATCAGGAGTTGCCTGATCTCATCAAGAAAGGTCGGTTCCGCGAAGATCTCTACTACCGCCTCAACGTCTGTCCACTGCACATTCCCCCGCTGCGGGAGCGGCGGGAGGACATCACGGCGCTTCTGGACGCATTTCTGGAAGCTGCGAACCGCGAACGAGGCAGTCGCATCCGACGCGCGTCCCCGGACGCCTTGGCCATCTTGGAACGGTACCACTGGCCTGGGAATGTCCGAGAGTTGCACAATGTAGTGGAATGGCTCACGATCAGTTGCAAAGAAGGCGAGATCCGGCGGGAGCATCTACCGGCCTATCTCCGGGCGCTGGATGAGACTGGGCAGAAGGACAGACCGTCGCTGCTCTCTTTCGGCCTTTCGGTCGAGGAACTCGAAAAAGCGATGCTTCAAGAGGCCTTGCACAAAA
>VBOJ01000008.1:351-18600 GCA_005877775.1 Nitrospirota bacterium | reverse complement strand
CACCAGCCCTGGAACGCTTCTGGTGCCAGCTAGTATGGGGATTGTCCTCGGCGTGGGTGTCGGCGTCTTCGGGGGGCGTCGGTTTTTGACCAGCATTGTGGTCGGCACGCTTCTGGGCGGCGCGCTCGCCTGGGCGCTGGCTGGCCCCGAGAGGATTTCGTTTGGGGCCGGAGCCGGAGCCGCAATGGGCGGATTTTTGGGTGTGCAGCTCTCCATGTTGTTGGATATGTGGGCCGAGCACAAGCGACAGGCGGCGCAAAAAGACCCGCAATCTTGACGGTGGTCGTTGGAGATGGCGCCAGTTGCTCTCTCAATGAGGGACTATGGAAAATAGAGGCGTGCTGATCGGATCCATTATTTTCGTGTTTGCCTCGTTCATTCTCATGATCGTGGGGCTGGTGTATGAGTCGTACAAGTCCAAGCAGCAGCGCGAACTGGTCGCTGCGATAAAGACCGAGCGCCAGGCCGTTGCCGTGACCGCGCCAAGGGACTTCTCGATATACAAGACGATCGTCGGCGATGAGGGTCGAGAAATGGTCCAGATCCCCGAAGGACCCTTTACGATGGGGAGTTCAGAGGGTGACCCAGACGAGGCGCCGGAACACCAGCTCTACCTGAGGGCCTACTACATCGACAAAAAAGAGGTGACTCAGGCCGAGTACAACCGCTATGTCCGGATGACGAAGCGCGGCAAGCCCTTCGTTCCCGTCTTTGAGGATGATATCTCGAAAATTATGAAGCCGGAGCTGCCGGCCATGGGGATGTCGTGGAGCGACGCAGTGGCCTACTGTAAGTGGGCCGGCAAGCGTCTGCCCACCGAGGCCGAATGGGAAAAGGCTGGCCGCGGTGAGAGCAAGCGTCGGTATCCATGGGGCGACGAATTTGGAACGGGCCACGCGAATCTTGATGGAGATTCGGACGGATTCCCGTACCTGGCCCCGCCTGGCTCCTTCGAGTCCGGAAGGAGTCCGTACGGGCTGTACGACATGACCGGAAATGTCGCCGAGTGGGTGGCCGATACCTATGACGAGCGGTATTATCAGAAGTCACCCTATCGTGATCCAACGGGCTCTGAAGACGGGCAGCACAAGGTGATTCGCGGTGGCTCGTGGCGGGAAACTCCGCAGGGCTCGCGGCTCTCCAAGCGCTTTCAGGCAAAGATGTGGCGAACCGACAGCACCATCGGGATCCGTTGTGCACGCGACGCGGAGGAGACTCGACGCGCGTCATGATGTCAGGCTCAGGCTTCAAAAGGTCATGGGACAGGTTAACAACAGTGTCCTGCCAGAGATGCTAGGCAATGCTCGAGACGAGGTTTAAGATCGCGCTGTTGGTGGCCGTGATCGCTTTTACGAGCTTTGCGGCGGTGCCAGCCCTCCGAGTGTTTTTCAAGGGGGTCGCTCCTCCTCCGGAAGACCCCAATTTGCCAACCACCCCTGTGACTGTGGAAGCCTCTTCTCGGCGGTCCGACCAACCTGTCAAAGAAGAAATGGTCCTGATTGCAGCCGGTCCGTTCATTCGAGGTACGACTGCCGGAGGATTTGATGAGCAACCCATGAGCGCGGTAGACCTCGATTCCTTTCTGATAGATCGTTCTGAGGTGACGAATTATCAGTATCAGCAATTCATCGAAGCCACCGGACACCGTAGGGCGGCGCCTCCGGCTCGATATGCCCGGAACCTCATGCGCATGTCCGGTGTGAACCAGCCAGTCGTGTATGTGTCGTGGGATGACGCGGATGCCTATTGTCGGTGGAAGGGGAAGCGACTTCCGACCGAGGCGGAGTGGGAAAAAGCCATGCGAGGTACCGACGGGCGGTTGTTTCCGTGGGGAAATGACCAGGATCCCCTCGCCTCAAACCAGGGACTTTCTAAGGACGGCTTTGAAGTGGCCGCTCCGGTCGGGGCCTTCAAAAAGGACGTCAGCCCTTACGGCGTTGCCGATGGGGCTGGGAATGTCATGGAATGGGTAGCAGATTGGTACGCGGAAGTTGCCTATCGACTACCGGACTTGCGCAATCCCAAGGGGCCTGAGTTCGGCACGTTCAAAGTCTTGCGGGGGGGCGGTTATACCTCGCAAGGGTCCGACATCCGGATCACGAGCCGGAGCAAGATGGTACCGGATTTCCGCGATGAAACGATTGGATTTCGTTGTGCTGTATCGGGGGATCGAAAGGGAGGATCGGTCACAGTGACCGGTGGCGCAAAAGTCACAGGAAATCAAAATAATAGAGGATAAGGAAGACCGCCAAAATGATATTGACAACCATTCCGGCCAACACTATAATATCGAACAATTTTCCGTGCTTAGTCATTGTATGTCCTCTTCTGGAACGTGTGCAAAACCCATCTAACATAGACTTAGAAGCCTGTCAAGGATAAGTGGAGGCCTTGGTCATCGGTCCCTATTTTATCAATTAATTGAGAGGATGATTGAGTATGGCAGCCGTGCAGGACGACATCACGACCAAGATCGGCAAGACCATTTTCTATCTGACGTGCGCGATCAGTGTCTGGTTCTTTTACTGGTTTAATGGCATTAATTGTCCTTGCTGATCGCCACGAGGTGTGGCGGGCGTCACGTTCGTTGAGAGAAGCGAGAGTCGGAAGGGGGAGATTGCGAGATGATTGTCACGAACCCACTTTTCTGGTTCGCTCTTCTGGTTATAGGCGTGGTCATTTTTGCAGTTATTTTGAAGAAACAGGAACTCTTGAATAATACCTATGTCGCAGTCGCTGTTTCATTACTCATCGCGGTCGCCTATTTCCATTTGGTGGACCATTACCTCATGGACATGCAGGGGTTGGACTACTGGTATCTGTTCCGGAAGTAACGTCTTGGCTGAAACCGTGGGGCTTATATCATTATTCATTATTCTGAGCGTTTCATCCAATTGGTAGAACCACAAAGTGACTGTTTAAGGAGGTAAGCCATGGGCGGTTTAACCAGAAAGAAGTTGTGGTCGATCGTGGCGTTAGGCGCAATGATCGGCCTCCTTCTCTTGCCGACTATCATGCTCTTGCCGACTATCATGTCGCTTCCTGCTTTGGCCGGTGGCGGAGGGGCGCCGGCAGCCGGTGGGCCACCGCCCGATGTGGCAAAGCCGGCTGACGCGGCAGCGGGGAAAGACGCAGGACCCAAGGTTGAAAAGGGGCGGGATGTCTATTACAAGACTGAGGGCATCGTCACGGGAGCTCCTGCTCCCAAGACTGCGGACAATTCCCAGTTTTATCCGCGCTACAATTTTGAAAGCCGCGTTCTTCTCTGGTTCGCCAATCAGCAGCACCTCTATTATGGAAGCTTTGTCCTGGCCGTCCCGATCTTCTGCATGATCATTGAGTTCATGGGGATCGTGTCGAAGGACAGGGCGATGGCCAAGAAGTATGATCAGCTCGCCTACGACTTCATCAAGATCAGCCTGACCGCCTACTCGCTAACCGCGATCCTGGGTGGCATCCTGATCTTCACCTTCCTCACTCTTTATCCCGCCTTCTTCGGCTATCTGTCCAGCATCTTCCGCCCTGTGATGCATGTCTACGCCTTGATGTTCGTGGCGGAGAGCGGCACGATTTACATCTATTACTATGGCTGGGACAAGATGAAGGAGGGATTGCTCAAGTGGATCCACGTGAGCATGTCGGTCGTGCTCAACGTGATCGGGACAGTCTTGATGATGCTGGCGAACTCCTGGATCGGGTTCATGATGTCCCCGGCTGGTGTCGATGAACAGGGCCGCTATCTGGGGAACATTTGGCACGTGATCCATACTGCGCTGTGGAACCCGCTCAACGTCCATCGAATTCTCGGCAACATGGCCTTTGGCGGCGGCGTGGTGGCGGCCTATGCGGCCTATCGGTTTTTGGCCTCCAAGACCGACGAGGAGCGGGCGCATTACGACTGGATGGGCTATATCGCGATGGCGATCGGCGTCGCGTTCCTGATCCCGCTGCCGTTTGCAGGCTACTGGCTGATGCGCGAGGTGTACGCGTATCGGCAGCAGATGGGGATCACGCTGATGGGCGGGCTGCTGGCTTGGCTCTTCATCATCCAAGCGACGATGATCGGGATCCTGTTCCTAAGCTCGAACTATTACCTCTGGCAAGCGCTGGGGAGGATGCGAGGGGCCGAAAAGTACCAGCGGTATATCAAGTATATGGTCTTTGTACTGGTTGTCGGTTTCTTGATCTTCATCACGCCCCACACGATAGTGATGACGCCGGCCGAGCTGAAAGCGATGGGAGGGCAGCAGCACCCTGTACTGGGTAACTATGGGGTCATGTCGGCCAAAAACGGTGGCATCAACGTCATCATCACGACGACCGTGCTGACCTTCATCTGGTACATGCGCGGGAATAAGCTGTCGACCGTTTCCTGGGCGAAGTTTGGCAACATTTTCATGGGAGTCTTCTTCGCCTGTGCCTATGTGAACATTATCTGGCTGGCTATTTACGGGTATTACATTCCTGCAAACGTCCGAGTCGGCCTATCCGTTCCACAGGTGGCGACCACGCTCTCTTGTCTGTTCTTCATGACCGCTCTAAACGGGGTCATGATGAGGGGAGCCAAGCAGATGGGGCCGATTGAATGGGGCAAGATCTCGGTGCGGTCTCAGTATGCGCTGATCATGCTTGCCACGGCGTTCACCTGGATGATGGGGCTGATGGGCTACATTCGCTCGTCGGTCCGTCTCTTCTGGCACGTGAATGAGATCATGAGGGACAACTCTCCCTGGGCCTATACGCACACGACCGGCTTCGCGGCCAATATGATTTCATTCAACGTACTGTTTTTCTGGGTGACCATCCTGTTCGTCTTCTGGCTTGGAACATTGGGTGTGAAGAAGGCGCCGGTGGAGGCAAAGGTGCCGATCCCAGGGAGGGCTCCGGAGCCTGCCGTAGGGCATTAATATTCTGAACACTCTCTGAGGTGACAGGGCCACAGCCCGGATAACCTGGATGCGGCTCAGGAGGTTTAATCAGTGGCGGACTTACTGGGCGCTTCGTTGTCTCTTGGGTGGCCAGTTTTTCTCTTTCTTGCCTGCCTGCTCGTTTACTTCCAGTTCAGCATGAGCGATCCCGATAAAAGGCGTCGAGCCCAATTCAAGACCTTTATCGGCATGCTTGCGGCTGCCATGGCATTCATCGCGATTGCCAACTATAAACTGAACTTCTTCGGTAATTCTCGCCTCCTGCCGGTTTCCCTCGTGATGATCACGGCGCTGGCCTTCATGATGGGGTTGTATTTCTCGAACATGAGCGCGCTGTTCAAGATCGGTGGGATGATGTTTCTCGTTGCAGCCGGTCTGTCAGGGTATGGAAACTGGCTCCCCCAAGTAGAGGGAGGGTTTCCTCCGCCTGAGGTGAAGCTGGACTTCGGGAGCATGTCGCCTCAGCAGTTAGCTGACGAGGGCGAGAAGATCATTTTCGGTGGTATTGGGCAAAGTAAAGTCCAGGGAGCTATTGGAAAAGGGCAGTGTCCCTTGTGCCACGGGTTCAACGAGGGGTTTCTGAGTGAACGAGCGCCGAACCTCTTCGGGATCCCGGAGCGGGCCAAGAAGCAGCTTGAGGACCCTCGCTATCACAAGGGGAAGCCCGGCGACCGTGATACGGCTCAAAAGGAGGCGTTCCCTGGAGCTGGTACCGCAGAGACTGGTCAGGAGTATATTGCAGAGTCCCATGCCTGCCCAAGCTGTTATGTGGTAGCTGGATTTGGCGTCAAGGGGACGAACGACAAAGAGAGTCCGATGCCCGCGATCCATAAGCCACCGATCTCCTTGACGCTCGGTGAGTTGGCGGCGGTGGATACCTGGCTGTATGTTCGTGAGGGGAAAGAGGCGCCAACATTCGAGGACATTACCAAGGCCTACGAAAAGTTTATACCGGAAGCCGATCGGCCCAAGCCGCAAGAAGATAAGCCTGCGGCGGGGGCTGGAGGCTTACTCGCAGACGGTTCGGAGCCTCTTGACCAGATTTTTGCCAAGGCTCAGTGCGTGGTCTGCCACACGATTCCCGGCATTCCTGGCGCCGTGGGGACGGTCGGTCCTAAGTTAGTGGAAAAGACCAATGCCCCGACTCGGATCAAGGACCCTGCTTATAAGGGTAGTGCCAAGACTGTCCGAGATTACATTACCGAATCGGTGATCAGCCCCAGCACCTATGTGGTGAAGCCTTTCCCGGATGGCGTGATGCCCAAGGTGTTCGGCCAGAAGTTGAGCGCCGGGGCATTGAACAAGATCGTGGATTATCTCTCTCAGCTTGAAGAGGGCAAGGTCCCTCCCAAGATTTGAGATTTCCTAACCGGTCGATTGTCGTAGCATCAAGGAGAGTCCTACCATGAAAGGTCTACTCTGGATCGCCGGCTTAGCCGGTGCGGTCGCTGTGGTCGTACTGGTGTTGATGATTTTTGGGCTCCTTCCAGCGAACACTGTCAAGCTGGTCGAAGGCTATATGCCTATGCAGATGCTCTTCGAATTGGCTTTCTTCGTCGGGGTGTTTTCTGCGATCAGCTTCCTGCTCAACAAGAGTGGGTTCCCCCTCCCAAGGTTCTGGCAGGGAATTGCCTTCATTGCGTTCATTCTCATGTACCTCAAGTACAGGGTCTACCCGCCCATTCCATTCAGCGTGCGCGCCATGTACGGCACGGTCACGATAGTCGGCGTCTTTATGTGGATGTCCGGCAATGAAGAGGACTGGAGAAAGTTCAAGCAACCTATTCTGAACGTGCTGGATGCTGGGACGCGTTTCCACAAGACGCTGAGGACTGGCTATCTTATCGGGATTCCTATCCTCCTCTGGGGCTTTTCCTACAATTCCTTTCTGCCCAACCTGGACGAGCCGATTGAGTTGAGGACGGTTCACCCGGCCCCGCCCGCGAGCACCAAGGTGCATGGAAAAACCTTCGTCCTGCAGACTTCCCAGAATCCCTATCGGGTGAATCCGGAGGGAAAATATGACCAAGAATACACGAATGCTCAAATTGTTGAGCAGGGCATGGGTCGGCTGATGAAGCCCAACGCCAACCCCTGGGATCCCAAGGCAGAAGGGTATCTGAAGTATGTCAGAGAAGGCGGGGAAATCTTCTTCCAGAATTGCCACTTCTGTCATGGGGATAATCTGAACGGGAGGGGGCTGCACGCCTTTGCGTTTAACCCGATTCCTGCGAATTTCACCGATCCCGGGACCATCGCGCAGCTTCAGGAGACATTTATCTTCTGGCGTGTCTCCAAGGGAGGCATTGGCTTGCCTCGTGAGGGATTTCCCTGGGCTTCAGTGATGCCGCCCTGGGAGCAGCACCTCACCACGGACGAGATTTGGAAAGTGGTCCTGTTCGAGTATTGGCATACTGGCTATTATCCAAGGACCTGGGATTAATCCTGCATGTTGGTGAAGAGGTACCTTATGAGGAATCTGCGGTCGCGAAGTAAGCTCATTCTGATCCTGATCGCGGCAGTGGGGATCACGATGGTCTCCGGCAGTGCCGGAGTCTGGACCTTTGCAGAAGAGGGTAGCGGGAGTGGTTTGCCTGAAGGATTTAAAAAGGGCGACCTCCCACCGCTGCCGCCGGCCGAGATGATTGAGGCCGGGAAGCGGGTCTATTTTACCAAATGTGTCTGGTGTCATGGTGTGGATGGAGCAGGAGATGGCCCATCAGCCGACCGGCTGTGGCCCCGACCTCGGAATTTCAATCAGGGGACATTTAAGATCCGACACACAGCCAGCGGTGAACTTCCGCTGTTTGATTACAGGAAGCCGACTCCCGGTCAGAACGATTTGTTTGAAACGGTGACCCATGGGTTGCCCGGGTCTGCGATGCCGTCCTGGGAAGGCATCTTGACGGAGGAGCAACGTCTTCAGGTGTTGTCTTTTGTGACGACGCAATTGGTGAAAGACCGCAGGTATGACGACAAGGAGACTGAAACCCTGACGATGCTTCAGCTCGATAGCATCAAGCCGATTCCGCCGAGCAAGGAGAGCATCGAGAAAGGCGCTCAGCTCGTGGTGGACAAGAAATGCATCGAGTGCCATGGCATCAATGGGCGGGGAGACGGGAACGCGTTCAACCTGAAAGATGACTGGGGATTCCCCATCCAGCCGGCGAGCTGGCACAAGTGCTGGAACTTCAGAGGGAGCCGCCAGGATGCCTACAACGTCAAGAACATCTTCCGGACGTTTTCTACGGGCGTGAACGGCACGCCGATGCCCTCGTTTGCGGATAACACGACGGTCGAAGAGCGGTGGCACATTGCGAACTTCGTACAGTCGCTCTGCGAGCGGGATACGAACGGCGAACCGCTTCCCATCGACCCCCTGACCGATAAGCCGAAGGTTAATTTCGTGATCCGGTCCGGCCCGGTCGAAGGGGACATTCCTGATGATCCGCAGCATGAACTGTGGCAGAAGCGGGAGCGGCGGATTGTGCTGTTCGGGGGACAGATCACGCACAAACCAAGGAATTTTGTGAACCGCATTGACGACGTCTGGGTTCGCTCGATCTACAACAACAAGACCATTGCCTTCATGTTCCAGTGGGAGGATCGGTCGAAGAGCGTCGCCGAGAAGAAGTTGCCTTTCCAGCCGACCGAGGTCAATCTGGACACCTATGGGATCAAGGAACAGCCTCCCAAGACCGGAGAGCCCGATTCCATCGCAGCGAATCAGAACAAGTACACGGTCTATAACGACGCCTTTGCCTTCCAGTTCCCCGTCAAGTGGCAGGAGCTGCCACCACCAGAGAAACCGCGGTTCCTCTGGGGGGACGAAAAGTACCACGTGGATATCACGAAATGGTCTGCTGACGGGTCCTTGAAAGCCTTTACCGGAAGCGGCTGGGACCAGGATTTTGAGGATCGTGACGATTTCACCGAGAAAATGAAGCTACTCAAGGCGGAATGGAAGGACGGTTTGTGGACTCTTATGATTCAGAGGCCCATAAAGGGTGATTACGACGAAGACACGTATTTTGAGATGGGCAAATACATCCCGACCGTCTTCTTTGCATGGGATGGCCACAATGGGGATATTGGTCGGAAGATGGCCGTGTCGGCCTTCTACTACACGATTCTCGAGCCGCCGATCCCCAAGGAAACCTACATCTATCCGACGCTCATCGCCGTGGGGGTGGTCATCCTGGAAGGGTGGGTCCTCACACGTCGTGCAAACAAGAAGAAAGGGAAGATTTAACTCTTTCTTTCGTTTGAGTCTGGGGAAAGGGGGTGGGCGCTACCCACCCCCTTTTTTTATCTTCGAACTCAGGAGGCCCAGGATAGCGAGTGTGGTGTGATGAACCATAGCACGGCAAACATGACCGGAGTCTTGTTGGCCGGTGGCAAGAGTCGTCGGATGGGCCAAGACAAGCGGTTTCTCGAGCTGGAGGGCCGCACCCTGCTCGAACGGGCGCTTTCCGTCCTGGAGTCGCTGTTTTCCGAAGTGATCGTGGTGGTCGCTGAGCCTGTCCCACAGCTTTCAGGTCTGCGCCATCGAGTGGTCACCGATCTGATCCCAAACTGCGCGGCTCTTGGAGGACTCTATACAGGGCTGTCGTGCGCCGGGCAGCCGCGCGTGTTTGCCGCCGGGTGCGATATGCCATGTCTTGACCCGGCTGTCATCAAGTGGATGATCGGGCTCGATCGACACTCGGATATTGTGATGGTGCAACTAGCCAGCGGGTTACAACCCATGCACGCCATTTACTCCAAGGCCTGTCTGCCTGATCTCGAGCGCATGGCTGTGGCTCACAACCTGAAAGTTCAGGAACTCTGCCAGGCGTCGGGTCTGTCAGCGCGGCTGGTGGCCGAGGCCGAGGTCCGTAGAATCGATCCTCAGTTCTTGTCCTTCCTGAACGTCAACACGCCGGCGGATCTGGAGTTCGCGCGCAAGCTCATCGCCTCGCGACGAGCGCAAAACTGCAAGAAGGGGTAAGTTCTGTGCGGCGGACCATGCTCATCATCCATCCAGGCGCTCTGGGAGACGTCCTCCTCTCCCTGCCAGCTCTTCGGGGATTGCGAGGTCGGTACCCAAGCCATGGAGTTGGTCTCGTGACAAGCGGGCAGGTGGGAAACCTGCTTCAGGCGTGTGACGAAATGGATGTGGTTTTTCCCCTCGAATCAGATGCCTTGGCCTCTCTCTTGGCTGGACCGGAGCCGGTCAGCCCTCCGCTTCGTGAGTGGCTTGCTCGTTGTGACCTGGCCGTCTGCTGGATGACTGATTCAGACCAACGTCTGTACTCGGTACTCCGAGAATTGGGCGTCTCTCAGGTGATCCAGCGGTCTCCTCTCTCGTCCGTGTGTGAAACGATCCATCAGACAGACAGAGTCATGGAAACGGTACGGGATGTGATACCGACTGGGGACTACAGTTGGAAGCTGCTCGTTCCAGACCAGATGGTTATGGCAGGCAAGGCTCGACTAGCCGGGCTGGGAATCCATAGAAAGCGATTGATCGTCGCTGTCCATCCCGGTAGTGGCAGTCGCTACAAATGTTGTGCTCCAACCTTATTGGCGAGGGTCGTGGCATGGCTTCAGGCCAACAATGCGTGTCCACTTGTGCTGGGTGGACCGGCGGACGATGCCTTGGTTGCGAGGCTGTGCGAGGTTTGCGAGAAGCCTCCATTGGTGCTTCAGCAGCTTGACCTCCTCTCAGTAGCCGGGGTCCTGGCGAATGTAGACCTCTTTATCGGGCATGATTCCGGGCTGACCCATCTGGCTGCTGCCCTTCATCTCTCTACGGTCGCGCTGTTCGGGCCGACTGATCCTCGACGTTGGGCTCCACGAGGATCCCATGTGACGGTTCTGACAGGGGAAGGGTGCCGATGTCAGGGATGGGATGCGGTGCGGGCCTGCCTTGACCAACCCTGTTTACAGATTCCGGTCGAGGGGCTCCTCCAGGCTTGTGAACGGACGCTTCATCAACGGGGAATGGTTCTTATATAGAATGCGGGACAGGACGACTGGTTGCCTTGTCAGGTCAAGTGAGTTGTGCTAGATTCCCCCGCTGCTTTTTTCGTTGCCGGACAGCAGATTTCAGGAGTGTTGCGTGTCCCAAGACATCGTGAGAGAGAAGGTCGTAGGCGCACTGGAAGGCGCTCTTCATAAGGCCAGGCGCAAGGGGCAACTAAAAATCGAATCATTCCCCATGGTGACCTTGGACCTCCCCAAGCGGCCTGAGTGGGGCGACTTGGCTACCACCGTTGCCATGAGTCTGGCCTCGTCAGAGCAGCGCTCACCTCACGATGTCGCCCAGATCATTCTTGAAAACCTGGATCGGCCTGAGGCGATCTTCGATCGGGTCGAGATCGCTCGACCTGGCTTCTTGAACATGACGGTCAAACGGGAACTCTGGCTGGAAGTCCTCAACGAGATCGAGGAGCAGGGCCAGGCGTACGGGAGGAGCGATCTCGGCAAGGGCCGCAGGGTCCTTGTGGAATACGTGAGCGCCAATCCCACCGGTCCGTTACATGTCGGTCACGGTCGTGGGGCTGCGGTCGGCCAGGCGATCGCCAATCTGCTGACAGCGACCGGCTACGATGTGGCGAGCGAGTACTACATCAACGACGCCGGACGACAGATCAAGCTCCTCGGCGCCTCGGTCTATGCACGTTATCAAGAACTGCATGGCCGTAGGGTCCCATTTCCGGAGGACGGATATCGAGGCGCTTACATTGAAGCAGTCGCGGCTCATGTGAGGGATCGTGTCGGCTCGACGCTGCTCGAGCTGCCCGTCGAACAGGGGCAACAGCGGTGCCAGGACCTGGCCTACCATGAGCTCCTGGACGGGGTCAGGCAGGATCTTCAGTCATTTGGGATCGAGTTTGATTCGTGGTTTAGCGAGGCCTCGCTGTTGTCGTCGGGGTCAGTGGAACAGGTCTTGGAGGACCTTAAGAGACGGGACCTACTGTTTGAACAGGATGGTGCGCTGTGGTTCCGTGCAACCGCGTTTGGGGATGAAAAGGATCGTGTCGTCCGGAAACAGGAAGGGGAATACACCTATCTGGCCTCGGATATCGCCTACCATCGCGACAAGCTCCTGCGCGGCTATGACCTCCTGATTGATGTCTGGGGAGCGGACCATCACGGCTACATTCCCAGGATGGAAGCGGCGGTCCAGGCCTGCGGCCATCCGAAGGACTGTCTCAGGGTCGTCCTTGTCCAGATGGTGAATTTGGTGCGGGGTGGCCAGAAAATTGAAATGTCAAAACGTGCCGGCGAATTCACGACTCTGCGCGAGGTAATGGATGAGGTCGGGACTGATGCGGCGAAGTTCTTTTTTCTGATGCGGCGGTCCGATACGCCTCTGGATTTCGACCTGGAGCTGGCGAAACAGCAATCGGCCGAGAACCCGGTCTACTACGTGCAATATGCACACGCACGGGCGGCGAGCCTCTTTCGAGTTGCCGAGGCGCGTGGTATTCCGGTCCCCAAGCCAAGCGAGACGGAGCTTGGCCTGTTGACGGACCAGGACGAACTGGGATTGATCCGAGCCCTGTCGAGATACCCGTCGGTGGTCGAGGCGAGCGCAGCGGCGCTGGAACCACACCGCCTGACCTTTTATCTACAAGAGCTGGCCGCGCTCCTCCACAACTTTTACTATAAGCACCGGATTATGCCTTCGACCGGCCAGGTCGAGTCGAGCGATGCTGAACGGTTCGTGAAGGTTGATGAGGCGCCACCCGTCCGGCCTCGGGAGCAGATCACGCCAGGCCTCACGGCTGCCAGGCTGGCGTTGATGCGGGAAGTTCAACAGGTGATCAGAAACGGTTTGGGTCTCCTGGGGATTGCTGCGCCGGACCGGATGTAACCGGTTACACGAACGGAGCGACAGGACATGTTCAAATTCTCGGTGCGCCAGACCGATCTGGCGGGACAGGCCCGTCTGGGAACGCTCACCACCGCGCATGGGGAGATCGAGACGCCGGCCTTCATGCCCGTGGGCTCGCTCGGCGCCGTGAAGGGAATCGATGCGAACGAGTTACGAGCACTCGGGATTCGGCTCATCCTCAATAACGCCTATCATCTCTATTTGCGTCCAGGCCATGAAGTCGTCGCCGCGATGGGAGGGCTGCATGCCTTTATTTCCTGGCCTGGTGCGATCCTGACGGACAGCGGTGGGTTTCAGGTCTTCAGCTTGGCGAAACTGCGCAAGGTGACGGATGATGGAGTGACGTTTCAGTCACATCTGGATGGCTCCTTGCACCACATCACGCCAGAGCGAGCGATGGAAATTCAGGAAGCGCTCGGGGCGGACATCATCATGGCGCTTGACGAGTGTGTCGCGCTTCCTTCTCCACGCGAGAGGGTCCAGGAGGCGATGCTGCGAACGAACCGCTGGGCTCGTCGCTGCCAGTCCTCCCGCCGACGGACTGACCAGGCTTTGTTCGGAATCGTGCAAGGCGGGCAGGATGCCGATCTTCGGGTCCAAAGCGCGCGCGACCTGGTCACAGTCGGTTTTGACGGGTACGCGATAGGTGGCCTCTCCGTTGGGGAGGAGAAGACGGTCATGTACTCCATGCTGGAGGCGGTTGTTCCGGAACTTCCCACCACCCGCCCCCGTTACTTGATGGGGGTCGGGATGCCGGAGGATCTGGTGGAGGGAGTGGCGAGGGGCGTCGACCTGTTCGACTGCGTCGTGCCGACCAGACATGGACGGACCGGCTGGCTGTTCACGTCCTTCGGTCGCGTCCTGATCAAACAGGCGCGGTACGCACGAGATGAGCAGCCGATTGACCCTGAGTGTCATTGTCCTGTGTGCGCCAGACACTCGCGCGCGTATCTTCACCACCTGTTCACGGTCGGAGATATGCTGGCTGCGCGTCTCAATACGTTGCATAACCTGCACTACTTCGCGGAGCTCATGCGGCAAATCCGGTTGGCCATTGAGGCACGGTCGTTCGCATCCTTCCGGGCAGAGTTTCATGCCGGGCGTGAGTGTCTGGATATGCTCTGTGAGGATGTGTCTGCGGCTGGGTCCGACAGGATTCGGGCAAAGGCATCATCGGAGGAGGAACTGCTGTGAACGGGTTGGCCTCAATTGCCTGGGCGCAAGGAACGTCGGGGGGGAGCGGTGGAGGAAACACGCTCCTCTCCTTGGTGCCGTTTGTGCTGATCTTCATCATCTTCTATTTCCTGCTGATCCTCCCCCAACAAAAGCGCCAGAAAAAGCTTCGGACCATGCTGGAAGCATTGAAAAAGGGAGACAAGGTGATCACATCTTCCGGAATGTGGGGCACCGTCACCAATTTAGGAAAGGATTCGGTCACCCTGCAGATCTCCGACAACGCGAAGGTGAAGATTCAACGCGACCACATTGCGCGGCTCCGGACTGATGAGGAGGACTAGCGAATGCATCAAAACGTGAACGTGTTGGGGAACGGATGAAAAAACTCAGCGGACGTCTCACGCTGCTTGTTGTGGTTCTGGTTCTTTCGATCGGATTTCTTCTCCCTTCCTTTCCTCCGCTCTATGACCCGCTTCCGGACTGGCTGAAAAAAGTACTCCCGACGAGGGGCATCGCGCTCGGGTTGGACCTCCAGGGAGGGATTCACCTGGTTCTGGAGGTGGAAGAGGATCGTGCCGTTGAGATCGCGGTGGATCGGGCCGCCAACGCGATCCAGGACCTACTGGCCGAGAAAAAGATTCCGGTCGAATCCGTCAAGCGCACAGGACATATCCAAATCACGATTTCATTCCAGAACGGAGACTTGAAGTCCCAGATTCAGACCGTCCTCGAGGAGTTTCCAACCTTTTTTGAAGTGCAGGCTTCCAGTACTGCCCATAGTCTCGTGTACGAGCTGCGGGAGGGAGAGGTCAAGCGGATCAAGGATTCCGCCATCAATCAGGCCCTGGAAACGATCCGGAACCGAATCGATCAGTTTGGTGTGGCAGAGCCGCTGATCCAGCGGCAAGGGTTGAAGCAGATCGTCGTGCAACTGCCTGGCATCAAGGAGCCGAAGAGGGCAAAAGAACTGATCAAAGAAACGGCGCTCTTGGAATTCAAAATGCTCGACGAGTCCAGCAAGCTGGCCCTGGACCTGCCGCAACGCATCCAGAAAGGCAAGGAAGAAGAGCTGCTGAAGCCTTTCCGAGACAAACTGCCGGAGGGCGACGAGATTCTCTATGAGAAGGTGGTGGAGAAAGACACCGGCCGCGAGTATCGCGTCCCCTATCTGGTCAAAAAACGAGTGATGCTCGCCGGGGACGTGCTCAGCGATGCGCGCGTTTCGATCGGACAGTTTAATGATCCATACGTCCTCGTGACGTTCGACGCCAAAGGGAGCCGTGAGTTCGATCGTATCACGGCCGAGAACGTCAAGAAGCGGATGGCGATCGTGCTGGACAACACCGTCTATTCCGCTCCTGTCATTCAAGAACGGATCAGCGGCGGTCGAGCACAGATTACCGGATCCTTTACCATGCAGGAGGCCAACGATCTGGCGATCGTGCTGCGGGCCGGCGCGCTGCCGGCGCCACTGAAGATCATCCAGGACCTGACGGTCGGCCCGTCGCTGGGCCGGGACTCGATCGAGAAGGGGGTCCTGTCAACCTTAGTTGCCGGCGCCATGGTGGTGCTCTTCATGGTGATCTATTACCGGCTCTCCGGTCTGATTGCGGACTTCGCGCTGGCCTTGAATTTGATCTGTCTCATCGGCGTCCTGTCTGGGCTGAATGCGACCCTGACCCTGCCGGGCATTGCCGGGATCATTCTGACGATCGGGATGGGTGTGGATTCCAATGTGCTGATTTTTGAACGCATCCGTGAGGAACTCAGGCAGGGCAAGCCGGTTCGTCTTGCCGTGGATGGAGGATACGATAAGGCGCTGTTGACGATCATTGACTCACACGTGACGACGCTCATCACCGGTCTTGCGTTGTTTCTCTTCGGCACGGGACCGATTAAGGGTTTTGCAGTGACGCTGTGTCTCGGTATCGCGATTAACCTGTTTACCGCGCTGGTGGGCACCAAGGTGGTCTTTGACGCGATCAACCAGCGCTGGAAGGTCGAACATCTGAGCATCTAACATGAGGAGCTGATAGCGAATGGCAAATAGCGAATAGCCAGGAAGGAGGAGTTCCGAAAAATGGTGATCGCTACTCGCTGTTAGCCGCTTGCTGCTCGCAGAGGAACGTATGCTTGAAATCCTAGGGAAAACCAACATTGACTTCATGGGAAAACGACGCATCGCGTTCGTGTTTTCCGGTATCATGATGCTGCTGGGGCTGCTGGCGATGGTCCAGATCAGCCGGGGAGCCGCGAACCTGGGCATTGATTTTTCCGGGGGGACCGCGGTCCTGTTGAAGTTTGATCAGCCGATCCGCATCGACGAAGCACGGAAGGCCCTGGAATCGCAAGGGTTAGGCAATGCCGAGTTGCAGGAGTTTGCGGAGGAGAACAAGATCCTGATCAGGGTTAAAGCCGCCACCACGATCGAGGAAAAAGTCGCCGATCGAGTGATCTCAGCCTTCAGCAAGGAGATGCCCAATAACAGATTTGTGGTGGATTCGACCACGGAGATCGGTCCCACCATTGGGAGGAAGCTGCAGCAGGACGCGCTGATTGCTGTCTTGATCTCGTTCGTCGGCATCATCCTGTACATCGCCGCTCGGTTCGAATTGCGGTTTGGGGTGGCCGCAGCGATCGCGACGTTCCATGATGTGCTGGCGGTGCTGGGCGCCTTTTATGTCTTGGATAAGGAGATTACGCTCCTGGTGGTCACGGCTTTGCTGACGCTCGCCGGCTATTCGCTCACGGACACCGTGGTCGTGTTCGACCGTATCAGGGAAAATCTCCGTGTTCGACGCCGGGACGACATTGTGACGGTGATCAACAATGGCATCAATCAGGTCTTGAGCCGGACCATCGTGACGAGCCTGACAGTCGTGCTGGTGTTGATCCCCTTGACCTTTGCGGGGGGGGAGGTGCTGCACGATTTTTCCCTGGCTCTTTTGTGGGGCGTAATTGTCGGCACGTACTCGTCGATATTTGTCGCGAGTCCTCTCCTTGTTATCTGGCCTAGCGGCCAGGGACGGTTGTTAAGACGAGGCTGAAATAAGACCCTGGTCACCGTTGGCAATGTTCATTGTGGATGGGCTCGATAACGTCTGGTGGGGCTGAGATTCAGAAGAAGTGATACCGACTAGGTCCTTAACATCTTCGGCTGTAAAGATGCCAATATGGCCAGGCATGCGCATCAGTTCAGTGGCCACCCATCTATCTATATTTTCTCTTTTGGCTGCGAGGGAAATTTCATATGCCAAGATGCCAGCCGCTTGCAATGGTATAAACCCAGGCTCCAGAACTCCGTTCTTCATCGTGTCCTTTTTGGGTCTAACATTCACTCCGAATCCGTCTGCTTCCAACCGTTGCCTCAGCTGTCCTCTTCCTAGATCGCCATCTTCAAATACGAGCGCAAAACGCGTATGAGTTAATCCCCCCGCAATGGCCCATTGCCGCATATCACCAGCACACGCTCTACCTGCAAGCGTATCAGCAGTGAGATGGAATTCTGTTTTGAGAGCATCGTCTATGCGTTCATTGAGGGCTGCTAGCTCTACGACGGAGCCGAATTTTCGAAAGGCGGGACCTTTGATGAGATCAACTAAATCGCCAAGCAGCTTTTTTCTGCGAGGCTCCTCATCCTTCCACCCATCAAACTGCTTTACGCACTGAGCAAACTCAACCATTCGGAAGTAGTCAAGCCCATCATCGGCAAGCCGCTTCTTCCATCATTCAGTAAAGGTCGCCCATTGCTCTGCTGTTGATAGGAATTCGGCAACAGAAAGAAATGGCGTCCGTGCATCACGCTCCTTCCGCTTGCATCGAAGCACGCTGTAAATAAACCCATAAGGAGTTCATCCATGACCGTACCGGCCATGTGGTCAGGGCGAGATGATTTAGACAGCAGTAGGGGTTATTGTAGGCCCCCTACTTGCCCTGTCAACGGGGAAAAGGCTATAACTACATGGGGTTTGACCCCAACTGGTGTATCAAAAGGATAAACGCCGACCCCGTGGCGATTATCCCCTTGACAAAGTATAGAACAAGTGTTATGCTCTCCTCAGAAAGTGAGGGGAGGGACCATGAAAAAACATCGCAGCATCTTTCAGATCGTGGCCAAGTTCAACACCGAAACACGGTGCATCAAACATCTGGAGCGCATTCGTTGGCCGCATGGCTTGCGCTGCATCCGCTGCAAGAGCGAGCGGGTCATGACCTTCCAAGCCGAAGGCAAGACCGGCAAAGAGCGGCATCTCTACGAGT
>VBOJ01000008.1:0-318 GCA_005877775.1 Nitrospirota bacterium | reverse complement strand
GACAGCGGGCACGATCTTCCATGACTCCCACATTCCATTGATCAAGTGGTTCCTCGCCATCTACCTCATCTGCTCGGCGAAGAAAGGGATTCCTGCTACTCAATTGAAACGAGAATTGGCGCTCGGTTCCTACAAGACTGCCTGGTATATGGCCCATCGTATCCGCCTCGCTATGCAGGAAGATCAGGCGTTCTGTCGGAAGTTTTCGGGGATTCTCGAAGTTGACGAGACTTACCTCGGTGGCAAAGGCCAAGGGAAAGGTGGGCGCGGACACGCCAATAAAATTCCCGTAATCGCGATAAAAGAGCGGCTAAGCGG
>VBOJ01000155.1 GCA_005877775.1 Nitrospirota bacterium | reverse complement strand
CTGATTCCACCGGCGATTCCACTCGGGCCTCGCTCGTTCGCCATCACCCGTTGCATCCTAGAGAGCAACGGGTACCCGGCACATCAGCACGGCTCGCCCGCAACGTCGCTCCCTCCACCGCCCAACCACATGCCTCTGAGTTGCTCGGAAGACTCCTTCATCAGTTAAGATGAGAGGAGTGGGGCAAAAAGGCCACCGCTTGGAGGTGGTCTTTGTGTTAAGGGGTCAGGGCTTCCGTTTCACGTTTAACGTTTCACCCTTAACGTCCTCATTCGTAGCCTTGTTGGAAGACCATCTTGAGCATCATTGATGGCGCAACTCGGTGTTTGACAAAAATAGCTGCCCCCTCCTCCTCTCCCGACTCTCCGTGCAGTTCGCGACGCAGGCCCGCCCGCGCCGTGAAGGGCCTGTCCCAGTCGCCCAGACATGAGGAGCACGCGGTTGCTCGCAATCACCGAATCCACGATCTCTCCACAGACGAGGCAGCGCCACCCCTCGAACGAGCCCTCGGTGCCGACGAAGTCTACGAAGACTTCCTGATGCATCAACCCGTCGCAGCGTAGACAGACCATGGCTTCTCCTCTATTCAGTCGCTCTCCTCACCGCACCGTCACCCGAGTGAACTCCACAAGGGCTTGGGAAGCAATTGAAGATCCTGGCTTCGCAAGCTCTCTTGCTCGCTGGATGGAACTCACGGGCTGTGCCATCGACAGTGATCGCACGACCACGGATCCCAGGGATTCCGCTTTCTAAGCCAGGCCCGGCACAACGGACAATACCGGCTCCACATCGGCTTCTCCTTCATACGCACGAGTCTGCCAGAAGCAGGCCTGGCCCACCATCCTGTGAACCCTGTAATTCAACGGAGGAAGATAGCGGACACCGAAAGGGGGGAGAGACCATACCTTGTGGGGGGTTGGGGCGGCTGGGACGATTCCCGGGCTCGCGCACCGGGCAAGCTCAGAACAGAATTGCAGGACAACCAGGGAGTTCCTGTGCTCCCGCAGCGCGCGGCCTCAGAAGGGAGAGAACAAGGGGTAACCTGACTGCCCTTTGTGCTCGCAGAGCCCCCACGATGAAACGGTGGTCGCTCGATGCGCGCAGTGAAGGACGGTCAGGCTACCCCCTAAAAAAGAAAGCGGTGGACGCGCGCAGTATGAATCATCCCAGCCACCCCGCTTAACAAGATTTCGTCGTCAGTTTAGAAAAGAGAGAGTGGGACAAAAAGCAGCGGGAGAATACCTCGAAACTGCTGTATGACCTGGTAAGATTCGCTCTGGTGCGGATCATCTTCGTCAACTTCGTTCCCGGCAAAGAACTAAGCTGGATTTCAATGTTCGCTGGACTGATCATCGCAGTGCTGGCCTACAGGCTGGCTTACCACCTGGACTCCACGGAGGGGTGACAATGGACAGTCTGACCGTCAGCTTCGTTATGATCGGAGCCGTACTACTCCTTGGCTGGGGCTTGCTATATCTGCAGGAGCAGAAGAGAAAGCACTAACCAACGGCGCTAACACGCAGCAATACAGAGGGAGAGGAAGAAACAAAAGGCCACCCGCTTGGGTGGTCTTTCTGTTTACCGCTCAGGACTTCCGTTTCACAGGATATCCCTCCGTCACCGGCGGAGAGATGATGCCGGAACACTCACCTCCCCTGGAGTACCTAAAACGGGGAGTCCCTCGTAAGGATCTCAGTTCGCTTGATACCTCTCCACAGTGTGACTCAGGATACGTCAGGTCTGTCTCGACGCCTGGACCTCGAAGAATTCGATCAGATGCCTAGCCACGGCTTCCTGCTGCTTATCCACCGTGATCACGTGGTAGCAGTCGTCCAGCAAGACCAGCCGTTTTTCCTTCGAGGCAATCTCGTCGTGGACAAGGTAGGCATTTCGTGGGCTCGTCATGTCGTCATCACGAGCCTGGAGAATCACAGTGGGCGCCGTGACCTCCCCCATCCGAGCTCGAACTCGTTTGATAAGCCGGTCTATATCGGTGAGGGTCTTCAACGGGAAAAGTGGAAAACCCTGCAGCGCCGCCGCGGGGGGACGCAGTGTATGGGTATCCCCGTGGGTCTTCCAGCCAGCCCACCAGCACCCGAGCCATTCCCGTAACACCCGGATCGGACTATAGGCTGCCCGCACACGAGCTTGAAGCACATCATCCTTGATGCCAAACGGAGGTCCATCCACATGAAAGAGAACATGCTGGAGGGGGCGAGGAACCACCTTCATGGCGAACGGGAGGATGGCGTGAGTCCATGGGGTGTTCCATCCATCGTAGATAATCGTAGGCGACAAAACACCAATCCCGTCGACGTTCACGGCCAATGACCCGAGTAAGGCGAGAAGTCCACCCGCGCTAAGGCCAGCAACAAAAACATAGTCGTACCGTTCGCGCATGAAAACCAGTTGCGCATGGACATGACTGACCCAGTCCTGTTCGCTGGTCTTCAGCAGCGCTCGAAGTCGGGTACAGTGACCAGGGAGTGTCGTCGCATAGACATCCCACCGGTGGTGCGCGATTTGCCGTGCCAGATAGCCCATCTCGGCGGGAGTGCCGGTGACGCCGTGAATGAGATAGACCACAACATTGGAGTCGGTCTGGAAAGCGACGTCAGTCCTCTGACGGCTCACCATCCCATCCAACAGGCCTGACCGTTTGGCAGGGTTTCGTCTCATCCTTCGTGTGTCGTACATTGCCTGAACAAGTAGTCCAGCAATTCGATCCCCAAATCAATCTCGTCTCGGGTGATCTCCAAGGACGGCGCCAGGGTGAAGACGTTCTTGTAGTAGCCCCCAATATCGAGCACGAGTCCCATGGGGCCGCGGGACGTTGGAATGCCACCAGCCAGACCTGCTTCAAACATCCGATCCGCCAGAGCCTTGTCGGGGGTGAAGCGGTCAGGTTTCGTCCCCTCGATGCGAAGGGCCAGGCCTAACCCTGAGACGTCGCCGATGGTCGCGTGGCGGTTTTTGAGGTCTCTCAGCTGCTGAAGGAAATACGCCCCAGACTCGGCAACCTTCTTTTCATAATCCTGCTGCTCGATCCACTCCAGCGTGGCTAATGCGGCCGCGGTCCCCAACGGATTGGACGAGAACGTCGAATGGGTCGAGCCCGGCGGAAATTTCTCGGGCGAGATGAGCGCTTCCTGTGCCCACAACCCCGAGATCGGATTCAAGCCATTGGTCATGGCCTTGCCGAAGACCACGATGTTCGGCTTCACCGCAAAGTGCTCGATGGCCCAAAATGATCCGGTCCGGAAAAACCCCATTTGGATTTCATCATCCACCAGGAGAATCTTGCGCTCGTTCAGAATCTTCTGGAGCCGTGAGAAATACTCAGGCGGTGCAATCACGTACCCTCCGGTGGCCTGCACTGGCTCCACATAGAACGCGACGAACTCCGGCTCCTTCGCCTTCGGATCCCAGAAGGAGTTGTACTCGGTTTCGAACAAGCGCTCGACTTGGTTGACGCAGTAGTACTCGCAGGTCTCGAACTTCTTGTCGTAGGGACAGCGGTAGCAGTACGGGAACGGCACGAAGTGCGCGCGATTCGAGAAATGACCGAAGCGGCGGCGGTAGCGATAGCTCGATGTGATTTCTGAAGCACCAAGCGTCCGGCCATGGTAGCCGCCCATGAAGGCCATGAACAGGC
>VBOJ01000156.1 GCA_005877775.1 Nitrospirota bacterium | reverse complement strand
CACGAACCGGCTGGTCTGCGGCTCAACGGTCGTGGTGGCCGGGTACGGCTGGTGCGGGCGCGGGGTCGCCATGCGGGCGAAAGGGATGGGGGCCGACGTGGTCGTGACGGAGGTGGACCCGGTCAAAGCCATTGAAGCAGTGATGGACGGGTACCGGGTCATGCCGATGGAGGAGGCGGCGCCTGTGGGCGACTTTTTCGTCACCGTGACCGGCAATCTCAAGATTGTCCGCGCCGAGCACTTCGCCAAGATGAAGGACGGCGCCATCGTCTGCAACTCCGGCCACTTCAACGTGGAGCTGGATATCCCGGGGCTGGAGAAGCTCAGCCGGAAGCGCGGCCCGGCGTGGAAGAGTTTACGCTCCGGAACGGACGGCGGGTCAGCCTGCTGGGCGAAGGAAGGCTGGTGAACCTGGCGACAGCGGAAGGACATCCGTCCAGTGTCATGGATATGAGCTTTGCGAACCAGGCGCTGTCGGCGGAGTACCTGCAGAAGCATCATAAGAAGCTGGAGCGGAAGGTCTATCCGGTGCCGGCGGAGATTGATAAAGAAATTGCCAGGCTGAAGCTGGCGGGAATGGGAATGCGGATCGATAAGCTGACGAAGGAGCAGAAGAAATATTTGGCGTCGTGGGAAATGGGGACGTGAGAGACGGGGTCGGGCTGGCTATCCCCTAGTGCTCCCGGAGCGCGCGCCTAAGAAGGCCTCGCTCGACGGCCGCACCCACGGGGACAGCCAGCCACCCCGTAAGAAACGCTCAGCTTATTCTGGAGAGGGAGAGTGAAAAAAGCCACCGCCCACGGGTGGCTTT
>VBOJ01000154.1 GCA_005877775.1 Nitrospirota bacterium | reverse complement strand
GAGGAAGCTGCCCTCGCAGCCTTGAAAAAACTTGGGTACGGGCGAGTAGTGGACCGTATCACCGTGTGAGCAGTATTTGGCTTCCAACGCGCGAAGTTCTTCTTCTTCGGTGGCATGGATCATTGGTAGAGGTTTCATATGAGACCAGCCTCTCTTGGGAACAGACGCTCGGCGACTTCCCTGAGCGTCTCGAACGGTTCATACGCGATGCCCTGGAGGTCGCACCATTCTCTGAGCGTCCCTTTGGCAAACACCGTCCGGATCTTGGATGACACGCA
>VBOJ01000164.1 GCA_005877775.1 Nitrospirota bacterium | reverse complement strand
CTGAGAGCAGCGCTCAGGGATCTCGTGGCACTGTCCACGATCCCGGCGGCGTGGGTAGGGAGAGAACCGTCTGCCATCGCCGCCGGGCTTGCCGACGTACTGGCCGGATCGTTGTACCTCGATTTCGCTTTTGTGCGTTTGTGCGATCCCAAAGGGGGTGCCCCAATTGAAATGACGCGGGGGAACGCATGGAAAGCCTTCCCTGAATGGCTGCAACGTCACCTCGCCGTCGTCGGCCAGCTTTCGCGCAGGGAAATCGTTCCCGACCTTGGCGGCGCGGAGCCAATCCGCGGCATTGTCATTCCCATCGGTATCAATGCCGAGGGCGGGCTGGTTGCCGTGGCCTCTAACCGCACCGACTTTCCCACCGAGATTGATCAGCTGCTGCTTTCCGTGGCTGCGAATCGCGCCGCGACAGCATTTCAGAGCGCGCGCCTCGAGCAGGAGCTTCGTCAAGCCCGCACCGAGCTCGAGATCAAGGTAGCGGAACGGACCGCCGAATTGCGTCGGGCCGCTACCTATTTAGCGGAGGCGCAAAGGTTGAGCCACACGGGCAGTCTCGGCTGGAGTGTGTCCAGCGGCGAAATCTTCTGGTCAGAGGAAACTTACCACATCTTTGAATACGATCGAACAGCCCAGCCCACATTGGAGCTGGTACTGCAGCGAGTGCATCCCGATGACAGAGCTCTCGTGCAGCAGATTATCAATCGCGCATCTAACGAGGAGACACATTTTGACATTGAGCATCGTTTGCTGATGCCGGACGGTGCAGTCAAGTATCTCCACGTCTTAGCTAATGCGTTGCAGGATTCACCAGGCCATCTTGAGTTTGTCGGGGCCGTGACCGACATTACGCCGATCAAGCAAGCCGGAGAAGCCCTACGTTTAAGTGAGGAGCAATGGCGGGATGTCTTTGAAAATAACCCGACCATGTACTTCATGGTGGATTCGGCCGGTACCGTTCTGTCGGTGAACCCCTTTGGCGCTGGGCAACTCGGCTACACCGTCAACGAATTAGTCGGTCATTCCGTGCTGAATGTCTTTTATGAGGCCGATCGAGAAGCCGCCCAAAGAAACGTCGGTATCTGTTTGGAACAACTGGGCCGCTCGATGAACTGGGAATTGCGCAAGGTTCGCAAGGACGGCACGATGCTCTGGGTCCGCGAAACGGCCAGAGCTGTCCACAGGGCGAACGGCCCAATCGTCTTGGTCGCGTGCGAAGACATCACCGAGCGCAAGCGCACCGAGGCGAAGTTGGAGCAGGCGTTCCAGGAAATCCAGGTCTTAAAAGACCAACTCTACAAAGAGAACCTGGCCCTGAAAGAGGAAATTGACCGGTCGTCAATGTTCGAAGAGATCGTCGGCGCCTCTCCTGTTCTGCAAGACATGCTTGCCCGCATCGCCAAGGTGGCGCCGACAGGCTCCACCGTGCTCATCACCGGGGAAACAGGGACTGGGAAGGAACTCATCGCCCGTGCCATTCACAAACGATCGCAGCGGTCCTCGCGGGCATTTGTGAATGTGAACTGCGCCGCGACCCCCCCGTCATTGATCGCTTCTGAATTGTTCGGTCATGAGAAAGGCGCGTTCACGGGCGCGCTGCAGCGGCGCCTCGGCCGCTTCGAACTCGCGGAAGGCGGGACGATCTTCCTTGATGAAATTGGGGAACTGCCGGCTGAGACGCAGATTGCCCTCTTGCGCGTGCTGCAGGAGCGCGAATTTGAGCGTGTCGGTGGAACGCACACGATTCGAGCAGACGTGCGGGTCATTGCAGCCACCAATCGTGACTTGAACGCAGCCATTGAGGCCGGCACCTTTCGGAGGGACCTGTATTATCGACTCAATGTATTTCCCATTGAGAGTCCTCCGTTGCGCGAACGACAGGACGACATCCTCCTCCTGGTGGAGTACTTCATCGATCGCTATGCCAGTAAAGCGGGGAAGAAAATACGGAGCGTCAACAAGAAGACCCTCGAGCTGCTTCAGTCGTACCCCTGGCCTGGGAACATTCGCGAGCTCCAGAACGTGATTGAGCGGTCTGTCATTCTCTGTGAGACGGAGACCTTCTCGATCGACGAGAGTTGGCTCTCACAGAAGACTCCGCCGACGGGGCCGGCAGGTCAGCCGCTCTCCGACCAGCTTGTGACTCAGGAGAAAGCCATGATTGAGGCGGCCTTGGCGGAAGCCAGAGGCCGAGTGTCCGGACCGTCGGGGGCGGCCGCCAAGCTCGGCCTTCCGCCATCGACGCTGGAATCGAAGATCCGGTCACTGAAGATCAGCAAGCATCGCTTCAAACCCATCTAGTGCCGTTCCAACTCGTTTCGCCGGCTTCTGGCGAAATCTACGTTTCAGTTAGAGCCTCATCTAGCGAGTTCTTCCTCTACGCTATTAATCACAAGAAGTTGGAACGGCGCGAGCTGCGATAAGACGCTCCCGCCAAACGCCCCGGCCAGTTTTCACAACCTTTCGCCAATTTGCGAAAACTCGCGACGGTGTCATTCGTGACCTGGGGGGTTTTCCAGGGGTTACGAGTGGCCTCTATATTGCTCTACGACAGAGAACGATGGTGGTTTCGAGAAAACGGTGCCGGCATCGCACGCGGCGCACAGTGCTATCGCAGCCGATATGCCGTTCGCAATGTTAGACCGGACGGTTCATGCCATTGGACCTGACGGCTCAGGAGAGACGCGTCCCGTGCAATATATTGATGCACCAACCAGCGTGAACTCCGGAAACCGGGAGTGCAGCTTATGAAACGAAACATATCCAATAGGAACTGGACACGAAGGACGATGATGCTCAGTTCGGTCTGGCTCATTGGCTCGATGCTGGCACGCTCGGTCTTTGCCGACCAGGCACCCAATCCCGGAACACCAACGACAAGGCCGGACGGGAAGGGTGCGATGGCGGCTGAGCGAAAGCCAAATTGGCGCGAACATGGCATCACGATCATTCCCGGGTCGCAGCTCGACCTCAATACGCCTCAAACGCCCGGCATGACCAGAGCCGCCGCGATCACCCATGCCCGGACAGGCGCGAACAAACTGTGGGTGGGCACGGTCGCCGTCCAGGCCGCTGCCAAAACGGGTGCTCACCACCATGGAGAATTGGAAAGCGTTCTCTATGTGATTAGCGGCCGGGGGCGCATTCGATGGGGTGAGCACCTGGAGTTTGTCGCCGAGGGAGGCCCTGGCGATTTCATTTACATTCCCCCGTTCGTTCCCCATCAAGAGATCAATGCGAGCACGACTGAGATTCTCAGCTGCGTGGTGATCCGGAGCGGTCAAGAGCCGATCGTCGTCAATCTGGATCTCGAACCCGCTGAGCCGCCGGAAGAGGTCTATTGGGTTGACCCCACTCACCCGCGTCCATGACGCACGCGCAAGCGCGCCAAGCCAGATCAGCACGAAAGGAGAACGACGATGAGTATTCCGGGTATTCCAGGAGAAGGATTCAAAACCGTCGGGCAGATCAACGGAACCGATCTCACGCTGGTTGGAGTCGGCCAGGATGCGATGGCGGTCGCCGTCGAATTGCTGTCGAACCACGCGGCAGGTGCGCCTGTTGTCGATGGTGAAGGGAAGATTGTCGGGTTCATCAGCGAGATCGACCTGCTCGACGCCATCGAGTCCGGGAAAGATTTGGAGCGGCTCCACGCCCAAGACATCATGACGAAGAACCCGGTGATCGTCCAGGGATCCACAACGTTGGCGGACGCCTTCAAACTCATGAAGGAGAACAACTTTGTGGATTTGCCTGTCGAGCACGAAGGAAGGGTCCTCTATTCTGTGTCCCGGCATGACCTCCTCCGGGCATTGATCGGCCTGGGGCCATCCGAGCATTGAGCGGTCTGGGCCTGAGTCATACGCGGGGACATGAGCCTGTCTCGAATGGAGAGCCGAATGGGCCCGCGCGGGGCCGGTGTGGAGCTCAACCGGAGGCGTTCTGCTGGCCATGGGCGCTGCCGTCGGATTGATGGCGCTCATGCTGCCCGCCGCGTGCAAGACGATGCCTCAGAACGCAACGGACACCGCAGTGGCTTCGGCGGTCCTTGGATACACCAAAGAGCAACTAATCGGGTGCGCAGGTCCGCCCGTTGAAGACGTCATGTCGAACGACTCCGACCGACCAGGCGTTCGCGTCTTACGGTACGCTCGCATGGCGTCAGTGCTCGAAGAATCCTTTCCGGTCGCCAGGAGCAGCTTCCCGGAGGTGCGTCATGGCTGCATGGCCACACTCTCTCTCGCGGGAGACCGAGTGATCGATGTCCACATTGTCGGCCTGTGAAGTAGAAACAACGACGGCAGAAAGGACTCAGAAGGTCGCCTGATGATGTGATTAGTTTGCATAGCGCTAAGGCTTCCGTACACGTTCGTCGTGGCGGCGATCCTCTTCAGGTGGTGCCGTACAAGATTCCCCGCAGGTGCGCGGCCACCTATTATCCGGAGACCAACGTCCTGGTGTCGGTCAGGAGTGTCGCAGATAGGAGCAACCAGCCCGCTTCCAAGTCGGTCCGGATCACGCTGACGCCGTCAGTGTCGCAGCACGTCGAGGTGACCGGGCCATGAAAGGAGGTAGGAGATGGACACGACCAGACGGGATGTTCTGAAATTGGGCATTGCGGTGGCCGGTATGACGGCGGGGTTGATGGCGCAATCCTCTGCGGAAGGCGTTACGGCACCGCCAACTCCGACTTCAACCCGTAGGGGTGACATGCTGTACCGAACGCTTGGGAGCACTGGTGAACAGGTGTCGGTGATCGGTCTCGGTGGGTATCATATCGGACACCCGAGTGACGTGCAGGAAGCCATTCGGCTCATCCGCGCCGCGATTGATCGTGGCGTCACGTTCATGGACAACTCCTGGGACTACCATGACGGCGGCAGCGAAATGCGTATGGGCAAGGCGTTACGCGACGGCTACAGGGAAAAAGTTTTTCTGATGACCAAGATCGATGGTCGCACGAGGCAGGAGGCAGCCAAGCAGATCGAGGACTCCCTCAAGCGCTTGCAGACCGACCATATCGATCTGCTGCAACATCACGAGGTGATCAGGATGGAGGACCCTGATCGGATCTTTGCCGAGGGTGGCGCGCAGGAAGCAGTGCTCCAGGGAAAAAGGGCGGGTAAGATCCGCTACATCGGATTCACCGGGCACAAGGACCCAGTCGTTCATCTTCGGATGTTGGAGATAGCCGCCAAACATCACTTTCGATTCGACAGCGTGCAGCTGCCGCTGAATGTGATGGATGCACATTTCCGCAGCTTTCAGCACCAGGTGCTACCCGTCCTGCTCAAGGATCACACCGGCGTGCTCGGCATGAAATCGATGGCGGACAAAAACATTCTTGATAGCGGCGCGGTGACGCCCGTGGAGTGCCTCCACTATGCCATGACATTGCCAACGTCGGTCGTGATCACCGGCATCGAGAGCATGAAGATCCTGGATCAGGCGCTTGGCGCCGTGCGGACATTCGAGCCGATGACGGCCTCACAAATGGCGGCCCTTCT
>VBOJ01000163.1 GCA_005877775.1 Nitrospirota bacterium | reverse complement strand
GACCTTACGCCGGCGAAAGCCCAAGTCCATCAAAGTCTGTGCCTTGCTCAGCAAGCCGGAGCGACGGAAAGTGGACGTGACCATCGACTACGTCGGATTCAACATACCCAACAAGTACGTGGTCGGATACGGTCTTGATTATCAACAGAAGTACCGTAACCTGCCGTACCTGGCTGTCCTTGACACGGTGGACGACGAGGGGCAAGGCTTCTAGCAGGATGTTGAAAAAGGCCTCCAGCTTTGTTCTCGTTCACCCGTTGCACCCAGCCGGGCAACGGGTAGCTGTCAGAGCCTCAACATTCTTGGGTACCCATTGCTCTTCGGGATGCAATGGGTTCACGCCTCCTCGCTTGCTGCGGCCGCCCTGGGTGCCTTTTTGAACATCCTGCGGTGCTGTTCTGCCGTCGTGCTTGACGTTCGGGTCCCCGATTTCCAGAGGGGGGAAAACGGTTTTTCAACAGCCTTCTAGCGCCGCTGTTGTCAGTCTCCACAGGACTGTGTTAGACTCCAATGATACGATCTTTCTGACCCCGCACTCAGTGAGTGCGTGAGGAGGAATCGGATGAATTCCCGGGTGAAAAATCTGCTGTTCTGGGTGGTCGTGGGTCTATTCATGATCCTGTTGTTCAACCTGTTCAGCGTCCCGACCCATGCCCCGGAAGAGGATGTCATTTTCAGCGACTTCATGGCTCAACTGGATAAAGGCGAGGTCACCAAGGTCATCATCAAGGCCAACCATATCAGCGCGATCCTGAAAGACGGGACCCGTATCAGGACCTATTCGGCTGAGTATCCGGACATGGTGAAGGTGCTCAGGGAACGAAATGTCCAGATTGAAGCCAAACCGCCTGACGAGAATCCGTGGTACGTCAACTTCCTGTTCACGTGGGGACCCTTCATTCTGTTTATTGGCCTGTGGTTCTTCCTGATGCGGCAGATGCAAATCGGCGGGAACAAGGCACTCTCGTTCGGGAAGAGTCGGGCCCGGCTGCTGACCGAAGAGCGAAAAAAAGTCACGTTTTCCGACGTCGCCGGAATCGACGAGGCGAAAGAAGAGGTCGTGGAGATCATCGAATTCCTCAAGGATCCCCGCAGGTTTCAGAAGCTGGGCGGTCGGATCCCCAAGGGCGTTCTGATCATGGGCCCACCCGGCACGGGAAAAACGCTGCTGGCCAAGGCCATCGCGGGAGAAGCAGGGGTTCCGTTCTTCAGCATCAGCGGGTCGGACTTCGTCGAAATGTTCGTCGGGGTCGGAGCCTCGCGTGTGAGAGATCTCTTTGAGCAGGGCAAGAAGCATGCGCCGTGCATCATCTTCATCGACGAGATCGACGCAGTGGGCCGGTTGCGTGGAGCAGGGCTCGGCGGCGGTCACGACGAGCGTGAACAGACGCTGAACCAGCTCCTCGTCGAAATGGACGGGTTTGACACGACGGAGGGAGTCATTCTGATCGCCGCGACCAACAGGCCGGACGTGCTTGACCCAGCCCTCCTGCGCCCCGGACGATTCGATCGGCAGATTGTAGTCAATCGGCCTGACTTGAGGGGCCGCGCCGAAATTCTCAAAGTACATACGAAGAAGGTGCCTAGTGCTCCCGATGTTGAACTCGAGAAGATCGCGCGCGGAACGCCCGGGTTTTCTGGCGCAGACCTCGAGAACCTGGTCAACGAGGCGGCCCTGTGGGCCGCCAGACAGAACAAGAAGGAAGTCGAGCTGGTGGACTTTGAAACCGCGAAGGATAAGGTGCTGATGGGAGCAGAGCGCAAGAGCATGATCCTGAGCGACGAAGAAAAGCGGACCACCGCCTACCATGAGGCTGGGCACGCCCTGATGGCCAAACTGCTTCCCGGCGCTGATCCGGTCCACAAAGTGACGATCATCCCGCGAGGCCGCGCGTTGGGAGTAACCATGCAGCTTCCGACCGACGACCGGCATAATTTTTCCAAGGAGTTCCTGTACAACACCCTGGCGATTCTCATGGGCGGACGGGTCGCGGAAGAGCTGGTCCTCAAACACATCACGACAGGCGCCGGGAACGACCTCGAACGCGCCACGGATCTGGCTCGCAAAATGGTCTGTGAGTGGGGGATGAGCGAGCGGATGGGCCCCCTGACCTTCGGGAAAAAAGATGAAGAAATTTTCCTCGGACGCGAAATCGCAACGCGCCGAGACTTCAGCGAACAGGTGGCCCTCGAGATCGACGACGAGATCAAACGGTTGGTGACCGAGAACTACGAACGCGCGAAACGGATGCTCACCGAACACATAGGCACCCTTCGAGCACTGGCTGAGGCGCTCTTGGAAAGAGAAGTGCTGGATGCGCTTGAGATCGACAAAATCATTCAGCAAGGATCGGTTCCCCAAACCGTGCCCGTCTAATCTGGGTCGCCGCATATCGCGACGGTCCGCTTCTCTCTACCCGGCATGGAGACAGAGTGTCAGCCGTTGGGTCCGTCACGAGCGAAGGATTTTCTTCTTTTTCGCATACCCGCATCCTCCGAACCTCCCGTGATCGGCCCCAGCGGGGCTGAGGTGAGCCTTCCATGCCGAATCTCAACACCGTCCCAGGCTCAGAGATCCTGAGAGCAAGAGGACAACCGATCCCGCTCAATTCCGGCGTCTTGCTCATGGGAGTCCTCAACGTGACACCCGATTCGTTTTCGGACGGGGGCCGGTATGACGAGCCGGAAGCTGCGGTCGAGCACGCCTTGGCCATGATCGAGCAGGGAGCCGATCTCATCGACATCGGGGCTGAATCATCACGGCCTGGGTCTGATCCGGTAGAAGAGGAAGAAGAAATCCGCCGGTTGCTACCGGTGATCACAGCAGTCTGTCGTCAAGTCTCCATTCCCGTGTCGGTTGACACGACGAAGGCCGGCGTGGCCCAACGAGCGCTTGACGCCGGCGCCGCTATCGTGAACGACATCAGCGCGCTTCGGTTCGATCCCTTGATGGGGCAGGTCGTTGCCAAGGCAGGCGCCGGCCTCGTCCTGATGCACATGCAGGGCACTCCCAAGAGTATGCAATGCGACCCGCAGTACCGCGATGTCGTCGCTGAAGTCCGGCAGTTCTTCATTGAGCGAATGAAGACTGCCGAGGATGTCGGAATCGATCCGGAACAGATCCTGCTTGACCCTGGGTTCGGGTTCGGCAAAAATGTGACCCATAACCTGACGCTGCTGATGCAGCTCGACCAACTCTCGGCCTTGGGCCGCCCGATGGTGGTAGGGGTTTCGAGAAAAGCCTTTATCGGGCAGGTGCTGGACCGGCAGGTCGGCGACAGGCTGATGGGGACGGCGGTGGCGGTGGTGGTGGCTGTTCTGCGTGGAGCCCGGATCGTCCGGGTGCACGATGTGGGGCCCATGCGGGACGTGGTGAGGATGGTCGAAGCGATCCGTCACGCATGATGCGTCATGCGTAATCCGTGAGAGGAATCGATGACTCATCACTCATGACGGATCACGGAGAAAAGTGAATGCGTAAGCTGTTCGGCACAGACGGCGTCCGGGGTGTCGCCAACCTGGAACCGATGACCAGCGAGACGGCGATGAAGCTTGGACGGGCTGCCGCCTATCTCTTCCTCCGACGGACAGGACGCCATCAAATCGTCATCGGGAAAGACACTCGACTGTCCGGCTATATGCTGGAATCGGCGCTGACGTCCGGCATCTGCTCGATGGGCGTGGATGTGCTTTTGGTCGGGCCCATGCCGACTCCCGCGATTGCGTTTATGACCAGGAGTCTCCGAGCGGATGCGGGAGTCGTCATCTCGGCCTCGCATAATCCCTACCAGGATAACGGGATCAAGTTTTTTTCGAGCGACGGGTTCAAGCTTCCTGACGAAATGGAAGCGCGGATGGAGTCGCTGATCGTTTCCGGCGAAATCGAGCATCTGCGCCCGACTGCAGACGCGGTGGGCAAGGCCTTCCGGATCGACGACGCGGAGGGGCGGTACATCGAGTTCGTCAAGCGGTCGTTGCCCAGGGAGATGGATTTTCAAGGTCTCAAGGTAGTCGTGGATTGCGCCAACGGCGCCGCCTACAAAGTGTCTCCGACGGTGTTGCGGGAGCTGGGGGCGACCGTCGAGGTGATCGGCAATAAACCGGACGGGATGAATATCAACGCCGCCTGCGGCGCCGTGCACCCGGAACGACTCCAGGAGGCAGTGCGAACGCACAAAGCCGATGTGGGATTGGCCCAGGACGGAGATGCCGATCGAGCGGTGTTCGTCTGCGAGCAGGGAGCCATCGTGCATGGCGACCACATCCTGGCCGCGCTTGCCCTTGATCTCCAGACGCGGGGGCACTTGAAGCGGGACACCGTCGTCGGGACCGTCATGAGCAATTTCGGCCTCGAATTGGCCCTTGGGAAAGCTGGCATCACGCTGGTGCGAACGCCCGTCGGTGATCGCTATTTACTGGAGCGGATGCTCGCAGATGGCTACAACTTCGGCGGCGAGCAGTCAGGGCACTTCATTTTCCTCGACTATAACACGACGGGTGATGGGCTCATTTCAGGGCTCCAGGTCTTGTCGCTGATGAAACGGACCAGTCGCCCCTTATCCGACCTGGCCAAGTGTATGAAGGCGGTGCCGCAAATTCTCCTCAATGTTCAGGTGAAGGAAAAGCCCGACCTTTCAGGACTGCCGGAGGTTCAGCGAGCCATTCGAGCCGGAGAAGCCAGGTTGAACGGCACTGGCCGCGTGCTGGTCCGATACTCCGGCACGGAACCGCTGCTTCGGATCATGGTTGAGGGGGAACAGGAATCGCTGATCCGGTCAGTGGCCGACGAGCTGGCCGGGATAGTCCGTGCGCGTCTCGGGTAAGATCCGTTGTTCCTGCCTTTGACCGCCTGTTTCCTTGCGGGACTGGGGCTCGGCTCCTATCTTCCCTACGTTCCCGTCACGATCCTCTTCCTGCTGACCCTCGTCGGAATCGTGCTGACCTACCTCGAACGGCGACAACGGCTCACAACCAGCCGCAGCATGCTCCTGTACGGCAGTCTCATGGCGGGCCTGCTGTACTGGACCCTGTTCACTGGGACCTCCACCTCTACGCACCTGCTCGAACGAGCCGGGCTTGATCCAATCAGGGTCATCGGGACGATCGTAGAACCGGCCCGGCACGCGCCGGGGCGCACGGTGCTGGTTGTCTCGGTGTCGCGACTCGGGCAAGAAGGGGACGCGCAATCGGCCGAAGGGCGTCTCCGCGTAACCTGGCGAGGACCCGATCGTACGTTCGGAGAGGGCGATCAGGTGCAATTCACGACGAGGGTCCGCGCGCCGGCCGGAACCGTAAATCCCGGAGGATTCGATTACGCTTCCTACCTGGAGCGGCAGGGGATTGACGCCGTTGCCTCTGTGTCAGGCCCAGGCGAGGTCACTCTGCTGAGTTCGGGCTTCACCCGCTTACGCTGGGCACCCTGGCGCCTCATCGACGAGTGGCGGGAACGCATCCGTCAGGCTGCCGTCGCCACCTTGGAGCGAGCGGCGCTTGGTCTCTACCTCAGCCTGATCATCGGAGAACGCGGGTACCTGAGCCCTGAGACACGGGACACCTTCATGGCAGCCGGCACGGTTCATATCCTGTCCATTTCAGGATCGCATCTGGGCTTGATCGCGTTCCTCTCGTTCTTCCTGATCAGAGCGACGTGCCGATGCCTC
>VBOJ01000007.1 GCA_005877775.1 Nitrospirota bacterium | reverse complement strand
ACTCCCGCGCCTTCAGTGACTGGCTCCGGCTCAATGATCTTTTCTATTTGTCGAGGCGATTTCATGGCATCCCCCCTTCTCTCGATCAGAAACGTGGACGATTAAATAGAGCGCCTAGGTCCCCGGAAACCGAAGCCTGTCCCTTTTTCGTCTCCACCATGCTCACATGTCGCACTGCTACCAAGTGCGGGTTTCTCCATGCTTCAAGATCCAGAGCTTGGTGCCATCAAGCCCAAGCCGCTTGGCCTCAGCTTCCAATCGCTGGGGCGGCTCTTCGATCGGTTCTTCCGTCAGGTCAAACGTCCCCCAATGAATGGCCACAAACTGCTCTCCTCGAATATCCCCAAAGAGCTGGAGCGCTTCCTCGGGAGTAAGATGCGTCATTTTCATGATCGCACGGGGCAGATACGCTCCGATCGGAATGGCGGCCAAGTCGAAAGGACCCAGGCGGTTGCCAATCTCCTTGAAGACAGGATAGTAGCCTGTGTCCCCCGCGAAGAATATCCGTTTCGTGTCTCCTGCCACGGCCCACGCGCTCCACAGCCGCTGGTTCCGATCCCAAAGAGTGCGACCTGAGAAATGTTGAGCAGGGAGACAGGTCACCATAAGGCCCTTGATGCGTCGGCTCTCCCACCAATCCAACTCCTCCACCTCCGTGATGCCGATCTCCGCAAACCATGCTTTAAGTCCCAATGGGACAAGAAACAGCGGATGGTGCAACTCGGCCAGTCGTCGGACCGTCTCGAGATCAAGATGATCATAATGATCATGAGAGATGAGCACCAGGTCAATGGACGGCAGATGCTCGAATGGCACTCCGGGGGGCATCAGACGCTTCGGACCGGCAAAGGTGACCGGGCTGGCCCGATCAGACCAGTGCGGATCAGTCAGGATGTTGACGCCATCAAGTTGAAGGAGGAGCGTTGAATGCCCGACCCAGGTGACTGTCGCTGCCGCTCGATTATTCTTGAACGCGGTGCCATCGTTCTCAACGCGTGGTAGGTTGACGGACCGTGGATGGACCGTGGTTGCCCATAACCGAGGCCCGATGAACTTCATACGCTCCCATGGGCTTGGCGGAGTAAAGGCCGGATTGGTGTTCCGGAAACCGTTCTTCAGGATGTGAGATTGAGCGTCAGGCAGCGGATCGGCGGCTTCAGCATAACCGACCGGGAGGATCAGGAACAGTGTCACGAAAAGCAGTACACCTGCTGGCTGACGGATCTTCATCCTGCTTCCTTCACGCGCTTCAGCATCGGACATTGTCCCATTGGCCTATGGCGGACAGCCTCATCGCGCCTCGTTGTATAGGCCATGATCACGAGCGTTCATCTTTCAATTTCAGAGCCGTTTTTCCTCCAGGTCGTAGATGTCGAAGTAGCGATACACAACGCGTCCACGTGGGATGTTGGAGGCAATGTAGTCCTCCATATATTCTTGAAGTTGCGGGGGTAAGTCGCTGAGGCGCTGATCGCGCAGCTGATTATTCCAAATGACGATGTCGGCACGAGGGCGTTTCTTGGCGTGCTCGCCAATCCACGTGGCGACCTCGTCGTCGGTCGCGCCGGTGGCGACAAACGACTTGAACGTATTGTACTCAATCTCAGCGAACTTCAGCCACCGCTGATCGAGCGGGCAGTTGGAGTGATATTCGCCCTGCCAGCCGACGAGGACGGCGCGGCATTTATCCACCGCGCGGGCGGCGAGTACATAGCCTGCGAGCGTTTCACGCGGGCTCCGCGGGAACGCTTTGCCATCCCGCAGGTCCCGGGCCAGTCGTTTGACCATTTCAAGGTTTTCTTTCATGGGTTTCTCCTCTTCACCGGTCCTTCAAGGATGAACCGCTTCATTCCAGACACGGCCCAAGGCAATGAAGTGGAAAATGATAAGGAGAGGGACAAAGAATGTTGGAATCAGACTCAACGGGAACGTGCCCATCACCTGAGTCGTGATTTCTCCGGCTAAGATGCCCAACGGGCTGGCTGATGCAAGAATGCCCAGGGTGACAGCCATCACCAGATCGAGCATCCCTAGCACGTTCCACGAAACGAAGAGTTTTTTCGGGAACCTATTCTTGGACGAAATGACCCAGGCGACCAATGGCGCGGTTGCTCCGATCGCGATGTCTCCCCATCCTGCTGGTAGGGCAAAGACTCCCGGCAGGAGGCCCTCACGATGAAGGATCAGGAACACAACGCCTCCTACTCTCCAAGTTTGAGCAAGGGTGAGGACGCGAAGGTTTGCCGCAAGAACGAATTGCCGGAATTCGGCCGACCTCAGATACCAGATCGCGAAGACAACCACCGGCAGAATCGCCGCTGCTCCCAACGGGATCGGGAGACGCTGCTTGCTGTCAAAGACTCCAAGCAATGAACAGCTAAGGGCGAGCAAGAACCACAAAGAAATAATCGCGACCGTCATTGTTTTGACGCGGTCATTCGGCTTGGCCCAAGGCAATTGATGGACAGAATAAGGTGGCAACTCACTGTTCCGTTCCCTTACCGGTTGCATAGAGCGTCTTTGCGTCACGAAAACTCTGATCAAGTAATCGAGCGAACGACTCCGCCGTCCACTCGGAGCGCCGCTCCATTCGTTGCTGACGAAAGCGGGCTGACGATGAACGCCACCAACGAAGCGACTTCCTCTGGTGTAGCGAACCGTTTGAGCAGAGAACTGGGTCGGATAGTCTCAAAGAACTCCTTCTCTACCACAGCCGGCGCAACGTTTCGGGACTTCGCCATGTGGCTGACGAACCCCTCCACTCCTTCGGATCGCGTTGGCCCTGGTAAGATGGAGTTGACTGTCACGCCTGTGCCTGCCGTGGTTTCCGCCAGACCGCGGGCCAACGCGAGTTGCATGGTCTTCGTCACGCCGTAGTGGATCATTTCAATCGGGATATTGATGGCGGATTCGCTCGAGATGAAAATGATCCTGCCCCAGTTCTTCGCCTTCATCCTAGGCAGGTAATAACGGCTCAAGCGCACGCCGCTCATGAAGTTCGTTTCGATGATTGCCGTCCAGTCCTCATCCGACATGTTCTCAAAGGACTTTATTTCATAGTAGCCGAGGTTATTGATCAAAATGTCCACGTGAGGATAACTGCTGGTGGCTTGCTTCACCGCTTCCACTTTGCTCAGATCACCGATGAGCGCCTCCAGCTTGGCGTGAGGATGTTGCTGCCGGATTTTCTCAATGGCCTCAGTTACACGCTTTTCTGACCGACCGTTGATAATCACCGTCGCGCCTTCACCGGCCAGGGTCGAACCAATCGCTAAACCGATACCCGCCGTCGAACCGGTCACCAGCGCGAGCTTGCCAGACAGTTGTAGGTCCATGATTGCTCCTCTCACGACGACGGCCTTATGCCGCACGTTCGTGCGGCATAAGCCTCATGTTGCAAGTCCTGAAGTACCGATGGCGCCTTTAGCGATCTGGCCCAAATATTGGGATTACCCTCCTAATTTGCTTTTCAGTCCGTCTCAAGACCTAGACGACACGCAGGACGATCTTCCCGCGAGTGTGGCCTGTCTGGCTCAACTCATGGGCACGGCGCGCTTCCGACAGCGTCAGAACGGCTTCGACGACGGGGGTGAGTTTCCAGGCATCGGCCAGCTTTGCAAGCTCCGCCAACTGCGCTACATTCGGCTGGACGAAGACGTAGGCCTGGCGCACGCCATGCGCGGCGGCTTCTTCGGCCGAGGGAGGAGCGACGATTGAAACCAGGATTCCACTCTTCTTCAGCACCTTCCAGGAGCGCTTCTGGGTGTCTCCTCCGATCGTGTCGAATACAACATTAACGTCATGGACGGCATTTTCGAAGCGCGTTGTCTGGTAATCGACGGTTTCGTCGGCTCCCAACTCCCGCATGAATTGTTGGTTGCGTCCGGACGCCGTGCCGATCACATGCGCCTTCCTCCACTTCGCAAGCTGCACCGCGAAGCTCCCGACGCCGCCTGCGGCTCCATGAATGAGCACCGATTGACCCGATCTGAGCTGTGCGGCGTCAAATAGTGACTGCCACGCCGTCAGCGCGGCAAGCGGAATTGCAGCGGCATGAATGTGGTCAATGGACTTCGGCTTGAGCGCGACTTCCGACTCCCCGACAACAATGTACTTGGCGTAGGCGCCATCCCGAGAGAAGTCCGCGAGACTGTAAACCTCGTCGCCCCTTTTTATACTGGCGACACGTGGACCTGCATTCTCCACAACGCCCGAAACGTCCCGTCCCGGAATCAGTGGAAGCGATGGATGCCCCTGTCTTAGGTACCCCTCACGGGTTTTCCAGTCCACAGGGTTCACGCCGGCTGCGTGGACTCGGATCAAAACTTCACCGCGACTTGGCTTTGGACGTGGGGCGTCCTCATACACAAGTACCTCTGGCCCCCCATACCTATGAATTCGTACTGCCTTCATAGTTTCCATCGAGACCTCCTCCCTTTTTCATAGCTGCTACCAGAGAGGGTTAGGAGACTCCTTTCCTTTGAACTTGCGTAGGCGCAACGCCTGTTCAGGCGACTTTGGATGGACTGGTAGCCTTGTTCCGGTCATCGCTCTCTCTGGACGTTCGGCTCGGAACAACAGGGGCCACGCCCTGCTGAGGGAATTGAGGATCTTCCAGCTGTGGCTTGTCGAGTCGTCTGCTTCTCGGCTCAGCAGAGGAATATCGGCTCATGACCGCTGGTTTCGCCCGCGCGCTGCTCCACCTTAAGAGCCACCACACCGTGAGGACAACCAAGCCAACCAGACCCACGACATACAACAAGGAAGCCAGATAGAGAGCCAAAAGTATGGTGGCCACGCTGGCCTGCCTGAACGCCTGCTGTACAAAGAGCTCAAGCCCTCCAGCACCGACGATGAGCACCAGGCTGACACCGCCGATAACCCATCCCACCCTTTGGAACCCACCGCTCCCTAGAGTCTTGCTAGTCATAAGACCACCCCTGGTTTTATTCTTCTGCTGTTTATTGATCAAAACATCTGAAACACAGATGCTGGAGTAGGGGTCATCGATCATGCCGCCCCTGCTTCCTCGTTCCTTGCGTTCCCTTTCCGCTGGTTCGCAGTCACCGCTTTAGCCGCAATCTGCCGATTCTGTTCGATGACCCAGTCCGAGACCTTGCCACAGGCGACGCAGCGAGAGCCCCATCGCCATGCCCCAACGTAGAACTGCCCGTCGTTCTCGAGCAAGTCGTACAAGCGCTCTTTCGCCATGAAGCCATGACAACGTGTGCATTCCATAATAATCTCCTGTAGAGACCCAGATCCTCGAGGTCCAAGCGCAAGGCGAATATGTCGCCGATCCTGTGTCACTCTGGCAGGAAGACGGAAACCCCAATATAGGGGAGGAAGGCGTTGAGTCCCGTGTTCCGGTCTCCAATGCCTGCGTTTGAGAAATGGTGGAAGCGAACACCCATGGTCATGGTCATGGTCTTCGTCATGAAGTAGTGGACGCCCGGACCTGTTTCCAACACAAACTGAAACTGCGTACTCTCTTCTGGGATCCGCGGCGCCAGATTGCTCCAGACCATCCCTGCCCCGGCATCCCAGAAGGGCATCCATCGCCCAAATGACAGGAGGTTGTATTTCACAACCAGCGAGCCTCCTGCCACCTCGGCTGCATAAGGTTTGGTAAACCGGGCGAACAACGGCTCCACGAGCAATTCGACGTTTCCCTCCCACCAACCAGATCCCAGTGCATCAGTCATGACCATTCCCGCTCGTGGGAGAACAAACACCGCACTCCGATTGGCTGACGGACCTGACCCCACTACGGTCGTGGCCTGCCAGAAGCCGGTGGCAACTCCGACCTCCATTGTCCCTCGTTTGACCACATCACGAGCATCCTCGGATGATGCCGAGACGGCCAAGCTCGTGGGGCTCCAGACCGTGAGGCACAAGAGCAGCATCAAGACTTTCCCAAACGGACCGTGCCATGACATACCCATCCCTCACGACGCGAACTTGAAAACGGAGAAGGAAACAAGCCATTCTTCCTATGCCCTGCCGGTTGCATGGAGCGTCCTCAAAATACCAATCCTGCGTTCGTTGAGTTGTTTTGTTCGTTCGTCTTTTGCTGCCTGAGGTTCCCATTCGAGATCGGATCTCCAGGCCCCTGGTGCCTTGGCGCCCTTTGGTTTGCGAGCATGGGACGTTGATGCCCCTTCTCAAGGAGGAGAACGACGACGACTTTCAGCGTCTGTGTCTGGCTTGTGTTCTTGAGAACGTGGATCTGCTTCGGATTGAGCGCAGCAACAACACCGGGGTTCAATGCGACCGGAGGCTTACCATCCACTTCCAAGAATCCTGCGCCTTCCAGGACATAGACCAGCTCGACACCGGGATAGGAGTGCCGAGCGTCCAGCGCTCCAGGTGCCAGCTCGACAGTGATGACATCCCATTCCTTGCCCGTCACGCCTGAGACGCCTGTATTCAGCAACGGAGTGACGTGAGGCCCAATCGTCTGGGCGCTCAGGTCGTGGCCTGCGTCAAAGGGACGTGCGAGGGTTCCTACAAAAATCACGAAGAGAGTTAGAATCACCTGTCTCATAGCCTCCTCCTGTTTCTTGCATCAG
This sequence comes from Nitrospirota bacterium, assembly GCA_005877775.1. Classification (GTDB taxonomy): domain Bacteria; phylum Nitrospirota; class Nitrospiria; order Nitrospirales; family Nitrospiraceae; genus NS-7. Next base: position 11,496 of record VBOJ01000007.1, on the reverse strand, counting down.
GTCGCAAGCTTGCTCTCCCGTTTATTGTCAGTTGCATGGAGCAACCTTGCTCGAAAAAGTAGCCAGGCCCTTTTGTTGTTCTGGACTCGTTCTCGACCCTGATCTCCACTGCAGCTTGTCTATGGTGAGCAGGATGAGCAGCAACACAATCGGGAAGCCATAGAAAGGCATTAACACAACCAACCAGTGCATGGCGTCAGCCCCCTTCCTTTGATGACCGCGAAAAGCCGGAACTGCTGTAGCTCGTGCCGCCCCCGATCGGTAGCTGCCGCTGACGGTTCTGCTGGATAACCGGATCGATGACCTCGCCGCATTGCACGCAGCGCCGAGCCATGAAATCGAGCTGACCAGTGTCATCCCGGAAATCGAAGCACTGCTCGATGACCATGAGGCCTCCACAGCGGGAACAGCTCGTCGCGCTGGCGTCTTGCCTCCACCCTTTGGGATTCTCCTCTCTCAGGTTTTTCACTGGGAATCCGACTACCGTGGCCATCGACGGCCTCCCTTCTTCAACGGTCCGCAGGTCCAACCCGGACCCTGTGTCATCTCTCTCGAAAAACGCCTTTGTGACACCATTTAATACACACGCCCGTGTGGCAACTGCTGCTGGTAGGTCCGCGCCATATCATCGGCCTCCTCAGCCGCCGCCCAGGCTGCGTTCGCGGCTTCGCGACTCTGTCTGGTCCGTTCATGGTCCGCTCCCAGTTGTTGCTGATACAAGTCCGCCTCGACCTCAAGGCGACTGGCCACATCGCGCAGGACCTTGGCCTGTTGGCGATAGGCGAAGGCCAAGTTTCCGGCGTCTCTCGATGAAACGCTATGCTGTGTCAGCACTGAAGATTGGGATACGGCTTTCGCGCTCGGCTCCGCTGCGCAGCCAGCCAGCACGGCCGCGGCAAAGAAGAGACTGCTGCCGAGAAGCACTACAGTGTGGCGTTTCATGACCGTGACCTCCTTCTGATGGTTAATCTTTAGTTGATTGATGCCCAACATCACTCGCACTCTCGCCTTCTATAATGGCGAGGCCCAGGAGCAGGACTAGCGGGTCTACTGCCATCCAACGGACCAGCAAGGGTGTCCTCTGCATGACCTCATAAGCCATTGAATCCCTCGTCGCCGCAGTGAGCTGCCGCGCCCACCAGTTCCTCCGCTCCCTGCAGGTCGCGGTTCTGAGCAGGCAGCCCACCCGTGAAAGGCTCGTGGTTCAGTTTGTTCTTCGCGGCAAGGATGCCGTCGTAGACTGTCCGCGCGACCTGTGACCAGGCTTCGTTGAACGGCCGATCCTGGAAGGCGGCCTCCGCTGCCTTGAGTTCGTCATGAGTCAACCTGCGTCCTGTTCTGTCCCGATCCTTTCCCATCGAACTGCCTCCTTGTCGGATATGAACACAACCAGCCGGGCCATCACTGCCAAGGGGCGACCAAATGTATGATGGTCTCATCGGCACGGATCTCGTTCTCAGAACGATTGCCGTCAATGCCGGGGATTTCTTTCACTTGAAATGGCATTCTGGGGGCATACTTTTTATCTAGATTCAGATTGATCGCCTCTTTGCCCATCGTCTCAAGAGTTAGCCGCTCTGGCCCCTGGGGCGATTCTGATGTTGTCATGCCCGATGCCGGTGCCCCGAAATCTAGGGGCGAGGTCGCTCCAAAGGACCCTGGAGTAAACAGGATGAACAGAAAGATTCCGACGACCATCGCCATGATTCCCGCCGTCGCAATGAAATCGATGACTCGCAGTATCAAACCACCCGAGGAATCGTCTGTCTCTGGTAAGTGTTTCAATGCGCACCTCCTACAGTTCTCGAATCATTGAGTGTTCTGTATCGCGACTCTGCCTATATGGATGGCAAGGCCCGTTCCAAAAAGACAGACTCGTCCGGGAACTCTCCAAGTTGTGAAAAGAACAGACTTGTTCCTTGCTACTCGGCGAAGGAGACTGAGGATGTGACGAAGTGCTCGCGCCGAAAGAACGGCAGGGTGCCGAAAAGTCGGCATGCGCGCCTCCGGCGCAACGAGCTGGGCCTCGCTCAGGACTGGTCCAATCGAGTGGTTTGAAATCTACTCGCTCAGGACCCTTCGGCTGACTCGCGCCTGACGGTAAGAGCGGACGCTCCTCTACCATTACCGAAATCCTGTGCAGCCTCCCTTCGCGCATGATTCCGAGTTCCACAATGCGACCGACCTCCAGTTTCTTGACTACCTTGAGGTACTGCTCGGACGTTCTGACTTCTTGACCATTGACACTCACCAGAATATCGCCGCCCAACAACCACGACTCTCCGTTGATCGCCACGGGCAACGTCCCTGTCTGTAAGCCGGCCTTCTCTGCCGGGCTGCCCGCGGCAATCTCCGAGATGAGCAACCCTTTCACTAACGGAAGGGCAAAGAGAGCCATCACCTCGTCGGACACTAGCTTTCCTCTAATGCCGAGCCATGGTCGAATGACCCGTCCATTCGTCCGCAACTCCGCCGCCACCATCCTCGCGGTATTAATAGGGATGGCAAACCCGATATTCTGCGCCCCCGCGAGTATGGCGGAGGTGAGTCCAATGACCTGCCCTTCCGCGTTCACCAAGGGGCCGCCGCTGTTGCCGGGGTTAATCGGCGCGCTGATTTGGATGAGGTGATCCTGGAAGGTCGCGGACGTCTCCGGAAGCGGCATGAACCCGCTGACGATTCCGGTTGACAAGGCATACCCCAGTCCAAACGGATGACCGACAGCCAAGACCTCCTGGCCAATCTCCACACCGTCCGAATCTCCCAGTTCTGCAGTCACGCGCTGTCCCTTCGGCAGCGCCACCCGGAGTAACGCCACGTCCGTGACTGGATCGCTGCCCACGACCTCAGCCTGTGCTCTCGTCCCATCGTGGAAGACGACCATGACCGAGGTCGCGGCCTCGATGACATGGGCTGTCGTCAGAATGAAACCCTGCCCGTCCAAGAGCACGCCGGCACCCACTCCGTTGATCGGGCCACCGAATGCGCGAGATCCGGATACCGGGGCCGAGGCAATCAGGACGGTGGCCGCTGCGACTTTTTTGTAGACTTTGACTGTCCTGTCCTGATCAGACCCTTTCGCCGAGACCGATGCGGGAAGTCCCCCGGCCAGCGAGACTGCGGTCAGCACGATCCCCCCGAGTGTGAACGCCCTCGCTGAACTGAGACTCGGTGTTGACATAATCTTTCTCTTAGCCTTTGTGTTCAAACAGCCTCTGCATCACAAACTCACACCTTGGAGAAAACCCAACCCAAGCGCCGCCGGTTATCCAGCAGCCACCGAAATGGATCCCGTTCCGGCGCAATTGGAGGATCGCTCGTGAACCGCGACTCTTCCTTGTGTACATTGGGAAAGGAAACACCATTCATACCCATCACAACCTCCAGAGGTGCTACGTGCGTCTGTTGATCCTGCGTGACGCACAAATCGAATTGCCTGTATGGCCGAACTCGTACTGACCGCTTCGCGCTGAGGTCGGTTACGTTCGGTCTCTTTCTTTCACAATCCACTCGCGGATATAGACCGGGCAGTTCTTAAGCGTGGCCCCCTCCGCTTCGCCACGCGCTAGAAACCTCACTGCATCTCGATCCACGAGCTTGACCTCTTTCAAGTCCAGCACCAGGTGATGATCTTGTCCTTCGGATTCAAAGAGCGTTTGCAACTCTGCTACATCTCCCGCCTTGATCCGACCACTCAGGGTAAAGACCACGATGTCCCCGTTCGCCGATCTCTCAATCCTCAACATCGATTTTTTGATCCCACTTCTTTCCCCCCGGGGAGTGCAATGCAAACGCCAATCGTAAGTCATTGAAGGCACTCGGTTTACCAATCACCGCTGTCACGAGTACTCGGGAATTCTCGAAATGTCGTGAAAAATGACTGCAGGATGCAAGGCTTACCAGTGTTCAGTGAAGAGATATGAGAGTCGCGTGCAGCGGTAAATCAGGAGCGGAATTCTCGGTGTAGCTAGCTCTTTGGACTTCTGATTTGGTGACCGATCGGCGCGTCACCTCACTTGGAGCAGGCTCATCACGAGCACGAGGACTTTAACAGTACCAGTCAACATTTCTCCTCGGGCGAGGTGAGTTTCTGTTGGACCGATAGACATCGGCGTGCTGGAGTAAAACTCGGCTCGGTATTCTCGGCAGACGTAGCTCCTTGAGACTCGGTGCCCCCCCGGCCTGTCACCTCGTGCACAGTTCCCGCCAACAGATGCTGAACCAAATTGTAAAAAATGATCGGCACCATGACCCGTGGATACGAGGCGAGTACGAGCGCGGCCAAGACCAACCCCGTTCCATTGTTATTCATGCCGATTCCGTATATGAGCGATATGCGTTCGGCAGGATCTAGCTTGAACAAGCGACTGAGCCCGTACCCCGACCCGAAAGCCGTGAGGCAGAGTCCCGTGGTAATGGCCAATGTCACCACCAAAAAGTCGACATCCCGATCAGCCCATGCCTGAGGCAGTGAGACCGAGGCGTTCGAGTAATTCAACAGCAACAACACCAGAGAATTCGTGAGCTTCACGAATGGCATGATCTCTGTGAGCCACGCGTCCTGAAGCATCAATCGCACGAGGAGGCCGAGCACAGCCGGCGAGACGACCCAGAGACCCAAGAACGCACCCGAGCCGTAGTCCGCCAGTCCCTGCAACACTGCTTCGTATTGCTCCGAGGCCATCTCCCCGAACACCTGCAGTGCCACAGGTGTGATTAAGGGGCTAAGGAGGGTTGAGAAGAGCACCAACCCCAAGCTCAGCGCCAAATTCCCATTGGAGTTCTGCGCCCACGCTGTGGACGCCCCCGCAATGGGCATGGCCGCGACTAACGCGAGGCCGACCAAGATGTGTTGCGCCTCCTCGGGGTTATGCCACAGTCGCATCACCAAAGTGACTGCAAAGATATATGCCATCGGGACGAGGAGATTGGCTGCCAGTCCCGCCACCAACACCCTTGTCTTTTGCACGATCGTCTTCAAGTGCGACGTCTTCACGCCGAGGCCAGCGTTGAACATCAGCGTGGCCAGCATGATCATGAGGAGTGACACATGGATCTTCGCCTGGAAGATCGTCACGTCGCCGAAACTCACATTCCGCATCCATAAACCGACAACTGGGAAAACTGTCGCGATGGCGTAGGCGCCGACCAGAAACCAGAGCAAATGGTGATGCATAGACTGACCAACAGCGAGAAGGAATGGACGGATATGCATGGCGCCAGAAATTACATCCTTTCGCAAGCGGTGACCAAGGATTCGTTCCCGAAGCGATATCTCGTTCGGTCACTGTGTCGCGGGGAGGTCCTGCCGCACAGGGGCTGGGTCCCGGGCGGCGCGATCCGCGCCATCGCGCCGTCCAGCACAGACGAGTCAAGCCCGTGGTCGAGCATGGGCGTCATCCGCTGAGCCGACCGGCTGTATGGGTCCGGCACCAGCCTGGGTCCGTTCGAGCGCGCCAGCAATCTCAGCCAGCTCGTCTCCCTCAAGGGTAAGGTTTCCGGCGGCAATCCAGCCGTCCACCTGCTGTGGCGACCGAGCCCCGACGATCGCGCCGCTGACCCCGGGCCATGTCAGCGTCCATGCGACCGCGACAGCCGCGATCGACACGCCGTGTCGTGACGCAATCGGCTGAAGCGCGTCGCGAAGCGCCAGGTTTCGGCTGAGAAGCGGCTCCTGGAATTCAGCGTTGCGGCGACGCCAGTCGTCGGCCGCCATCCGCTCAACCCGCTCGCGGCTGAAGGCGTCGGTGAGGATTCCGGATTGCATCGGGCTGTAGACAATGACGCCGGTGCCATGCGCGGCGCTCCAGGGAATGACGTCCGCGGCGGCCTGGCGATGAATCAACGAGAACGGCGGTTGAAGCGAATCGACATGGCGAACACGCTCAGCCCTCTCGAGCAGCCCCACGTTGAAGTTCGAGACCCCGCCGGCACGCACCTTCCCCTCCCGGATCAGGCGCGACATCTCACCCCACGACTCTTCCACCGACGTGCCGAGCGCGTCCGGCCAGTGAAACTGGTACAGGTCGATGCGCTCGACGCCGAGCCGGCGAAGCGAAGCCTCGACTTCTTTACGGACCGATCCCGGCCGAAGGTTGCGCTGCGGCTCTTCGAAGGGCCGCGATGGATCAGGGATCATCCCGCCTTTCGTGAAGACGTAGGGACGCTCCGCGGCCGGGAGCTCGCGCAACGCCCGTCCGACGACCTCCTCGGAATGGCCGAGTCCGTAGATGGCCGCGGTGTCGACCCAGTTGATGCCACGCGTGACCGCGTGCTTGATGGCCGCGATTGAATCAGAGTCATTCTGGCTTCCCCAGCCGTAAGCCCACCCTCCACCGCCGATGGCCCACGCGCCGAAGCCGACCTGAGTGATGTGAAGACCGCTCGTTCCGAGCGGCCGTGTGAGCAAGCTCATGATGCACCCTCCTTTTTTTGCCACTCCTGCGGCAGCCGGATGAAAGTAACCATTCAGAGCCTCGCTTGTCCTGTTTGGCAAGATACAGAAGGACGCTGTCCCGATCACGTGATCATCGGACACCTTCGGTCTCTCTCCTAATCCACTCGCGGATATAGACCGGGCAGTTCTTAAGCGCGGTCCCCTCCGTTTCGCAATGTGCCAGAAATTTCACTGCATCTTGATCCACGAGCTTAACCTCTTTCAAATCCAGGGCTACGCAGTGCTGTTGTCCTTCGAATGTAAAGACTCGTTGCAACTCTGCCAGATCTTCACCCCTTATCCGACCACTCAGGGTAAAGACCACGATGTCCCCGTTCGCCGATCTTTGAATCCTCAACATCGATTGCTTTGAACCCACCTCCTTCGGGGAGTGCTTCTTGCTCACCGTGCAGCGGGCAGGTCCTGTCGCACAGGGACTGGGGCAGGGAATGCCTGAGTCATACCGTCCGGCACCCATCCCCCGCCGAGCGCTCTGTACAGTTGAACGATGGACACCAGATGCAATCGGCGAGTGGCCGTAAGCGAGAGTTCGGCGTCGAACAGGCTTTGTTGGGCGATGAGCACATCCAGATAATTGGCCACTCCACCCTGGTATCGTAGAGTCGCCAGCTCCAACGCTGACTGTAAGGATGTGACTTGTGCTTCCTGGGCCTGTGTTTGCTCGCGGGTCTTGTGCACCGCCACGAGGGCGTCCTCGACCTCCCGGAACGCCACCAAGATGGTCTGCTCATACTGAGCCAGGATCTGCCGAGCCTGGGCTTCGACCTGTCGCTGCTGAAAACCAAGGATCTGCGCATTGAACAGCGGCTCCGCGAACTGCGGCGCGAGCAGGGCAAATTGTCCCGGGTTAACCATCCGGGTGAGTTGCGGGCTTGCGACCCCGAGAATGCCGGTCAAGGTGAAGCGCGGAAAGCGGTCGGCTTTGGCGGCCCCGATGCGCGCCGTCACGGCGGCGAGCTGCTGCTCGACTTGCACAACGTCCGGGCGGCGCTGGAGCAGTTCAGAGGGAAGGCCTGGGGGTACCTCCGAAGGCAGCGCCTGTTCGAGGAGCGAGCGGCCCCTGGGGATGGCAGCCGGATTTCGCCCCAACAGGACGCTGATCTCGTTCTCCTTTTGGACCATCTGGCGCTCCAAATCCGCCGTGCGCGCGGCGGCGTTGGCGCGCTGCGCCTCGAACTGGTCGGCGTCCAGTTGGGTAATCACTCCCTCCTCGAGCCGGGCATGAGCGATGTCCACTGACTCCTGCCATGACTTGAGAGTGCGCTTCGCAATCTCCACCTGCATATCCAACTGCCGAAGATCGAAATAGGATTGAGCGACACCGCTCACCAGTTGCAGGATCACGGCCCGTCGGTTCTCTTCTTGGGCCAGTAGATCGCCAAGTGCCGCCTCATTGGAGCGGCGGATGCGCCCCCAGATATCCAGCTCCCAGGATAGGGAGCCTTGCACGTAGTGATTGAACTGATTGGGGAACCCGGGGAAATGAACGCCCCCCTCCCGGGCAACCGGTAAATTGCCGGCGACGCTGAGCTGAGGCGCAAAGTCCATCTTGGCGATGAGCGCGCGGGCCTCATATTCCTCGACGGCCGCGACAGCCCGCTTGAGGTCCTTATTCTCTTCAAGGGCAATTCGGACCAACCTCTGGAGTTCCTCGTCATGCAGCAGCTCCCACCAGGGTAAGTTGGCGATGGACGAAGAATCCGAAGCCGGCTGTGCCATACGGAAGGAATCAGGCACTGGGACATTGGGAGGTGTGTAGTCTGGTCCCATCGCGCAGCCGGCGACGGGCAGGAAGACCGGAACGGCAAGCACCAAGAATTTCTTCAGAAGAGGCAGCATCAGACCGCCCCCTTCTTCGGTTCGCCTGGCTTCGTTGAATCCGGCTGCTGCGTCGGCGGTGTGCCCGCAGGCGGCTTGGGGAAGATCGGTTCGATCTTCGCGCCCTCGCGCACATCATCAGTCGGATTTGATACGATCGTTTCATTGCCTTCCAAGCCCGCGACAATTTCGATTTCCCTGCCATAATCCCGTCCCAACCCGACCTTCTGGAATCGGATGATGGAGCCCTTGTCCACGACAGCTACATATTGAGCGTCCGCTCGAACAATGAGCGCGGATGTGGGGATTAAGAACGGAGGTGTCGCCCGCACCATGTCGAACTTCACTTCGACGTACATCCCCGGCAACAGGACATTATCCGGATTTGCCACGTCCACCTCAGTCAGAAGCGTCCGGGAGGCAGGGTCAACGGCGCCGGCCGTCCGGACCACTTTCCCCAAGAAGGTATGTTGGGGAAGGTCTCGCACGATGACCTCGGCGCGGTGACCGACCTGGATGGAGGCCACATACGTCTGTGGCACGTTCGCATAAATGCGAATGATGTCGGTCTGCGCGACTCTGAAGAGTTCCCGGCTTGAAAACACGGTGCCTTGGCTATCCGCGCCGGTCCCATCCGTGACCAGAGCGCCTACATCCACATTGCGCGCGGTGACGATACCGTCGAAGGGGGCCGTAATCTTCTGGAACGACTGCAGATACTTCAAGCGCCGTACGTTTTCGTAATTGGCCTTGATCGTGGCTTCCGCCGCCACGACATCCGCTTGCCTCGCCTCGAACTGCAGCCGATAAGTGTCCGCTTCTTGCTTGGAGACCGCGTTGCGCTTCAACAGCTTTTGCCAGCGCTCCGTACTGACTCTGGCCAATTCCAGATTCGCCCGGGCCTGCCCGAGATTCGCCTGCGATTGGGACAAGGTGCCGACGGCTTGCCCCTCCTGCTTGTCCACATCAGGCGTCTCGATCTCAGCCAGCAATTGCCCAGCTTTCACGGGCTGGCCGATTTCCACAAGGTAGCGCTTGACGTACCCGTTCGTACGCGGATAGAGCGCCGTCTCTTGATAGCCCCGCGTGGTTCCAGGAAGGACGAGATTCGTGACCTCCGGGGCCCGCCTGACCGGCACCACAGGGACCTTCGGGAGGCTGGTTTTCACGGCGTTCGCCTCCGCCTTCAACGCGGCTTGCTCTTTCAATCGCGGGACGATACCGGCCAGGAGCAACGCAAGCAACGCGATCACCAAGACCGCGACCGGCAGCCACCGTTGTCGCGCACCGGTTGGGGGAGGACCAGCCGGAGGGTCCGCTACAGAAGGGGGATATTCACTCCGCCCATCTCCATTGGCTGGGTCAGTGACGGAACCCGGCATGGACCGATCCGGCGATTCACGCAAGCGTTTCATCAGAGTGCTCCCGCGTCTGCTGGCGACGCATTAGGCTGTAGACAATCGGCACAAAGAACAACGTAGCGAACGTCGCGCCCACCAGTCCGCCAATGACCGCCCGCCCCAAGGGCGCGTTCTGCTCTCCTCCCTCTCCAAGACCGAGCGCCATCGGTGTCATCCCGATGATCATGGCAAACGCGGTCATCATCACCGGGCGCAGGCGAGTGAATCCGGCTTCGAGTGCAGCGGTTCGAGCATCCTTGCCTTCCTTCAGAAGATCATTCGCAAAGGTCACGACCAAGATGCTGTTGGCTGTGGCGAGCCCCATCACCATAATGGTCCCCATCAGCGAAGGCACGTTGAAGGTCGTCTGCGTGACGAACAGCGCCCAGAGGACGCCGAACATTGCGCCCGGCAGTGCCATGATGATGATGAGCGGGTCGGTCCAGGACTGAAAATTGACCACCATCAGGAGATACACCAGCACCAGCGCGAAGAGGAGTCCCATTCCCAACCCCCAGAACGAGGAGCGCATGCTCTGAACCTGCCCGCGCATCGTGATGAACGTTCCGCGCGGAAGATTCTTCTTCACGTCAGCCAGCACCTGGTCCACCTCCCGAGCGACCGCCCCCAGACTCCGGCCTTGGACGTTCAGAAACACGTCGAACACCGGCTGGACATTGTAGTGATTGACGACGGTACTGGTGGTCCCGCGATGGATCGTCGCCAGATTGCTTAGTAGTTGTGGCGCCGACTGCCCATTCACGACCACGGGGGTGCTCTGCAGCGTGTCCACCGAGTCAATCTGATTCTGCGGCGTCTGCACCGCGAGGAGATAGGTCACCCCATTCTGCGGGTTCAGCCAATAGTTCCGAGCGGCCTGTCCGCTCGAGCTCAATGAATACAGGACGGTGTTGGCCACATCCTGCTGGGTCAGCCCGATTTGCTCGGCGCGCGTGCGGTCCACGTCCACGCGCAACTCCGGGGTGTCGACTACTTGATGCACATGGGCATCTACGACGCCAGGGATCGTGGAGACGCGCGCGTCGATCTGCTGGGCGAGCTTATAGTTGTCCGGATGTCGCCCGACGACCTGAATATCAATGGGCGCCGGCAAACCGAAGTTCAGGATCTGCGTGACGATGTCGGATGCCTGGAAGAAGAACGTCAGATCCGGGAATTCCGCATTCAGCTCGCGCCGCAACTCTTTCACGTAGTCCCAGGTTGGCCGATGTTGCTGCTTGTTCAGAGAGACGAGGATCTCGCCGTCCGCTGCCCCGATCGTCGAGGAATCGCTGAAGGCCAGGTTCACCCCACCGACCGGCAGCCCGATATTGTCTAGAACGGTATCCAACTCCTTCGCTGGAATGACGCGGCGGATCACGTCCTCCACCTGCCCGAACAGCCGTTCGGTTTCCTCCACACGTGTGCCGGCCGGAGCACGCACGTGCAGCCGAAACTCGCCGGCGTCCACTTGCGGGAAGAAATCCCGCCCAATGAAGGGTAACAGGGCCAGGCAAAGCAGTCCCAGCGCCACCGTCCGCACAAATACCTGCGCCTGAAGCTGTAACCCCAGGGCCAGAAGATGCTGATAGGCCGCGCGGAACCGTTCGAAGGCATGGTTGAAACGCCAGTGTATCCTCCAGAGAAGCGTATTGAGAGGAGGGGTCTGCTCGTCGTGGGTCTGGGAATAGATGTGCGCCTCGTCTTTCAGGAGATATCTCACCATCGTGGGAACCAGGGTCCGTGTGAGGAGATACGAGGCCAACATGGCGAATACGACCGCCATGGCCAGCGGGGTGAAGAGATAGTGTGCAATGCCGG
>VBOJ01000153.1 GCA_005877775.1 Nitrospirota bacterium | reverse complement strand
GCCGAGAACCGCCTCGTGCTCACCCTGGTCTCTCTCGAGGGCCATTCCGCTCGCGAAGCGGCCAGCCTGCTGGGGTGGAGCGTCGCCAAGGTGAAGGTGCGGGCGTATCGGGCGAGGCAGACGATGCGTAAACTGTTCCTCGAACAGGAGCGGCAGGACCATGACGCGACTCAGTGACGAGGACCTCAACAAAGTCGAGCGCGCCTTGGCGGAAGCCCATCGCTCGCGCCAGGAGCCCGCTCTCAGCGAGGACTGGGCCCGCCACGTCATGCGGGATATCCGCCGGGGAGCCGCAGGGTCCAGACACCTGATGCCGTCTGCGGGGCTCGCTCGCGTGGTGTGGCGAGCCGCAGCGGTCGCGGCAATGTTGGCTATGATCTTTGCCGGCTCTGTGTTGGTTTACTCGGGTAAGGACAAACTCGAGCTCACCGCGTTGTTGTCGCATGAGTTCGACGCCGGGGCGCCGCTCGTCGAGTAAGCGGGACCTATGCAGGAGGAATCGATCATGACACGAGGGAAACTATGGACTGGACTCATCGTCCTGTTCCTCGCCGGAACGCTGACGGGCATCGGGGGGGCCAGCCTCTATCAGCACTATGAGCATGGGTACCGATGGGAACGAGGACCAGCCGCCCACAAGGAGCGGATCCTGACGCGTCTGACAGAGGAATTGTCGTTAACGTCGGCTCAGCAGGCTGACATTGAACCGATTGTTCATCAGGTTCACGTGGAGATCTTGCGACTGCGCTTCCAGCATCACCCTGAAGTCGAGCAGATTCTTACGAAAGGCATCGCCACGCTCAAGACCAAGTTGTCCGCAGACCAGCAGGCGAAGCTGGAAAGACTGTATGTCCAGCTCCAACAGCGTTGGCAGGTCTCGCGCGACTATCTACAGGCCGCCCAGGAACGACGTTGAGAAAAGAGGGCAGGAGCGTTTCTTGCGGGGCAAGGCGGAGCGGGCGGCATGGCCGGGCTGGCTCTATCGCTTACAGCCGCGGGCTCAGGCTTTGACTTCTCGCTTGAAACACGGCTGTAACACTCATGTAGCAGTATTTCAGAGAAGTCGTGACGCGCGATTCACAAGGACGCTGAGGAAGGAGCGTGGCATGGAATACAAAACGGTGAGGATGGGCGAAATAAAGACCATAGCGCTAGTAGCCCATGACAACAAGAAACAGGACCTGCTCGCCTGGGCCAAGTTTAACCGGGAGCTGCTGGCGCATCACAAGCTGGTTGCGACAGGGACCACGGGCCTGTTGCTCGAAATGGAACTCGATCTGCCGGTCGCTAGACTACAAAGCGGACCACTCGGAGGCGATCAGCAGATCGGGGCGAAAGTCACAGAGGGAGAGATCAATTTTCTCATCTTCTTCTGGGACCCTCTTGAGCCCCATCCGCATGATCCCGACGTGAAGGCACTGTTGCGGATCGCGGTGGTCTGGAATATCCCCATCGCCTGTAATCGCGCCTCCGCCGATTTTATGATTTCGTCATCGCTCATGCCAAACGAATATCAACGCCTCGTGCCTGATTACGACGGATACCGCAACCGTCTCACGCACCATGACGTGGGACAGGAGGAAACAGGGTCAGGCAGGAGTATTGACTCATGAGCAGGCGTTTGACTGCTTGGGGCGGGCGGCGGATGTCCTTAGGTGTGTGTGGGGCCGACTGGCCTCTTTGTTGAAATTCCGATTTCACCTCGCTAGAGGCTGCGGTGGCTCTTCCCGGAGGGTGAACACGACACCGAGCGAGATCGCCGCACAGAGGCTCAAGTAGAAGCTCGGTGCCAGGCTATTGCCGCTCCACTCTATTAAGAGCGCCGCCACTAAGGGTGCCGTGCCGCCGAAGAGTGCCGACGCGATGTTGTAGCCGACCGACAGCCCTGTATAGCGTTGCGGCGTCGGGAAGAGTCCGACCACCGCGGCAAAGAACGGTCCCATGTAGCACGAGAGCAGCAGGGTCAGCAGGACTTGCGCCGCGATCATGAAGAGCAGGTGATCGCCCGTAAGCCAGATAAAGAGCGGGTAGGACGCGGTCGCTAGTCCGGCGGCCCCGCCGACCATCAAGGGCTTTTGCCCGACCTTGTCAGCCAGGCCGCCCATCACAGGCATCAACACCGCCAGCAGCCCCATGCAAACCGTATTGACGGTCAGCGCGGCGCCGAGCGCAACGGACGTCACCGTCACGATGTACGTTGCGAGGTAGACATAGAGCAGATAGAATGCGACCCCATGTAGCAAGACGAGACCGATAACCTTTGCGACAGCAGGTTGTTGATCCGCGAAGACCTCGCGGATGGGGGAAGACGAGAGCGTTCCGGCTTGGCGCACCTGTTCGAAGGCCGGCGACTCTGAAACGTGCGTTCGCACGTACCATCCCACCAGCGCAATGAGACTCCCTAATAAGAACGGAATCCGCCAACCCCACAGGCGCAGCGCCTCGTCGGAGACGACTGTGGCGACCAGCGCGCCCACCGCGGAACCCAACAACGCTCCCATCTGGGCACTGAATCCAGCCCAACTTCCGATATACCCTCGCTGTGACGGCGCTGCATGTTCCACCAGAAAGGTGACGGAGCCGGTGAACTCTCCACCGACGGACAGTCCCTGGAGAAACCGACAAAGGGTCAGCGCCAGCGGCGCGGCCATGCCGATCATCTCATAGGTCGGCAGGAGTCCAATGAAACAGCTCGGGATCGCCATGAGGATGACCGACCAGGCCAGCGCCTCACGTCTTCCGACGGTGTCGCCCCAATAGCCGAAGAGCAGCGCCCCGAGTGGCCGGGCCAGAAATCCGATGGCGAAGACCCCGAAGGCCGAAATGAGCGACAGGGAGGGACGCTCAGACGGGAAGAACAGGGCAGCGAAGACGGGCGCAAAGTACCCGTAGAGGGCGAAGTCATACCATTCGAGCGCATTGCCAATCGCGCCGGCCAGCAGCGTTTTTTTCAGGGACCGAGGTGTGGACACGTCCATTATTGTCCTGCCGGCCAGTGTAGCCGAAAGGCAACAAGGTGTCAGGAGTGTTTTCTCCTTTCACATGGCGCAGGTGGGTGCCCTAGCGAGGCGGGGTGCGCGGGGCGTGGCGTTATCACATTCCCGTCGTCTTGGTTAGCCGAATCTCAGCTGTCAAGACACAAAAGGTAGGCGGGCGAGCTGGAGTTCGTCAGGCAGCCGTCCGGGAGTCACTGTGCGATGAGGCCTCGCCATCCCTTTCGATGCCAGGGGGTCCAGGAGGCAAGGCTCTCTTTTCGCCAAGGCGGCGTGTCCTCCAGTCATGGGCAAGGAGCAGTGCTACCACAAGGACTGGGAACATCGCGGTGGCAAAGATGGTGGACCAGAACATCGTGAATTTCCTTTCCTGCGTGGTTCAGCTTCTTCAGCGTGACGTAGAGTCTTTGAAGGCCCTCAGCGCAAATGAAATACGAGTTCAGTCTACTTGTTCCCTCCCCGGTGAGATACGCAAAGGTAAGCAATAACCCAAGGTAGAGCGATCCATAAAAGACCTGAAAGTCAGGTAGGAAAACACCTGAGGGTACTCAGGGTTCACTGAGCGAAAATTCAACTTGGTGCTGCTGTGCCGAGGTCTTCTTTGAAGGAATGCTGTTGAGAGTTGAGAGTGTCAGGTCTTGCCATCACACGTCGCGGAGCGAGGCGGGGCGTGCGGGCAGCATGATCGATTCCTGTGGTCAGGTTGTCCCTTCCAAAGCACGGTTGACTCTTTCCTCCTCCAACAGTAGCTTCTTGCTGGTTGTTCTAGTTCCTTAATCGCATTCAAGAGTCACTGCTTCTTCATCTCAATGGAGGGGGGTACGTCTGGTGAAGCCGAATCGAGTGCTCCTGACGCTCGTCGGGCTCGCGCTGGTCCTACCCGCCGGCTGTGAGACGACCGAGCGGGTTTTAGACACGGCGGAACAGGTCCTGACGAGTAAGACCGGTCGAGAAGTCCTCGACATTGCCCAAAGCAAAGATGTCGAGGAGGCGCTGAAGAGGCGGGCGGAGGGCTACGCACGCGCTCCCGAGGCGCTGATTCGAGACCTCCGGGCGGTAAAGCACGATTTCGACACTCTGATGGCCGCGCTGACCGGCAACGTCAACCGCACATGGGGCAAGAAGGAGGTCAAACTGCCGGATCGTACCAAGTACGTGAAGTACACGCAGAATTACCGCAGCCGTGCGATCGTGGACTTCGATGCGGGTGAGATCGTGGTGGAAACCCTGGATGACAAGGACCCGCAGGGGAGCCTGAAGAACGCCATCGTCACCACGCTGCTCACGCCGAACGACCCGCGGTCTGTTGATCTCTTCTCGGACAAGAGCGTGACGCTGAGCAGCGACCGGGAGCCCTATCTGCTCGGCCTGGTGCTGGATCAGGACGCCAAGTCCGTGCGGACTCCCGAGCAGGCCGAGCGCTTTGCCGCCTATTTGCTGGAGAAGCGATCAGGCACGCGCACGGTCCAGACAGGTGAGAGTCAGAAGGCAGCACAGTATGTGAAGATCGCCATGGTAGCGAACTTCGAGCACAAGAAGGCAGAGAAGTATCGCGCGGTCGTCAACCAGTTCGCGCAGCAGTACAAGATCAGCTCGAGCCTCGTCTTCGCAATCATCCGGACGGAAAGTAACTTCAACCCGTTTGCGGTGAGCAGTGCACCGGCCTACGGGCTCATGCAACTCGTACCTGCGAGCGGGGGACGTGAGGCGTACCGTCGCGCCAAGGGCGCAGACAAGATCCCTTCCAGGGATTACCTGTTCGATCCGGAGAACAATATCGAACTCGGCACCGCCTACCTCAACGTCCTGACGTTCAGTCAACTTGATGAGGTGGCCAACACCGTGTCGCGGGAATACTGCGTGATCGCCGCCTACAACACGGGGCCTGGCAACGTGCTCCGCACGTTCTCGAAGAAGCAGGACACGGCGGTGAATGAGATCAACCGTCTTCACCCCGGCGCTCTCTACGACAAACTGCGCGAGTCGCTCCCCTATGAAGAGACGCGCCGGTACCTGGTCACCGTCACTGGCTATCGCAAGCAGTTCGTCAGCATCCCGGCTGCGGCCGAGTGAGCAACGTCGTTACTTCGCTTGCGCTCACTGGTTAGAGGGACGAACAAGAGAAACGGTGTCAGAACCGTTTCGCGGGGCGCGCGGCGTTGTGCTTTCCGTCCCGCTCATAGTCCTGGACCGGCATGCTTGACACTCCCCACCTAAGTAAGTAGCCTGTCCGCGATTTCTGATCTCCATTTCCATTGGCCGTCAGGACACCGGCAAAAGGAGGACATCATGCCGCCATTCATGCGGGCGTTTCACGCGGAGGCGTACGCACTGATGCGCATCATCGCCGGGTTCTTGTTTCTCTGCCACGGGGCTTCGAAACTATTCGCATTTCCGATGCCTCCTCCTGAGGGGATCCCTCCGATGGTGATCTACATCGCCGGCCCCATAGAACTGGTGGGCGGCTTGTTCGTGATGATTGGACTCTTCGCCGGCTGGGCGGCGTTCCCGTGCAGTGTGCTCATGGCCTTGGCGTATTGGATCGTCCACGGCACCCGGGCGCTGTTTCCCATTCAGAATAGCGGCGAACTGGCCGCGCTCTTCTGCTTCGTCTTTTTGTTCATCTCTTCACAAGGCTCGGGCATCTGGAGCGTGGATGCCGCCCGAAGGAAAGCCTAGAAGTGGGGCTAGCTCATTCTCCTAATTACGGAGCGAGGCGGGGCGCGCGGCCTTCGGCCGTGAACGCTGCCTTGACACGCCTACAGGTCAGGACTAGCCTTACGATCAATCCTCATGTCCCAGTGCACTGGGAAGGGGAGCCACGAGTTGCATAGGGGGGCACACCATGAACCAAAAGAGACGAATCCATGATGGCATTGTTGGAGCAGTCGTCACCGCTGGTGTGGCACTTGGGTACTATGTGGATCCCCTTTGGTTGCTTGTGCCAGGCTTGCTGGGGGTCACACTCATCCAGAGCGGCTTGACCGGCTTTTGCCCGCTGTATTTCACGTTGGATCGGACCTGCTCCTCCGAAGGAACGACGGAAGCCGCCAGGTCCGGCGTGAAGTAACGGCAAGAGGTCTTGTTCCGTATCCCCTCTCGGGTTCATCCCGGGACCGTTCAAGGGTTGGCTCTGCCATCATCACCACGACTCGCAGCGCGAGGCGGGGCACGCGTGCATTTGCCACTTTACTTCTGTTCGCGCGCGCAGTACTCTTCAGGCCCTAATCTATCCTCCGCATACATTCCTCGCTCGTGTGGCCGGTCGGGGTCACGCTGGGCCATAGGCGTTGCTAGTCAACCTTGTGAAAGGAGTCTCCCATGTCACAGCGCATCGTCATGATCATTGCCCTGACAAGTCTAGTCGGCGCGTTACCAGCCGGGGCGGCACAACGCAGCGTTCCCAAGGTGGAGTACTCGGCTGACTCGATCACTCAAACAGAGGAGGCGACGACGCAGGAGCATATCTACTACACCCCGACAAGGGAGCGCCGCGAAACGCTGGTTGGGAGCGGCGATGCCGCAGAAGGGTCGGTCCAGATCTTCCGGCGGGACAGTAAAGTGATGTGGCAACTGATGCCGTCAGAGAAAATGTACATGGAACACTCGATGGGGAAAGGCAATGCCAAAGACGCCTCGCAGTGGGATTATGAGGAGACGATCATGGGAGATGAGGTACTCAACGGCATGAAGGTCACCAAGTACAAGACGATTGCGACCAGCACGGACGGGAAGAAGTACGGTGGCTTCTCCTGGCGGACGAAGGAAGGTATCTCCATCAAGACAGATCTCCTCTACAAGGAGGGCAACGAGAAGCATCGCATCGCAACGGAACTCAAAAACCTCAAGATCGGCAAGCAGGATCCACAGCTGTTCGAGATTCCCAAAGGGTTTACGAAACTGGATATGGGGGGGAT
>VBOJ01000006.1 GCA_005877775.1 Nitrospirota bacterium | reverse complement strand
GGCGTCGGACATTGTGGAATATATTCTTGACCTTCTGAAGTCGGTCCTCCAAAAAGGAGAGCCGGTCAAGATCGCCGGATTCGGAAATTTCATGGTTCGGAGTAAAGGAGCGAGGAAGGGAAGAAATCCTCGAACCGGTCAGGAGATCGGGATCACGCCACGTCGGGTGGTCACCTTCCGTCCGAGCCAGGTGTTCAAAAAATACGTCAACCCCTAAGGGCTATTGACTGTTTCGCCGAGGAGGCCACGAGGGGTGGAAATGGCGGCTGAGCCCAAGCTGGGCAGCAAGGTTTTTTACAAGATTGGAGAAGTCAGCCAGATCGCCAAACTCCCTGCCTATGTCTTGCGTTTCTGGGAGTCCGAGTTCGGGTTTTTGAAACCGCGGAAAAGCCGGGGGCGGCAGCGTTTGTATGTCCAACGGGACATTCAAACAGTCCTTGAGATCAAGCGGATGCTGTACGAGGAAGGCTATACGATCGCCGGGGTCAAGCGTTTCTGGGCTCGGAAGGGACGGCATGGGAGCAAGCAGATGCGCCCACGCGAACTGGCCAAGCGGATGAGGGGAGACCTGCAAGCCGTTCTGAGAATCCTTGAGTCCTACCAGAGTTGAAGCGTGGTCGCATGCCGGTCGTCATGAGAGTGGGGCATGGTTTTGACGGGAAGCTCGGTACAGTCGGGGCGTGGCGCAGCCTGGTAGCGCACTCGCTTGGGGTGCGAGTGGTCGGCCGTTCAAATCGGCTCGCCCCGACCACGAGCGATAGCGTGGATCGCTGCGGAGGGTGACGATTTCGCCTTCGCAGACGATGTGAGCGTGATTCTCGATTCTGCGGTGGAAGACACGAACAGCGGATAGCAGCGTGTTGGTGAACCGGTGCTGCGATGAAAAGCTGCCATGCGCAGCTTTTTTTGTTCCTGATGCCTGAATGACGATTCTCGTGACCAATGACGACGGGGTGACCTCGCCAGGCCTGCACGCACTGGCCGCGGCGATGAAAAAACTCGGGGACGTGTATGTGGTGGCGCCTGACCGCGAGCGAACTGCCGTCGGTCACGCCCTGACGCTCCATAAACCGCTCCGAATCAACCGCCTGGACAAGCGTGTCTATTCAATTAACGGAACGCCGACCGATTGCGTGAATCTGGCCATCAAGAAACTGCTGCGCAACCCACCCGCGTTGGTGGTGTCGGGGATCAACAGAGGCGTGAACCTGGGCGATGATGTGACCTATTCTGGTACTGTCTCTGCCGCGCTGGAGGGGACGATCCTGGGCGTGCCTTCGATCGCGGTATCCCAGGACGGGGGCCGCGTGTTTCGGTTCGAGGTGGCGGCGGACTACGCCGTCCGAGTTGCCAGGGCGGTCCTCCGGCATGGCTTGCCGGAAGAGCTGCTGTTGAACGTGAATGTGCCGGATCGTCCCCGTGGCTCCATTAGAGGAGTCAAGATCACGTGTCTGAGTCGCCGCCGGTTCGAAGACCCGATCGTTGAAAAAGTGGACCCTCATGGACGCAAATATTATTGGATAGCAGGCACTCGAGTCGCGTGGAACCGACAGACAAATTCCGATCATGAGGCGATTCGGCGCGGAATGGTGTCCATCACGCCGATTCACCTCGACATCACCCACTATGGGGCGCTGGAACAATTGCGGAGTTGGGAAGCAATGCTCGAAGGGCGCCGGCGTGTGCCCGGTTCAAAGACCATACAGCCGACCTAATTCATGCACACCACCATCATGGCCAGCCTTCTGGAGCAGATCGTCACCGAACTCAGCCGTTTCATCGTTGCGACAATTGCGCGGTTCGGTTATGCCGGCATTCTCATCACCATGGCAATCGAGAGCGCCTGCATCCCGCTTCCGAGCGAGATCATCATGCCCTTCTCCGGCTACCTGGTCTCCACGGGGCAGTTCTCGATGGTGGGTGTGACGCTCGCCGGAGCGGTGGGCAATGTGGTCGGCTCCGTGGTGGCGTATTACGCGGGGGTCTGGGGTGGTCGCCCGTTCGTAGAGCGGCACGGAACTTATCTATTGGTATCACGCCGGGACCTGGATCTCGCCGATCGCTGGTTCGCGAGGTACGGTGAAGCGGCAGTGCTGATCAGCCGCATGTTGCCAGTGGTGCGGACCTTCATCTCGCTGCCGGCCGGGATCGCCCGCATGCATTTTCCCCGTTTCGTGGTCTTTACCTTCGTAGGCTCGGTGCCGTGGTGTTATATGCTGGCATACATCGGGCTAAAAACCGGTGAGCGGTGGGATCAGTTGCGGGAGTATTTCCACGAGATCGATCTCGTCATCGGAGTCCTGCTCGCCATGGCCGTCGTCTATTTCCTGTGGTCGCACTGGCCGCGGCGTCGCCAGGCTGATGCGGAATCGGGTCCGCCGTCATGCTGAAAATCTACAACACGCTGTCCGGTAAGAAGGAGGTCCTTGAGCCTCTGGAGCCGAAGACCATCCGCATGTATGCTTGCGGCGTCACGGTGTACGACTATTCGCACCTTGGTCATGCCCGGAGCGCGCTCGTCTTCGACGTCATCCGGAACTATCTTCGGTTCAACGGGTATAACGTCACGTACGTGAGAAACTTCACGGACGTGGACGACAAGATCATCAAACGAGCCTCGGAAGAAGGGAAAACATCGGCAGAAATTGCAGAGAAATATCTTCTCGCTTACCAGGAGGACATGAAACTCCTCGGAGTTGCTCCGGCCGACGTCGAACCCAAGGCCACAGAGCACATCCCTGATATCATCCGGCTGATCCAAATCTTGATTGAGAAGGGGCATGCATACCGATTGAATGGTGATGTCTATTACGAAGTGAAGACCTATCCGGGCTATGGCCGTCTGTCGAAACGAAAAGCGGAGGACCTCTTGGCTGGCGCGCGCGTGGAGGTGGACGAGCGCAAACGGAACCCGATGGACTTTGCCCTCTGGAAATCGTCTAAACCAGGGGAGCCGGCCTGGGACAGTCCCTGGGGACGGGGCCGGCCAGGTTGGCACATCGAATGTTCAGCGATGTCGATCCGGCACCTGGGGGAGACCTTCGACATCCATGGCGGTGGCATGGACCTCATCTTTCCTCACCACGAAAATGAAATCGCGCAATCCTGCGCGGCGACCGGAAAGGAGTTCGCCCGGTACTGGGTGCACAACGGATTCGTGCAAATCAATCAGGAGAAAATGTCCAAGTCGTTGGGGAACTTCTTTACGATTCGAGAAATCTTTGAGAAATCTGAGTGGCTGGATCACGAGACCGGAGAGACGCTGCGATATTTCATGCTGACGACACATTATCGGAGCCCCTTGGATTTTTCCGATCAAAGTCTGCAAGAGGCAAAGAACGCTTTAAACGGATTCTATGATTTGTTTAAACGACTTAAGGAGCCCTCCGGGAAGAAAAGCAAGGGCGATAAGCCACTCAGGCAAGCGGTCGAACGGCTGGCTGACGCGTTTCGGCAAGCCATGGACGATGACTTCAATACCCCCGTAGCAATCGCTGAGTTGCAAAAGTTCCGTGGAGAGGTGAATAGGCTGCTAGAAATTGGTCTGTCACATGCTGCATGCAATGAAGCACGCGAAATCTTTCGATCGCACGGATGGGTACTGGGTCTTTTTCAGCTTGATAAGTGGCAATTTAACCCTGTTATCAAAGTGAGACGCGCAGAAGATGTAGGAGTTGGCTTGAATGATAAAAGAGCCCAAGTTGTTTCAATCCTGACAGACACCGACATTCAGAAGAAAGTGGACGAACGGAACGAGGCCCGTCGGCGAAAGGACTTCAAACTTGCTGATGAAATTAGGAACTTCTTAACTTCCCAGGATGTTATCGTTGAGGATCGACCGGATGGCACCAGCCGCTGGAAGCGGTAATTCCCACGAGCTTCTGTACGGACTTCATGCAGTACGGGAAGCTCTTCGAGCCGGCACACGCCCGCTCTTGCGGATTTTGGTCATCCGGCAGGATCGTCAGTTTGCGGAGCTCGTCAGATTGGCTCGATCGGTGAGGGTGCCTGTCCATCTCGAGCCGCGGCCGGTTCTGGATCGGTTGGTTCCGGACGGAAAGCATCAGGGTATCATCGGGTTGGTCGCAGCGAAAGCCTACGCGGATCAGGACGAGATTCTGGGCTACGCGCGTGTGCGCGACGAGCCCCCGTTGGTGGTGATCCTGGATGGAATTGAAGACCCGCACAACCTGGGGGCGGTGCTTCGGACCGCTGAGGCGGCTGGCGCCCATGGGGTCTTCGTTCCGGATCGTCGCTCGGTCGGGCTGACGGGAACGGTCGCGAAGGCCTCTGCCGGAGCGCTAGAGCATCTGAAGGTCGGGCGCGCCCAGAATGTGTCGCGACTCATTGAGGGATTGCAGTCGGCTGGGCTCTGGGTCTACGCGGTGCATCCCGAGGAGTCCAAACCCTACACAGCCCTGGATCTGCGGGGGCCTGTCGCACTGGTCCTCGGCGGGGAAGGGCAGGGCATCAGGCCTGGTGTCTTAGAGAAATGTGACGACCGGGCTAGTATCCCTATGAAAGGACAGGTGGCGTCCCTTAATGTGTCAGCCGCGGCGGCGGTCGTCTTGTACGAGGTAGTCCGTCAACGAATGGGGTGAACTGTTCTGAGTTGGCTAGCGGATCTCGAGCATACCTCCCTGGATCGCGGCTTTCAGCAGTTGAGCCGTGTTGGACACCCGGATCTTCTTCATCATGTTGGCTCGGTGGGCCTCGACGGTCTTCACGCTGATCTTGAGGCGCTGGGCGACTTCCTTATTCTTGAACCCGGACCAAATGAGCTGGAGGATTTCCTGTTCACGGTTGGTCAGGGCCTCGGGACGCTTGCGTCGAGGTGGAGGCCCGAGGTCACGGGTTTTCTTTCTGGGCCGGCTTAGGGTGTGCGCTCTCACGGTTCTCATCGGCTGCCTCTCCTTCTTCACGCTCGACCACACAGGATCTCTGACCCGGGCTGCGTGCCCTGAGCAAAACGTGTAAGGAATTATAACAGGATGAGCCAACTAAGTAAATGGAAGCATCCTATATTGACGTGTCGTTGCGATGGTGCCGAAGACATGACCCGACGTTGGCGGACTGAACGGCGCATTCCTTAATTCGGGGAGAGCTGGCATGGCCTCCATTCTTCCGTATCTTCTCGCAGGTCTCTTCGGGGCGGCTGTCGGGAGTTTTCTCAATGTTTGTATCCACCGCCTCCCCAGACATGAATCCGTGGTGTGGCCGGCGTCCCATTGCCCCTCCTGCGCCAGCCCGATCGCGGTGTCTGACAACATTCCGATCCTGAGCTATCTCCTTCTGAAAGGACGATGCCGGACCTGCCGCGCGCTCATTTCTCCGCAGTATCCGATTGTTGAGCTGGCGAACGCGGTTGGCTACGGCCTCATTCTCTGGCAATTTGGATTCGGATGGTCCTCGGCCTGCTACGCACTCCTATTTTCCGCCCTGCTGGTAGTCAGCGTAATTGATCTCTCTCATCAGATTATTCCGGATCGAATCACACTACCTGGCATCGTACTGGGACTTCTGTGCGCGACCATGATTCTGCCGGTCGGGCTGCTGGACTCTGTTCTCGGCGCCCTGCTTGGAGGAGGCCTCTTGTGGGTGCTGGCCTGGGCCAGCCCGTACCTGTTTGGGAGGGAAGGCATGGGCGGCGGAGACATTAAACTCTTGGCCATGATCGGCGCCTTTCTGGGATGGAAGCCGGTGCTGCTGACGATCATGGTCGGGGCTCTCGTGGGTTCGGTGGTGGGAATCGGGTTGATTGCATTCAAGGTCATGCGACGCGACCAGTATCTCCCCTTCGGCCCATTCCTGGCTCTCGGGGCTGTCGTGTCGCTGTTTTTCTATCGCGAGCTGTCGACCTGGTACCTTGGCTTAATCACAGGACTACGGTGAAAGCCGGCTTTCTGTATCTAAACGGATGATCAACCGTATCTGAACGGTCACACCAGCGGGCCCTGCGATTGTTCCCTGCCCGTTTCTGCTCGGTTTCTCCCTCCGCTCCTTATTCGCGATTTCCTTTTATCCACCGCCTGATTCCGTTGGAAGGCATCTCTCTGATCCTCACCTTATCACTCTGTCGGTACCCTCGTGCATTCCCAGGCACGGGATTTGGATTCCTGCGGTACCAGTCACAAGCCGAGCATCCACAGCCTTAAAGTCTGAGGGAGGGGCCGATGCCAGAGCGTGGGGCGAGCTTGATCGAGCTGATCCTGGTGGTGGGATTAGTGGGCCTGATGGTGGCCTTCGCCGGGGAGAACTTTGTAGCCGGTATGTCGAGATACCACGACAAATCGGTCACGACGGAGTTGGCGGCAGAGCTTCGAACTGCCCGCCATCTGGCAATCACGAGGCGAGAGCCGGTGCGAATCATCTTCGAAGCGGAAGGCACGAGGGTGCGGACCGAGCGAGCGAATGCGCCAGGGTTCGCCCTCCGACAGTACGAGTACTCAGGCAGAGGCATTGTCGTGGAGCGGCTGTCCAATGGTCCCTCGGTCGTGTTCTACCCCAGTGGTCGGGCGGCCACCCCTACCACGATCACGCTCCGCGACAGCCGTCAGCAACGCTGGCAGCTCACTGTAAGCCTGACTGGTCGGGTTTCTCTGTCATGAGGAGGACGGCCATGAGTCAGCACTTCGGTGGGGTCAGGCCTGATCTTGGCGAGAGCGGTTCCAGCTTGATCGAGGTCATGTTCGCGATGGTCATCCTGGCGTTCGGCGTGCTGGGAGTCATGGGCATGTTTCAGTGGGCGGACCACGGCCTGCGGCACGGAGCAAACGGAACAAAAGCGTTAGCCATGGTGGAATCGAGGTTAGAGGCCAAGCGCGCCGTCACCTGGGATGCACTGTTGCTGGACGACCTGGAGTCGGATGGTATCCCGGAGATCACGATGCGGGACGATGGGACGCAAGGAGACGAGAAGGCTGGAGATGGGGTGTACACCGCGAGCCGGGAACAGGATGGCATTCGGCTGGTCTGGACCGTGCAACCGGATCGGGCGGGCTCCCTGCGCAATGCAGGATCAGTTGTGATCCAAGCGCGAGCCAGCTATCAGGTCGGACAGAGCCAGTGGCGGGAGATCCGAATTGGAACCTTGCGGGCGAACCCCCAGTATCTGGGGAACAGGTAAGGGGCAAGAGGCAATCGGCATGCGAACAAGAAAAGCCAAACGATCTATCACCCATCGCCTGGGATCATCGGTCTGGCCTCTTGATGATCGCGCTGGCATCTGTCTGACCGAGCTGATGATCGCCATGGCCGCCGGCGCGGTGGTGCTCTCAGCGGCGGTGCAGACGCTGACTCATTTCCAGCAACGGCTATGGACGCAGCATGATGCCATCGCTCGCCATCAGGACCTGCGTATCGGCATGGAAGTCATGGAGGCTGAGCTGCGCTTAGCTGGGACAGGCGCGCTCCCGTTCAGCCAGGCGCTGCTCAAAGCCGAACAACAAGAGGTGGAATTTCTGGCAAATCTGGGCGGACTGGCCACTACCTTGACCAAGCAGGTCTCGCCGAGCCAGTCGGAGTTGACCGTGCATGACGGGTCTGACTGGTCGAAAGGGAAACGAGTCGTGGTCTGCGGGAGTGATCGGTGTGCGGAGGGCCGCCTGGCTCTTGATGGTCAGCGTCACGCGCTCAGCTTAATCGACCCGATAGGACAGATGTTTCCAACGGGGAGTCTGGTCTATGTATCCAATCAGGTGCGCTACTATCTGGGGAAGGATCGCCACGGCCGTTCCAGCTTGATGCGCCAGGTAGATGGTGGAGCCAATTCCCTGATCGGGGACATGGCACGGTTTCAGCTCTCCTATCTGGGGAAAGACGGCAAACTGACTCATGATCCTGCCCTTGTTGCCCGCGTGCGAGTGGAGGTGGCAGTCGGCGACGGTCGGCGAACCATGACAAGCGAGGTCGGCCTCAGGGGACGATGAGAGCGACAACAGGTAGAGGGAGTTCATTCCAACGAGGTGCACCATGAAAGAGAACGTGAACGAGGATAGAGAACGAGGGGCTGCGTTGATCGGATCAGTCATGGCGATCCTGCTGCTTACAATGCTAGGAACCGTCTCGCTGAATTTGGCCACGCAGGAAATCGAGAGCGTAGGAGCAGCGCGCGACGGGGCAGTCGCGCAACATCTGGCTGAAGCAGGAGCTGACCTGGTGGTGCAATGGTTTCACGACCCGAACTCAACCCTGAGTGGGCCGGATGGCAGTTTGTTTGCGAAGCGGTATGACCTCCCGGACGTTGGTGCTTCATTTTTTGATGCAATGGGAGTCTCTCAGTTCTCTGGAACTTCAGACAGTCCGGATCTGGTGTACGACGCTTCGAGGGCTGATGATGATCGGCGCTTGAACGGCCCAGCTAACGGATGGTTCCGCTCGCTGCGCTCGTTGGGGCGTATCCTGAAACTGAGGGTGTATGGACCGACAAGGCCAGGGCTGCTTTGCACGGTCGAGGTCACAGCCGGAGCAGGTGGGACAACGAGAACCCTGTCGGTACAGCTTGGGTCTCGTACGATTCCACCGCTCAGGGCCGGGGTTCAAGCGGGAAACGGCGTAGTGAGTCGGGTCCCGGACGGTCCTGCGCCGGTGTGGCTGCATTGGGGAGACCTGAAGGTGAAGGGAGATGTGAATTTCGGAAAAATCGAAGAGCTGCCAGTCAAGACGATGCAAGCGACGGTCAGCGGCCAATCCTATGTTGAGATGACTCACCGAGAGGATCGATGGCTCGATGTCTGGCTCGGCGGTTCGGCTCTGTTCTCACAGTCGGCATCGGTCCCAATGGTCACGCTCCCCCCGAATCTGTACCAGCAACGTGATCCTTCACCTGGCTTAAACCTGGACCATTGGAATTACGAGACCATGAAGCAGTATGCGTTTCTCTACGGTGCCTACTATGGAATGGATCGGAATGGCTTGCTCTATCCGAACGGAATTATGGAGACAGGGTTGAGGCTGACCGCTGATGAGGTATTTGGGTCCAAATCAGTTGGGGACCACCACGGGTTAGTGTTCGTGGACACGCTGGATCAGCGTCCCCCTCGTGGCGAGAATCTGGGCACCCTCTTGCTGGAGACTGAGTATGCGGAGGGCTTGTTTGTGGTAAATGCCCATGTATCATTGAAGTTCCAAGGGACCGGCAAATCGGTGCCAGTCCTCAGTCCCCCTCCCGAAGGCTCATCCTCGGTGGCCACCAGGGTTCCGGTGCAACTCACCGGCGTGCACCTTCAGGGCGTGCTCTATTCAGCCGGCGACATTGTGTTCGAAGGTCGGCCACGGGTCTATGGGGCTGTCATGGCGGATGGCAGAATGATGGGTGGCTCCACAACCGGAGAGACGCTCGAAATCTGGTACAACGACGATCTCCGAAGCGGACTGTTGCGGGGCATGCCGCTTGTCTATGTGGCTCCGGGAACGTGGCGGGAACAGTATTAGCGACCCTGCCAATTCGTCGAACGAGGGCAGCCGTCACCCACCCGGGTAGCAGCCAGACGTTTAGGATGAGTTCAAAGCACACCGCTCACCACCGATCCTTCTTGGGTTCGTTTCTCTCGCCACTCAATCTGAGAGGACATTGGCACGATCTCTAATCGAGCGGGTTACCCTGGGTTGCTGATCCGCGAATCCCTCAGCGAGTTTCAAGCTCGCGCCACCGAACTTCAAACCCTGACATCACTACTGGTTATTGCCGCGTGCCTCATGGCCGATGCTGACGGGTGATGTTGTTGGTCTGCATCTGTAGCATGTCCGCTCCTGTACAACGGCTGCCAAATTTTGGCTCTCGCGAAGAGACCTCAGCCTTCTGCTCGTATCCATTCTCGGATCCTACCAGAAGAGGCCGGTCTAACCTCTTGCAGAAGCTAACAGAAGTTCGGGTCGGGCGTGTGAGGCATACCCCTTGCTCACAGTACTCGACGAGAATCGTCGCGCGACACCTGCGTCTGAGGTCTCAGCCAGGGACAGTAAGCCGACGTAAAGGGAGGACCCCATGAAAACCCTACGGGAAACCATGCTTGTCAGTTTGCTGGTTCTTTCGTTACTAGTGGTGCCCGTGGTCGTCTATGCCAAGGACAAGGACAGGGATGATCATGACCAGAGGCAGCATAGTCTGCTGCACGGGCCCAGGGCCCAAATCGCCGCTCTGCAAGCCCAGGTCGCCTGGCTCACCAACCAGCTTAGCCAGCTCAACTTGTCCCAGACCCAGACTGCCATTCTGGACTTGCAGGCCAGGGTTAGGGCTCTCGAATTAAGCAACCAGGCCTTGCAGGCCAGTGTTAATAGTCTGATGCTCGCGAACTTGCCGGCCAGGGTTACCGCGCTCGAGCAGGGCGGTGGTGGAGGCGGTGGTTTGGACCTGTCCAAGTACGTAACCATTGACACCAACACGATCAATGGATTAGCCGGCCCACATCTGATCTTCACGGGCGTCAATGTGCACATCCGTAGCGGCTCTGGCTTTACGAATGACAACGGCGGAACGCTCAAAGGGCTGGGCAATTTGGTGGTGGGCTACAACGAGGTAATGCCAGGGCGAGAAGGGCTGCGCGGTGGCTCACACAATATCGTCGGGGGGTTTAACAACTCGTTCCCATCCTTCGGCGGATTGGTGGTCGGGCGACAGAATACGATCAGCGGTCAGTTTGCGACGGTCACCGGTGGCTACAGCAACGAGGCTAGCGGCGCGCTGTCCAGCATCCTGGGAGGCCAGGGCGGCTCCACGACTGGCCTTTACGAACACATTCCCTAGTTAGACATCTGGAGACCTCTCTCAGAGAGGTCACGAGCGGGCTCAGGGGAAATACCCTTGAGCAGGCCGAGTCCGGTTCGTAACGGAGCTGGACTCGGCCTGCTGCTTTTTGAGAGCGTCGTCCAGAGGAACTCACAAAGGATCATCGCAGACTTGTCCCAACTAACTCGCTTCAGCCTGTCTCCTCCTCAAGAGCAGAAGGTATAGGGCAAGCGCGAGCAGGACCACCGCGGCAAGTACGATCAGCAGACGGTGCACCGTGCCTGAGAGCCGAGCCCATTCTTCACCGAACAGGTAGCCAAGCCCGATAAAGCAGGAGGTCCAGACCAACGCGCCGCTATAGGCGAAGAGCGCAAACACGGCCAGCGGCAACTTCGACGAGCCGGCGACAAACGCTGTGAAATGTCGAATGCCTGGCACGAAATAGCCCAGGACGAGAGTGTATTTCCCCCGGCGAATGAACCAGGTCCGAACCTCGATCAGATGCTCCGCCTTGAACCGTAGCACAGGCCCGACCTTCCTGATGAAATACGTCCCCAGGCCACGCCCACAGGCATAGCTCACACTAATCCCGCAGGAGCTTCCGAGAAACGCCGCTAGCAAGGTCGGCAGGAAGGCAAGTTTCTCCTTGAAGACGAGGTAGCCAGCAAACGTCAGCAAAG
This sequence comes from Nitrospirota bacterium, assembly GCA_005877775.1. GTDB lineage: Bacteria > Nitrospirota > Nitrospiria > Nitrospirales > Nitrospiraceae > NS-7. The sequence goes on along the minus strand of VBOJ01000006.1, from coordinate 7,304 downwards.
TTTCGTCCGGGACCGGAAGTCCGACGATGCCCAACATGAGCAAGACAAAGATGGCACCGTACCCATACTGCGTGATCCAGACGGTGCCCGCATCCATTTCAGCTTATATCCCTTCTACGGACGTGCTGGTACTGATGACCATGACAAGATCGGTTTCATCACCTAGACGATCACGAGCCGATCTAAGTCGACGTCCTCCGGGGCCGGCACAACGACAATCTACGAAGTGGACTGTTGCGGGGTATGCCGCTGGTCTCTGTGGCTCCAGGAGCATGGCAGGAGAAGTATAGAGTTTCGGTGACCAATTAGGAAGTCAGAGAAGAGGTATGAATTTACGGCGTGAACCTGGTTCCAAAAGCAAGCATTCCCTGTCACATTTGTTTTACCCCGCGTCTCAATTATCAGTTTCGAATTGATCACAGAGAGTTCCGAAATCTCTTGCAGTCCTTCCGTGCAGCAGTATGCGGTCTATTCCTTTAAAAATGTTTTGAGATTCTGTTGGAGCTCGGGACGTAGGCTCAATGCCTTCTTAAAATCCTCGCGTGCCGCTTCCTTATTCATTAGGACAAAATAGGCAATGCCTCTTCCAACATACCAATCTGCATTGTCTGGTTGAGTCTTTATCGCCTGCGAGAAATCATTTATTGGAGCCCCCGGGTCGATTTTTAAGGCCTGTGCATAATCGTCTATAGCGCCTCGGACATCACCAGATTTAGCTTTCAGCAGGCCACGGTTGTAATATGCGAATGTGAAGTCAGATTGTATCTTGATCGCTTGGGTATAATCATCAATAGCCCCTTGGCGATCGCCCATGTGTGCCCTCGCACGGCCGCGATTGACGTATGCCTCCGGATAGTTCGGGGCAAGTTTGATAGCCTGGGAAGAATCGTCAATCTGTGCTTGGTAGTTGCCGAGCATTCCCTGTGCTTGCCCACGATTGAGATATGCCAGAGCAGAGAAAGGTTTTATCTTGATTGCTTGTGAGTAATCGCTTATTGCTCCCTGGTAGTTACCCAAGGCCCCCTTGGATACCCCGCGAGCGAAGTACGCATCTGCAAAGTCGGGGTTACCCTTGATCGCCTGGCTCGCTTCTCGAATTGCCCCTTGGTGATCACCTGCCTTGGCCTTCTCGAGAGCACGATCAAAGTGCGCTGCAGAGTCAGTAGAAAATACGATTGACGGTCCTGTCTGCAGAACGAGCAAAGATATAAAAATACCTATGGAATTTATTGATAGACGTAACATGAATGCTCAGTATTCAAAGCCGGGATGAGCGGCAGATTCAGCTTAGATAAGATTGCCCGTTTTTCTATTTGGATGAGCAACCGCGTGCCTACCATAATTTCCCATCACCCCAGAAGAATACGCCAAGATTCACGAAATATCGACTGGTGCGACTTTCGGATCTCTAACCCAAATTTAAGAAGGGGGCCAATTCTGGTCCACTCAAAACAAAGGATTCTGAAGAGAAGGGGAACCAGGGAAAAGAGGAACGGGAGGCACAGCCGGGACGAAAATGGTCACAGTGCGTGACCTTCCTGAGCCGCCCCATCACCTACAAAATGGTAATAATTCATTTATAATCAATAACTTGTGAACAGTCATCTAATCGGGCTAAAACGGCACAGCACTTGCTCACTTATCTAGTGCCATGTTTTGCTTTTCGCCAAGACGATCAGAATCGCGCTGGAGATCAGAAGCTGGCTTCACCCTGGTGGAGCTGATGACTGTGGCAGCGATCATTACCATCGGCACTGCAATGGCTGTCCCAACTTACCAGCAGTGGATCGCCCGCTACCAGCTAAGACAGGCGGCGACTGAAATTAGTAGCGAGTTCAGCTTGTCCAGGATGGCGGCCATGAATCGGAACACCGCGGTTACGGTTACGCTGGCAGTGACGAGCGGCAGGGTCACCGCGACATTCATCGATGGGGCTGGCACGCAGGTCATGCCCCCCCACACGATGATGAACCAGGTGACGGGAGTTGGAGGAGGCCCAGTCGTCTTCAACTCGCTCGGACTGAGGGTCGGGGGCGGAGCTGGCAACCAGACGGTGACGTTAACCAACAACCAGAACCGCACTTATTCAATCCGGATTACTCCGGCTGGGAAAGTGAACTGGTGTCCGCAACCAACCTGTCCGTAGCCAAAACGCTGAGGGAATTGGGCCATCCGATGATCAGGAAACTGACAGGGGAATCCGGATTCACGTTACTCGAAGGCATGTTCGCGGCGATCGTGCTTGCAGTAGGGCTACTGGCTGTGGCAGGGATGCAGGGTATTTCGCTCGGCCGGAACGTGGATGCGAGCGAGATGAGCCGCGTCACGAACTTGGCAGCAGATATGGTAGAGCGCATCCAGTTTAGCCGCCGAAACGCGACAGCCTACAACAACGTTGACACACTGAACGCTACGACGCAGCCGCCGACTACACAGCCGATGGCTAGGGGGGACTACACGCAGTGGCAAGCGCTGCTGAATACCTCGGCGCTCACCGGCGTACAGGGACGGGTTACGGTGACTGCGACGGGTCCAACCAATCCCTCTCTCAACCAGAGTCTGGTGACTGTTCGCATCAATTGGACTGGCTCCGTGAAAGGTGAAGCCAGTGTGCGGAGAAATAAAACGGTTGCGCTTACCACCATCATAGCCCCGGAGTGAGTATGAAGCCGCATCAACGCCACGAAGTACACATGCCAGGGCGGTGGCGAGGGGAGGGTGGGTTCACCCTCCCTGAGGTCATGGCGGCGATGGCCATCTCCTTGCTGATCGCGGCTGCCGGCTTTACGGCCATGACGAGCAGCAACAAGGCTGCGCTGGCGAATGATCAGGCCGCGGCGGTGCAGCAAAACGTCCGGTTGGCCATGGAGTTGATCTCTGGAGACATGAAAATGGCCGGCTTCGGCATGAGCAGTCCTGTCGGCGCGTGCAACACCGCCATCGTGCCGGCGGATAACACTCCGGCTGGGGCCGATACAGGGCCAGACTCAGTCTCAATAGTCGTACCAAATACCAGCAATGTAGCGCCGCTTTGGACGCTGGCGGTCCAGGCCACGGGTCCCTTCAATACGATCACGCTTCAGGCGGGTGCTGTGGCTGCCATGCAAGCAGCCGGGCTTGTAGTGAACGGGACGGTATCGATTGGCGGGGCCTTGTCGGGAACTGTCACCACAATAGCTGGCAACGTTCTGACACTTGCAAACACGGCTGCTGGGGCTAGTGTGTTTCCTGTGGGCACGCCGGTCTATCTGCTGCAGTGCATCACCTATGCCATCTCGACTAACGCCGCGGTCTGCGGGAACAACGGTCCCTGTCTGACTCGCGGTGGGGTCGCCATCGCGGACGGGATCGAGGATATTCAGTTGGCCTACGCGTGCGACGGATGCAACGCGGCTGTGAATGGAGGGATAGCGGACCGGGTGGTGGATGATCAGAATGGGTCCAACACGTTTGATGTGGCGGATTTTATCTCTAACAATACCTGGGCTGCTGCTCCGATGACGCCGGACACCATTAGACTGATTCAAGTCAGCGTCGTGGCTAGAGAAACTGGAACCGATCAAGGTTTTGGCGAACGCCGGACCCCGACGCTCAGCAGCACGGCGCCGGTAGTTGTAGGGGATCACAACCCCGCAAACGACACCGGATTCAACCTGACAACCTACCAGCAGGTTCGCCGCAGAGCACTGACCCGGACAGTGGATGCGAGAAACCTGGGACTCTAAACAACATGCTTGAAGAATCCGTAGGGCGCAATCCTATAGTCGGCGCGGCAGTGAGCGAGGAGGGAGTAGCCCTGCTAACGGTCATGCTGTTGCTGCTGATCATGACTGTGATCGGCATAGCGGCCATTACGGTGACCGGCCTGGAAAACCGGATGGCTGGCTACTTGCGGACCGGTGAAGCGGCCGCCAGCGCCGCTGAGTCCTGCGTGGGCACCGGCGTCAATATCATTCAGCAGACCCTCGAACAGCATTCACTGCCGGCGGCGTTTCTGGACAATGCCGCGCCGGCAGGTCCGGTGCCGAATACCAATTCGCCCACCTTGAACCAGGAGATCATGGGGCAGTCGGACAACAATAGCGACGCTCCCACCGTCGCGCCCAATACAGTTGCCACCGTCAATACCTTCACGGTCCGTGGGGACATTGATCGGCTATATGTCAAAGGAAAGAGCGGTGCAGGGCAACAAATGTTTGCAGGTTACGAGGGAACCGGCGCCGGCGTAGTCGGTGGAGGCAGCGATTTCTATTACCGGATCAACTGTCTTGCAACGAACGTAGCGACAGGGACCAACAGCCGAATCACGGCGGTCTATGCCTGCACCTTCAATGGTGACGGTTGCCAGAAGAAGCTTTAGGAGAGGGGAAATATGACACATTGCATCAAGGGAATAGGAAGGACGCAGACTGGTCTTGTTGGTTTGCAGGAAAGCCTCCTGCGAATCGCGCTTGTCCTGTTGGTGGTTGGTGGCACGACAGTCGGCGACCTGTGGATGCAGGGAATCGCGAGAGGCTGGGCCCAAACACTAGACAGAGGGTCATTGGTCAACCTCAAAGCCGGTCAGGTGACCGCCGTACGAGGGACTGACATTCAAATCGACGACATGGATTATCCCATGACCTCCGATGTCACCATCACGGACAGCGAAGGAAGACCGAAGGACCTGAAAGATCTGGGGCCTGGGACTCTGGTCAGGTTCCACGTGAGGAATAGCCAAATTGATCGGATCGTGATCATGCTGCCGAGTTGAAGAGGACGAACCGAGTGACATGCAGAGAGTCCCAAGGTGGCTTCGACATCCAACGAGTGGTAGTTGTCCAGGGACGAGCGGAGACAAGGAGGGAACGACCATGAAACGCCAGACCATGACAGGAATTAGCCTCATGCTTGCCATGCTCGCGCTCGTGCTGCCGGCAACCCTGCTGTGGCCGCTCGAGGTCAGAGCTCAATCTATGTCTGACTACACAGCTATCCCTCCTTTCGTCAGTAACACCGTTCCGGCGAACATCCTGCTCCTCTTGGACAACTCCGGCAGCATGAACAATATGGCCTATACGACCGCGTTCAATACCGCCACCACTTACAGCGGTCTGTTTGATGCCACGGAGTGTTACTCCTATTCGAGCAATGTCTTTCAGCCGGACCCTTCCGCAAATCCTGCCACGCCAGGGACTTGTACGAATGCTTCCTACCCCTGGAGTGGTAACCTCCTGAACTACGCGGCCCAACGTGAGATTGACATGGTGAAATGGGTCATGGTCGGGGGGATGTGTAACGTCGCCCGGGATGCTCAATTCCATTGCAGTCAGGTGAAAGGGCAAGACAACTTCACCGCCACCTGTTGTCTGGCGCAAACCCAGTCGGTCACTGTGGTGCAAGCGACCGGGCGGATGCCGGCCGCTAACATTCCTGCATCGGGGAGCGTGTACTTCCACATTGATGGGGGTAACTCCACGCTCCAGGGGACGTTCTGCGTGGACAATGACAATACTCCACCAAGCAGCGGGGCAGCAAATTGCAGTGATGCAGATGGTTATGCAGAGACCAATTGGAAGATCGTTGTGAATCATCCAGAAACGACAGGTGGGGTCATCCAACAGGTGGGGGCCAAGGCCCGGTTTGCCTTGATGGAATTCAATACGTCGCAAGGTGGCCATCTCGCCGCCAATATGGGGAGCAGTGTCGCTACCATGGTCTCCGGCATCGAGACCACGACGCCTGCCACTTACACGCCGCTGGGAGAATCGCTCTATGAAGCAGTCCGGTATTTCGCCCAGATTTCGCCTTCCTTCTTCGGGACTGACTATACGACCGGAGTGCAGGCCAATGATCCCTACTATTTCACCTCGCCCCAGTGGGCTGGGACCGCCCAGTATGTCAACTGCTGCAAGAGCTACGTGATCATCTTCACAGACGGACAACCGACGCAGGATATATCTGTTCCAGCCGGCATTCAGGACTACGCCCATACGGCGGCTAGTCATGGAACCAGCAACCACTGTTCGAGCGCGCTTGGCTGCACAGGCACACTCGGCACGCACTCCAACACGTCCGTAGCCTTTCACAACAGCCTGACAGACCACCATGACAACTGTTCCGCCTATTATGGTGGAACCACCTCGGATCCATGTCTTCTTGGTGGGAGCCACATTCTGGACGATGTGGCCTATTATGCCCATACTGTAGACCTTCGCCAGACTACCCTCCCTGTCCTCGGGGCCGGGAATAATTTGTCGGGACTCCAGAACTTGAACATCTACACCTTCTTTGCCTTTGGGACCGGAGCGAACATCTTGAAAGATGCGGCCAAGGTCGGTGGGTTCACTGATCAGAACGGGAACAATATCCCGGATCTGCCTGCGGAGTATGACACGGTCAACAATCTGACCGGCGCGTCAGGGGCCGATGGGGTCCCTGATAACTTCTTCGAGGCTGTAGATGCCTTCCAACTAGAGGGCAGATTGCTTGCGACGATCGCGAGCATTCTCCAAAAGAGCGCATCCGGAACTGCAGTCTCGGTGCTGGCGACGTCTTCTACGGGGGACGGGGCGCTCTATCAGTCCTATTTCTACCCGAGCAAGCTCGAATCATCGACGCTGAACTTCGTGAACTGGGTCGGCTATACGCAAGGTCTCTTCCTCGATACGTTTGGCAATCTTCGGGAAGACACGAACGGGGATGGCAGGCTGGTCTATCAGAACGACAACATCATCACGACCCAGTACGATAACAATACCGCGAGTCCGACCTACGGCCAGGTTTTGGTGAATAAATTTGTGGACGCTAACGGTGATGGAACGGCGGACAGTACCACCCCTAGTCAGGCGAACAAGGCGCTCTCGGACATCTTACCCATTTGGGAGGCAGGCAAGCAGCTTGCTCTGATGGATCCCAACAGCCGCACGTTGCTGACCTGGGCGGATAGCGACAACGATGGGTTGGTGGATGCCGGCGAGCAAATCGATTTCTCGACCGCTAATTCCGCCACCTTGGCTCCCTACTTGCGCGCCGGGGCAGCCCCCTTTACTTCTGACAACATCATCAACTTTATCAGAGGAAATCAAGTGTCGGGGCTTCGAGACCGGCAGCTCACGGTCTCGGGCTCCCTCAGGGTCTGGAAACTGGGGGACCCAATCGATGCCACTCCGACCGTGGTGGGAGCGCCCAGGGAAGTATTTGATGTGCTCTACGGAGACGCCAGCTATACTGCCTACTTTCTGCAGTATAAGAACCGTCGCCAGGTGGCCTATGTGGGAGCCAATGACGGAATGCTCCATGCCTTCAATGTCGGGTTCTATCAC
>VBOJ01000176.1 GCA_005877775.1 Nitrospirota bacterium | reverse complement strand
CAGTTCACCAAGGTATTCACATGAAGTTTTGAGTGGTGAGTGTTTAGTTACGGGTTAAACTCACAACTCACAACTCAGAACTCAAAACTATGTCTGTTTCTTCGATCGGTAGTTTTGACGAGTTTCGCGACGCAATCTCTGCCTATCGTCTTCCCCGCATCCTGCTGACCGCACTCGATCTTGATCTCTTCACGGTGATGGGGACTCGTTCCTGGACGTCCCCCGCTCTGGCAAGACAGCTTCGCGTCAGCGCTCGCGGTCTTGAGATTCTCTGCCGCAACTTGGCCAGCGCCGGAGTCCTGAAGAAACACGGTGTTCGGTATCAGAACGGATCGCTGGCTGTGACTGCGCTGAATGCGAAGAGCCCACAGTATCGAGGCGCCTATCTGGAGCTGTTGCGTGGTCAGTGGGAAGACTGGTCGAAATTGACCGAATCAGTCAAAACGGGACGTCCGGTAGAGCACGAGGACCCGGATGACCCGGACTATCGGCGCCAGTTCACCTGGGCCATGCATCAGCGGTCGAGTCAGGTGGCGCCACAAGTGGCTGCTCAGATCAACTTGAAGGGTATCGAGACGCTCCTGGATCTCGGAGGCGGGCCTGGCACCTATGCCTTGGCCTTTCTCGCTCGTCACCCCAAACTCCGGGCGACTGTCTGCGACCGGCCGCCAGCCTTGGAAGTGGCCAAAGAGATTGCCGCACTGCTCAAGCATGGCCGTCGGCTCTCCTATCTGCCGCTGGACTTCATGAACCGAGCGATTCCCGGACAGTACGATGTGATCTGGCTGTCGAACGTACTGCACATTTATTCGCCGTCCGAGAACCAGCGGTTATTTCGCAGGCTGGTCAAGGCACTCACCCCCAGCGGGCGTCTGTTGATCCAAGATGCCTTTTGCCATGATCCCAACGGGCTCTCTCCTCAGGAGGCCAACCTGTTTGCGGTGACCATGCTGCTATTCACGGAGACAGGCAATACCTATGGAGCCAAGGAGACGGCAAGGTGGCTCCGAGAGGCTGGCTTCGGACGGGTCAGGCGCATCAAGTTGCGGAAGGGAACCGAGGACTGGGAGGGGGGACTTCTGGAGGCTTCCCAGCCGAACCGACATCAAGAAACCCGCCTCCGCCGACCACGATGAGCAGGAAATTGAGCAAGCCGGTTATGCCGCTCATCAGCACGAAGGCCTGCTGAGGAGTCGGATGAACCAAGTCTTGAACGATCGTGGAAACGTCGAGCGCCAAACCGATTGTGCCATAGATCACGCCCGCCATGAAGGCCCATCTGGCTGATGCGAGGAGACATCCGGCCAGGATCAGCGGGAGCCCGAAGAAGAATCCGTCCCAGGCGATTTGTCCCATCAGTGAAGATTGCTCCTCCCGTTCCCAGAGCGTGCGTGACAGCCCTGCGGCCATCGCCAGAGCGATCAACAGGAAGACCATGAAGAATCGCGCGCGCTGGTTCATCATTCCTCTCACTCTACTGGAGGAGCCCTCGTCGAGCAACCACCCCTTCGGCAGGCCGGTGCTTGCCTTCAGGTATTGTCGGTGGTAGCGTGAACTCGCATCAGGAGAGACCATGGCCCAGAACGGTCCAAGCCCTCGACCAGAAAAGATCCTGATCTACGATGGGCAGTGCCGGCTCTGCGTGACGGCCAAGGAGGGGCTTGAGCGATCGGAGGGAGCTCGGCCGGATGGGACAGTCCGCTTCGTGCCATATCAGAGCGAAGAAGCGGCCCGTTGTCTGGGGAGCGAGTATCGGCCCGGCCGTCCTGATGCGGCTTTCTTAGTGGATGCCAATGGGAGGATCAGCAGGGGCCTCGACGCGTTTCTACCCATGCTGCCGGGCCTCCGCGGTGGGCGAATGCTGCGTGCCTTGATGCGGATTCCCGTGCTGAAGCCGCTGGCCTATCTCGCGTATCGGATCGTGGCTCGCTACCGGTATCGCTGGTTTGGTCAGGTTTCCTTGCAAGACAGAGCATAGCCCACCACCTTCCGCCGATGATGTTCTTCCCCACCGCTGCGCTGCTTAGGTCCTGCGGGTCCTCAGTTTTTCGTTGAGATTCTCCACCCACTGGCGCTGAAACTGATCGTAAGGGAGGAAGAGCTGGTCCTGCATTGCAGCGGCGATGGATTGCCCGGCTTTAAGGTAACCCAGGATCTCCCGCACCTTGTGCATACCGAACCGGTCGATGAGGTAGAGGGTTGCGGAGTTGCCTTCGAGATAGGCGACGGTGGCAACCTCTGTCGGAAGGCTTCCCCAACCCCCTTCGAGTAGGGTGAGCGAGATGAGTTTGATCTCTCCCTGCACGAATTGATCAATATCAGGCCAGGGGTCGCCTGCCAACTGCATGGCCAGACCCTCGTTGAGCCAGGTGGGAAGACGACCAGCCTGTACCCCCATCTGTTCGTGCAAGAGCGCGTGGACAAACTCATGGCGCAGCACACGGGCCAACCACTTCTCGTCCGTGAGTGCCCCCTGGGTCGGGATCTGAATGCGTCCTAAGATATGGTCGTAGAGCGCATCAGCCCAGGCCGGGCTTCCCGTGGCGCTCTGGAATGTGTTCCTCGTGTGCAGCACGACCATGATCGGTTTCGAGGGGAAGTAGCCGAACTTCTGGCCGATGTCTCGGTAAGCGTCCTCCAGGATTTCCAAGACGCGACTCCAGGTCGCATAGTCCTCCCCCCCGTCGAATTTCACCGTGAAATGGGAACTCTCGCGGGTTGCGAAGTTGCGCTCGGTCTCTTCCGTCCGTTTCACCCTGGTGGTCACGGCCTTCAGATAGGCATGGAGCGAGGGGTCCTGTTGGGCTCGTTCCGTGGCCTGGTCTAGGTGGAGCGCGGCCCCGGCCAGGTCATCCTTCTCATAAAGCAGGTCCGCCAGAGCAAGGTGAGGGAAGGGATTGTTAGGCGCCAACCGCATGACCTTCTCCAGAAAATCCGGAGTCAGGGCAGGATCGCGGAGTTCCCAGTAGGCATGGGCGAGGTTCAGGTGTGATGTCGGGTTTTTCGGATCAAGCGACACAGCGGTCTTGAATGCTGGAACCGCGGCCTCCGTGCCGCGGGCCTTTTCCTTGAGGACCCCCAGGTTGTTCCACAGAATTGCGGTGTAGGGGCGGATTCGCTGATCAGCGATAAGCTCTTGAGGAAGGGCCAGCAGCTTGGCCTGGGCTTCCTCCTCGTTCTCTTTCTCTATCGAGTCCCTGATGGCCAGCAACTGATTCGCGAATTTAGAGGACGGCACGTCACCTGGCTCCAGGACACGAACCTGTCCACCCTCACGGGCGATCGGCTGGTCCGGCGGCCTGGCAGAGATCGGGAGGGGGGAGGGCCCACCGGAAGGGGCTGGTGCCCCCTCAGAGAGGTTGCTTGGAACGGCCGGTTGATCAGCTTTTGGCTTGAGCCACGTCTGGTATGCGATGAAGGCAACAAGGGCGACCGTGAGCGGAGCAAGAATCCAGCTGATGTTGGTAGGCCTTCCGTACATGAGTCTCCTTAGAGTGACTCCAGCAAGTGTATCACCATGTTACGGGATGTCCAAACGCGAGGCGGATGTTGAGATGAGATGCGACGGGACGCTAATTTTCCCCTTCGTCGGGCGTGCGGTACCGGTCGTCGAGAGCGTAATAGGCATCGAGGTCAATGATCCCGTGAAACTGCTGAAACGGGAGGAGACGGTCCAGGGTGGCTCGCGTAGTGCCGGCGCTCTTGATCAGGCCAAACATGTCCTGCATTGCCTTGGCCGAGGCGTAGAGCGCCGTCAAGGGACAGACCACGAGTTGGAAGCCGACTTGCTCCAACTCGTCTCTGGTCAGGAGCGGTGTCACGCCGCCTTCCAACATGTTGGCGACCAGCGGCGGGGATAACTCTCTGGCGATGGCGGCCAACTCCTCCCTGCTTCTGGGCGCTTCGACAAACAGCGCGTCGGCGCCGGCCTCCTTGTACCGCTTGCAGCGCCTGACCGCGTCATCCAGCCCAGTGACCTGCCGCGCGTCCGTCCGCGCCACGATGAAGAAGTCCCGAGTCCCGCGCGCGTCCACTGCGGCGCGAACCTTCTGGACCTGCTCCTCGACCGGAATGACTCGCTTGCCCTTCATGTGCCCGCACCGCTTGGGCCAGACTTGATCCTCTAAAAACATGCCGGCGGCGCCTGCGTCAATCAACTCGTTCACCGTGCGGATTACATTCAGCGCGTTCCCGTATCCCGTGTCTGCGTCGATGATGACGGGAATCTTCACGGAACCGCAGACCCGCTTGGCAACCGCCACCATCTCCGTCTGGGTGAGGTACCCGAAGTCCGGCAATCCGAGCTGTGTCGCTGCGACGCTGTATCCTGAGATAAAGGTCAGCGGGAACCCGGCCTGCTCGACCAGTTTCGCACCAAGGGCGTCATACACGCCGGGAAAGATCAGTGTGCGTTCTTTCTTCAGGAGAGCGTGAATGCGTGAGGTTGGCATGCTCCCGGCCTCTTCAGCAGGGGTTGTCTAACAGGATGTTGAAAAAGGCCTCCAGCTTTGTTCTCGCTTCACTTAAGGCCTCAACGTACCGCGCAAAGAGTACGCTTCGGCCTTTCGCTCGCTGCGGCCGCGCTGGAAGGCCTTTTTGACCATCCTGGATGCGGGGATGAGTCTTCGTGGCCTTTGCGGTCTTTCCTCTTAAGCTAGTAGAACATTGTGTTTTAAAAGCCTGCTGACGCAGGCTGTGTGGAACAGCGGGGGGTATTGTAGTGACAGGGCTCAGGCAGGTCAACCGCTGGTGGAGAGGAGTTTGCGAAGGAATTGCGAGGCTTGCGCATAGATGCCGGGGCTTTTCTCTTCTCGTGGACCGGCGATATTCAGCACACGGATTCTGTGTGTGGTTCCCCAAGCCCGGACTGGTGCCAGAGCCGGCGGCGCGTCCAAGTCCAGCACGAGGTACGGCTTGCCCTGGCCTTCCGCCACTTCGATGGTCAAAGCCGTCCCCTCCGTGGGTTGCCCACGGGTCAGGATCAGCGTCCCATCCGAGTCCCGCACGTTCCACACCGTGCGCTGCGCGTACTCATCCGAAGGCGTTTCCTGGAGCGGGTACAGAAGCGCGATGGGGCCGTCTTTCGCTTTCCGTCCTTTTGGACACCATCCGCCGCACGGCAGTCCCAGCTCTAGCGCCACATCCAAGGCCGCGCGGTCCACGCCGGTCTGTCCGCCGGAGACTATTTTCTCAATCATGACGACTGGCAGGGGGTGAGACCGACGAGCCGGTCTGAGCAAGCAAGTCTACCCTGCTCTGACTGGGTGTGAGTGAAGCGGAGTCGAGTGGGATTGCGGAGGAGCGACGTGAAGGCTAAACGGATTTTGTGATCAGTCCGGAGCGAAGGCATCGCGTACAAACCTTGATCCGCTTGGTAGCACCATTGATGAGGGCCCGCACTCGTTGCAGGTTTGGATTAAAGACTCGCTTGGTCTTGTTGTTGGAGTGGCTCACAGTATGGCCCGACAAACGCCGCTTGCCGCACACATCGCACGTGTTTGCCACTGGTCACTCCTTCCTCGGTCTTTTCGTTCGTTGTCTGAAAACGGGGCCTATGCTACCATAGGCCCGCATTGTCTGACAACCCTCACCGGAAATAGCTGGCAGCCAATAGCTACTAGCTGCTAGCTATCAACTATTGAATGGAGCGCCTTCAGCACATCGTTCAGCTCCTGGCCCGACCCATCGAGTTCGCCAGCCGAAATTCCTCTGCTCAGCAAGCCACTGTCAAGACTCTTGGGCCATTCGTGTCCCGCCGGATCATGCAGGCGCTGGCCGACGATATGTATCCTCCTGGGGTGGAAACGGATCTGCTCGCGCTC
>VBOJ01000173.1 GCA_005877775.1 Nitrospirota bacterium | reverse complement strand
TTGTGGGCGGCATGCTGACTTCGGCGCTGCTGATCCTGCTGGTGCTTCCGGTTCTGTATGCCCTCCTACATCGAGAACTGAATAGGTCTGCAGCAAGATGATTCTCCGATTGGTCGAATTTGCTCTGGTGCAGCGGGTACTGGTGTTCGTCCTCGGTTTCGTGCTGTTGTTCGGAGGCCTCTACGCGTTCCACATCTTAGACATTGCAGCTTACCCGGATCCGTCTCCTCCTATGATCGAGGTGATCACCCAATATCCTGGGTGGTCGGCCGAGGAAATTGAACGGCAGATTACGATCCCGATCGAGACCACGTTGACCGGCATGCCAGGCCTCACGGATATCCGCTCCTTGTCCCTCTTCGGCCTCAGCGACATCAAATTCTATTTTGATTTCGGCACCAAGTACTTTGTGGATCGGCAGGAGGTCCTGAACCGGCTGGCGATGATGTCCTTTCCACCTGGTGTTCAACCGGTTCTCTCGCCCTGGTGGGCCATCGCCGAGATTTATCGCTATGAGCTGGTCGGGAACGACACCACGCTGACCGACCTGAAAACGATTCAGGACTGGGTGCTTCAGCGGGAGTTCAAGCGGGTGCCCGGGGTTGTTGATGTCACGGCCTTCGGGGGGATGACCAAACAGTATCACGTGGACCTCAACCCCGGGGCCTTGATCAGTTATGGGGTGACCCTCCCGCAGGTCATGACTGCGCTGGCCAACAGCAACGCCAACGTCGGAGGCAACTACCTCACCATTGGTGCTCAGAACTTTAATATCCGCGGGCTAGGATTGATTGACAGCCTGAGTGATATCGAGAACGTCATGGTGGCCGAGAAGAACGGAACACCGGTCTTTATCAGAAGCTTGGGCAAGGTGAGCGTCGGCGCCCGGGTACGGTTAGGCAAGGTAGGCATTGACGACAGGGATGATGTCGTCGAAGGGGTCGTCCTGCTCCAGCGCAACTACAAGGCACTGTCGGTGCTTGAACGGGTCAAGCGCAAGGTGGAGGAGTTGAACACCTGGAAGCTTCCGAAAGGGGTCAAGATCAAAACCTTCTACGACCGGACGGTGCTGATCCATACCACGGTCGAGACTGTCACAAACATTTTAATCAGCGGGATGGTGCTGGTGATTCTGATTCTGTATGTCTTTTTAGGGCACTTTCGGGCTGCAATGATCGTCGCGCTGACCATCCCTTTGTCGCTCCTCTTCACCTTCGCCATGATGGTGCTGCTCGGTCAGTCGGCAAACCTGATTTCGCTTGGGGCGATTGACTTCGGCATCATCGTGGATGCGACGTTGATCATGGTGGAGAGCATCTTCTATCACCTGAGCCATCATGTCGGGCCTGGGCTCACCCCGCCGCAACAGGTCGTCCGGGCAGCACGGCAGGTCGGACGTCCGATCTTCTACTCGACCGCCATCATTGTGGTGGCCTTCATCCCGCTCTTTACGATGACCGGCGTGCCTGGAAAGATCTTTGCGCCGATGTCCATTACCTATGGCTTCGCCCTGCTGGGTGCCTTACTGATGGCCTTCACCATCGCGCCCCTTCTGTGCTCCTTTCTGCTGACAGGGCCGATTCAGGAGGAGGACACGAAGGCTGTTCGGGTCGTTCGAGGCCTCTATGGGCCCCTGTTGAAATGGGCATTGCGGCATCAACTGATTGTAGTCGGATTTTCGCTTGCCCTGCTTGTGATGGCCTTGATCGCACTCCAGTTTCTGGGCGGAGAGTTTATGCCCGCGCTTGAAGAGGGAAATCTCTGGGTCCGGGCGACGATGCCGGTTGATATCGCGTTCGAGCAGGCCAGCCGATTGGCGACGGAAGTCAGGGGAATCTTTCACCAGGTCCCTGAGGTGACCGGCGTCGTGTCCCAACTGGGTCGGCCCGACGACGGCACCGATCCGACCAGCTTTTTTAACGCCGAGTTCTTGGTGAACCTGAAGCCGGCCAAGGAGTGGCGCGCTGAGATCACCTCCAAGGACAAGCTGATCGAAGAGATTGAGAAAGTGCTGGCGACGATCCCTGGCGTGACCTTCAATTTTTCACAAATGATTCAGGATAATGTCCAAGAGGCGATGTCAGGGGTCAAGGGGGAAAATTCGATCAAACTGTTTGGATCGGATCTCAAAGTCTTGCAAGCCAACGCGGTGGAGATCGAGAGGGCGATGAGGCAGGTCCGGGGCGTGAAGGATCTGGGAATCTTCCGTCTGATGGGTCAGCCCAACCTCTTGATCGAGGTGGATCGGCAAGCCTGCGCCCGGTACGGGCTGCTCGTGTCCGATGTGAATGCGGTGATTCAGGCGGCTGTGGGGGGGCAGGCGCTCACTCGTGTGTATGAAGGTGAACGGTGGTTCGATCTATCGGTGCGGTTTCTGCCTGAATACCGGCAGGATACTGAGACGATCGGGAATATCCTGGTCAGTACGCCCGGGGGAGCCAGGATTCCGCTGAAGCAATTGGCTACGATTTCCATGCAAACCGGTGCCTTCATTATTTATCGCGAGAACAACGAGCGGTACATTCCGATCAAGTTCAGTGTCCGCGGCCGTGATCTGGAAAGCACCGTTCGAGAGGCGCAAGGGGTGCTGGCCGAGAAAGTCCATCTTCCTGAACGGTATCGGATTGAATGGGCGGGCGAATATGATCAGTTGAAGGATGAGCAGAAACGATTGGCCGTCATCGTCCCGCTCGCGATGCTGATGATCTTGCTGCTCTTGTATACCGCGTTCGACTCCGTTCGCGACGCAGCCCTGGTCCTGGCTACGGTCCCCTTCGCGTTGATCGGTGGCGTGTTCTCGCTACTCGCGACCGGCACCGCCTTCAGCATCTCGGCCGCGGTCGGCGTGATCTCGACGCTGGGTGTCGCCATTCTGGGCGGGGTGCTGCTCATCGCTCGTATTGAGGATTACCGCAAATCAGGATTGCCGTTGGAGGAAGCGATTCTCAAGGGAGCAGACGTCCAGCTCCGCCCGATTTTGATGGCGACCCTTGCGGCCGCCATTGGGCTTCTACCCGCCGCTATGGCGACAGGGATTGGGTCACAGGCTCAGAGGCCGCTCGCACGGGTCGTCGTGGGAGGCATGTTGACATCGGCTGTCCTGATCCTGCTGGTCCTTCCAGTTCTGTATCAGCTCGTGCATCGAAAGTGGACCAAGCCCTCATCGGATCGCTCGGCCGCTCAATCGGATCAGGAATCCACGTGAACGATCGGGGTGCCCGTTGCATTTCCGTTTCGCCCAAGGGTACCATGACAAAGCAGACGTATGAAGGATGACGGATGCCGGCAAAAATGGTTGTTCTCAACTGAAGGCAACAGCATGAGTAAGGTGCTGAGGATCGTTCTAATCGGATGGCTCGTTGTGGCCACAGCGCTTGCCGTCATGTCGAGACCTGCGGGCGCATGCAGTGAGTGGCCTCATGTGGCCCCCACCCAAATGCCGTTCGATGTCCCTCCGAAACCGGCCCCAGTCCCTGATACCTCTGTTCCTCAGAACACGAAACCGCTGGGCCCGGAAGAGATCAAACGGGCCGAGGCACTCTTGTCCTTGCTTGATGGCAAGCAAGAGTTGTGGGCAATGGGGGAGTTTGTTCACCTCGGCGGGCCGGTGGTTCCCGTGTTGGTCAAGGCGCTGACGATGCCTGGTCCGCGACTCCGGTACAACGCGATCGAAACGCTCTTGATGATCAAGGATCCAGGTGCAGTCCCGGCATTAGTAGAGACAGCAAAAGAACCAAACGAAATGGCTCGGGTCCGGGAGCATGCCTTGCGAGTCGCAGTGCGTTTAGAACCCTCGCTGGTTCCGCCGGCGATCGAAGTCATGGCTAAAGACCACAACCCTACGATCAGGAAAGCCGCTGCATTCGAGGCCCGTTATGTACGGCAGAAGGCGGTGATCCCGGTTCTCATCGGGCTGATCCTGGACGATGAGCGGTTCGTGGCGATGAGCGCCGTCCAGTCGCTGTGGCTCCTGACCCGCCACGAGACTGAGTTGCATGACTGGGATATCTCGACGAAACAGGACCGATCGGAATGGGCTCAGGAATGGGTGGACTGGTGGAAGGCCAACCAGGAGACGTTTCAGCTTCCTGAACCTCGTACGCCAAGGAAGCCACCGAGTCAGGATTGAGCCATGAGGGAGGAAAGAAACGGGTTCCTCGATGATCGCGCACCGATCTTGCGGGCCGGAGAAAGCGTGTGTTATAAACACCTACGGCTGATCGCAAGGCTTTTCCCAAAGAATGGCTGATGACCGATAAACGTCCAGGAAAGGGACTCATGGCCCTTCTCACGATCGCCAAACTTGGGAACCCGGTCTTGCGACAGGTCGCAGCGCCTGTTGATCCTGATGATATCGGCAGCCGGGCGTTTCAGCAGTTCATCGACGACATGCTCGAGACGATGCACCAGGCGGATGGGATCGGCCTGGCTGCGCCGCAGGTGTCACGCTCGCAGCAGCTGGCGGTGATGGCCTGTCCGGGTGAAAACGGATTTCCCCAAACCGTCCTGGTGAATCCTCGAATCGTGTATTACGGACCCCATCAGGCCGAGACCTGGGAGGGGTGCCTCAGCGTCGATGGATTGCGTGGCAAGGTGGTGCGGCCGACGATGGTTCGCGTTCAGGGACTCGACCGGCACGGATCGCCATTGGACTTTGAAGCCACGGATCTCTTTGCGATCTGTATCCAGCATGAACTGGACCATCTGAACGGGAAACTGTTCCTCGACCGAATGACCGACCTCTCGACGCTCACCCAGCTGGACGAGTTCGACCGGTACTGGAAGAAAGAGCATGCGACCGTGATTTAGTCGTGAGTGTTGAGTGATGAGTTCCAAGTTGAACACTCAAGACTCAAAATTCAGAGCTCAGAACTATTCGTGAAACCTCTCCTTCGTGTTCTGAAGTATCTCCGCCCCTATCGTCTCCTTGCGATCACCACCCTGATCTGCGCGGGCGTGACCACGGCACTCGAGTTGGTCCCCCCCTGGTTGGTGAAGATCGTCATCGACGATGTGATTCAATCCAGCCGCCCCGAACTCCTTCCCTGGACGATCGTCGGGTTTCTGGTTGCCTATGGGGTCAAAAATCTCTTTGCGTCACTGCGGATCCGGTTGAACAACACGCTTGAACAGCGGGTCGTGCATGATTTGCGCGCCCAGGTGTTTGCCGCGCTGCAACGGCTGTCCGTGAGTTACTTCGAAAGCCGCTCAACCGGCGAGATCATGTCGCGAGTCAATAGCGACACGGAGCATGTCGAGCGGATCTTTGTTGACGGCCTGGAAGGGCTCCTGACCGCCTCGCTGACCCTGGTGGGGATTACGATCATGCTGTTTACGTTGAACTGGAAACTGGCGGCTTTGTCGCTGCTTCCGATTCCTCTTCTGGTCCTATCCGCTTCAGCATTCACGAAGCGAGTGCACCGCTATTATCACGCCATCAGGAGGAATGCGGCCGAACTGAATGCCTATCTCCAGGACGCCCTGTCCGGAATTCGGGAGACGATGGGATTCAACCGGCAAACCTATGAACGCGAACGATTCGGCAGATTGAGCTGGCAGTACAGTGACAGCAATCTCAAGGCCATGTATCTGTGGTCCCTCTATTCGCCCGGCATGATCTTCGTGGGCAGCCTGGGAACCGTGCTAATCATCTGGTATGGGGCTGGAGAAGTGCTACAGGGCGCTCTGACCGTGGGTGAACTGGTCATGTTTCTGTCCTACCTTGCGCTCTTCTACGTGCCGATCAATCAGATCCACTCGGTCAACCATATGCTCCAGCATGCGCTGGCCGCAAGCCAGCGCGTCTTCGATATCCTGGACACGTTGCCGGAGGTGCAGGATCGACCAGGTGCGATCGCGCCGGTGGAGCGGTTGAATGGAGCAGTCCAGTTCGAGCAGGTCTCGTTCCACTATCGCCCTGACGTGCCGGTGCTCGTAAATGTGTCGCTTGGCGTTCAGCCGGGTGAGCGGATCGCATTAGTCGGCCCCAGCGGAGCGGGCAAAAGCACCATGCTGAAGTTGCTGATGCGGTTTTATGATGTGCGGGACGGGGCCATCACTATTGACGGGTACGACCTTCGGGATCTGCCTCTGACGTTCCTCCGGAGCCAGATCGGGTTAGTGCAACAAGAACCGTTTCTCTTCAACGGCACCGTCCGCGACAATATTCTGTACGGCGATTTAGGGGCTGAGCAGGAACGGTTGGAGGCGGCGGCACGCGCGGCGCGCGCCCACGAGTTCATCTCGCAGCTTCCGGAAGGCTATGACACGTGGATCGGCGAACGGGGCGTAAAACTGTCCGTCGGTGAGAAACAACGGGTGTCGATTGCGCGTGTGTTGCTCAAGGACCCGCCGATCGTGATTTTTGACGAGGCGACATCCAACATCGATACCGAAACCGAGGTGAAAATCCGTGAAGCCTTGGATTGTCTGACCCGGGGCCGCACGACCTTCATCATCGCGCACCGTCTCTCCACTCTGCACCATGTGGACCGGATTGTGGTCGTGGATCAAGGTCAGATTGTTGAGCAAGGTTTGCACGAGGACCTCCTGACGAAAGGCGGAGTCTACGCTGGTCTGTATGAGGCCCAGTTCGAGCTGTAGCAGGCCAGGTTGGGCCGGTTCGGCTGATTGCCAAGCAGGTCAGAGGCTGGTTATACTCGCGCCATCCGTCTGATGAGTGAGAGCCGGGGATAGACGATGGTCCTGCTGTTTGAGAACGATCCGTTGGATACGGAGGATGCGCGCGGACATTTCTACCATGTCTGCCGAGGGAAGGTCGAAGAGATTGAGCTCTCGGTTCCCCCGCCCGACCAACCGTATGAGTGTCCCACGTGTGGAATTGAGTTGGAAACCGAGGATTTCTGGGTGGCTCAGTTGAAGGGATCGGTATGAGGGAGAACGTGAATCGTTAACCGTTAAGGACGTGAGTCGTGAACCGTTATTCGTTAATCGAAACAGACTCCTCACGTTTAACGCTTAACGTTTAACGAGTAACGTCTTCTGGCGGTTCACGAATAACGATGCACGAATAACGAGGCATTGAGCCATGCAAGGGAGTAAGGGTCGAAAAACGGTATCAGTGATGCGGGGGTTTATGATGCTCTGCGAGACGTGCTACGACCACGTGATCACCGACAAGCTCGTGGATGGCCGTAACTATGTGGCTGATCATGAGGCGCTCTTTGATATGATCTGCCCAGGTTGTACGGATATCAATCGTCCGCTGATTGATGATATGCTTGGAAGCTCGGAGTAGGTCAGAGTCGGGAAACCGGCATCATGGGTTCCAGTACAGTCACAAAGGACCTCACCAGCCGAGACCGGACTTTGCTCGCCGGGCAGGCTCCGGTCGCGCTGGTGAATATGCCGTTTGGACATTCCAAGTATCCCTCGATCCAGCTCGGCACGCTCTCCGCACTCTTAAAAGCTCAACGCATCGGAGTCAGAAGCCACTATCTGAACCTGCCCTTTGCCAAGCAGATCGGCTTCCCCCTGTACGACCTCCTCTGTGAAAAGCAGTTGTTGATCGGAGAGTGGCTCTTTTCACGTCTCCTCTTTCGGGACAACCCTCACCATGCCCTCTATCTCCGCACCTTTAAGCCGCTCGTAGAAGAAATAGCCGGGACGGCGGGATGCCCGTCTTCCTTCCTTGAAGAGATAGAACAGCGAATCGCGCCCCAATTTCTGACGTGGGCGCAAACCGCGATCGACTGGGGGCGCTATGCGATCATCGGATTTACCTCGATGTTCCATCAGAACGTGGCCAGCCTCACCCTCGCCAAGCTGATCAAGGACCTGTATCCCCAGGTGAAGATCGTTTTCGGAGGCGCTCATTACGATGGAGAAATGGGGCTGGAGTATTTCCGCGCTTTTCCCTGGATCGACTATGTCGTGGTGGGCGAGGGGGAGGTGCCGTTCCCTGATCTGGTCAGGCAGCTCTTGGACGGAAAGGGGGACAGTGTACCGGCAGGGGTGGCCTATCGGAAGGGAAATCAGATCGCCTTTCAGCCTAACCAACAGTTGTTTTCCGACTTTCAGCGCACTCCTCCTCCCGATTACGACGATTATTTTGAGCAACTAACCGCGGTGGCTCCTCAATCCTTTAAGGGGCTGGATCGCATCCTCCTGTACGAATCGGCCCGGGGCTGCTGGTGGGGAGAAAAACATCACTGTACCTTCTGCGGGCTCAACGCGCAGAGCATGAAGTTTCGCTCCAAGTCACAGGAACAAGTGCACGAGGAATTACGATATCTGTCGAGCCGCTATGATACGAACCGGTTTCGCTTGGTCGATAACATTATCGACATGAACTACATCGACGACGTGTTCGGGAAATTGGCGGAGGAACATTACGATCTAGAATTCTTCATCGAGACGAAGAGCAACCTGAGCAAGCGCCAGGTTTACACGCTGTCACGCGGGGGCGTTCGAAGCATGCAGCCGGGCATTGAAAGCCTGAGCATCAACCAGCTCAAGGAGATGGACAAAGGCGTCAGCCCGCTGCAGAACCTCCAGTGCCTCAAATGGAGCAGCTACTATAGCATCCACGTGTCTTGGAATATTCTGTTGGGATTTCCAGGTGAGACCGATGAGGATTATCGCAGGCAGATTCACCTGATCCCCGCAATTGTCCATTTTCAACCGCCGGAAAGCGTCGGGAAATTCTGGCTGGAACGGTTTAGTCCGTTTTTCACCCGTCCTCACACCCTTGGTGTCCGGATCACGGGGCCAGGCGTGGCCTACGAATACGTGTATGATCCAGCCGTGGTGGATCTGAACAAGATCGCCTATGACTTTGAATATGAGGCGGATTGGCGGGTCGATCCGGGATTGTTCGAAGAACTTACGGCGCTTGCGCAGGACTGGAAACGCCGGCATGCCTCAGGCGATCGGCCGTTCCTCTACTATGCCAAATCGATGGGGTACGTGACGATTTTTGATGGTCGGAGCACCGGTGCGCCGACGAAACACCGCTACGACAGCCCGGGAGCCTTCATCATTGAATATTGCAGTGAGTCACCAAAGTCTGTTGAGCAGATACGAGAAGGGGTGAAGAGTTCGAGCGGGCCGTGGCAGTCAGACCCTGACGCAGTTGACGAAGCCATCAGCCAGCTTCTTGCGGAAAGAATTCTTTATGAAGAGCGAGGCAAGTACTTGACGCTGGCCCTTCCGATGAACCAAAACTTGTAG
>VBOJ01000005.1 GCA_005877775.1 Nitrospirota bacterium | reverse complement strand
CCAATCCTTGTTGGCGATCATGAGCCCGATTGGATTGCCCAGGGTCTTCCCCTTGCGAACGCCGCACGCGAACTCGACCCGATCTTCCTCCACCCGCATACGACCGCCACGGCCGTACCCTTTCTGGCGACGGATCAGGTCTTGATTCACGACATCGGGCGTCACGGGAAGGCCGGCCGGCACGCCTTCGAGGATGGCGAGGAGATACTTCCCGTGTGACTCGCCCCCGTTCAAATACCGCAGCATGGTCAATTCCGGGGCGTCAGGTCTTCACAATGTTGGGGGTGAGGAAGATCAGCAGCTCCTGCTTCGCGACGGTCTCGGTCTTGTTCTTGAAGAACCAGCCCAGCACAGGAATGCGGGAGAGAAAGGGGACACCACCCACGGTATTGGTCTGGGTATCCACGAAGACCCCGCCGAGCACGATGGTTTCACCATCGCGAACCAGAATCTGGGTGGTGGCTTCGCGTTTGTCGATACTGGGACCGGCAGGATTGCTTCGGGCACCCACCGCGTTGCGCGTGGCCCTCACTTTCATAAGGATCTGCTTCCCCTCTTCCCTGGGGTCTCGAGAGGTAATCTGGGGCGTCACCTGGAGCTCCAGATTGGCATCGACGAAGGTCGTCTGGGTACCTTGCAGCGAGGTCGTCTGGAACGGAATGGACTCTCCCTGTGAGATCTTGGCCTCTCGCTTGTCGAGCGTGGTGATCTTGGGCGCGGCTATCACCTTGCTCAGGCCCAGCAGCTCGCCGGCCGAGAGGCGCATATCGAGCAAGGCTCCATCGGCGAGCTTCCCGAACGTAAAGCCCGCTGCGGGGACTGCCGTCAACCCGACGACAGCCGCGGGGAGGTTGACCAGGAAATTCCCTGTCTGGCCGCCGAAGGCATCGGCGCTTCCAGCCTGACCACGAAAATTCGCAACGCCGAAGGTCCCACCCATCGTGTTCAGGTTCTGGACGCCCCACTGGATCCCGAGGGAACGGGTATAGTTCGTATCAGCCTGGACGATCCGCGCTTCGATCTGGACCTGTGGCACTTCCAAATCGAGACTTTCCACGAGTTGTTTAATCGCCCCGATCTTGGATTCCGCATCTTGAACGACCAAGGCGTTACTGGCCGCGTTGAAGTTGAGGACGCCGCGTGGACTTAAGTACCGCAGCAGAGTGACCTGGATCTCTTGCGCCGATACGTTGCGGATATAAAAGACGCGCGTCACCAGATTCTCGGCCTTGATCTTGGAGTCCTTGGTTTTCGCCTCTTCGTCCTGCTGCCGTGCGAGATTGGTCAAGGTATCGATCCACACGATGTTCCCTTCCTTGATCATGCCCAAGTTGTTCATCTTCAGCAGCATGTCCAAGGCCTGATCCCAGGGGACACTGACCAGCTTCATCGTCACCTTGGCCTTGACCCCTTCCCCGACGACGATGTTGAATCCGCTGACTTCGGCGATCAACCTCAGGACATTGCTGATATCCGCTGCCTGAAAGTCCAGCGAAATCCGTCTCCCCACGAAGCGGGGCTGCCCACCGACTTCTGGCTCCTCCGTTCCCGTGGCCTCGGGGGCCATTTGGGCCAGGCGGGGTTTGACTTCAATCATGGCCAGGCGTTCGGGGAACGGTACCCGGCCGGACGGCGCAACGCGGACCTGCCCGCCACCCAGATGAGCCTCTCGCTCGTCTGATCGGCGAGATTCAGACAGTTTCACGTTGGTCTCCGTGCGTGGCGGCTCGGCCAATGGCGTCAGGCGGACGGCCAGACGGTCGCTCTCGGCTTGCACCGAATAGCTAGCCGGCTTGGGAAGATCAAATACCAACCGGATCCTATCGGAATGGTGGCCGATCCTGATCTGCTTGAGGAGTGGGTGGTCCACTGGCAGCACAGGGAAACGGAGCGAAGAGGCAACCTTTGCCAGGTCTATAATGAGACGGCTTTGACTGATCAACCTGGCGTCATAGCTGAATTGGCCGTCACCAAAGATGACCACGGTTGCCTCGCTCTCCCCACGCTGCACCTCGACCTTAGTCAAGGTTTTGGCAGGGGCGCCTGACTCCCGTCTGCTGGCCGCCATCGGAACAGGCGCCGGTGACGTATTATCTGAAGGTGCCTTGGAAGCTGTTTCCTGAGTCACGGAGACATTTGCCGCCGGCAGGTTGGTTTTCGGAAAGTCGATGACCAGATGCGTTCCCTCCACCTTGATGTCAGGCTTCATTGGAGTGGTCAAGGCAAAGACCAATTGCAGGCCCGCCCTGGGTTTTGATACTTCCGTGGGAACCATCTGAAGCACGGGAGGCTTATTGATGTCCAGGCCTTGTAACGCCTTGCCTCTGGAAAGGCCGGGTAAGTCAACCGTGACGCTGGCGGGAGCCACGCTGGTGGACACGGAATAGGCCAATCCCTCCCCTCCGTCCACCTCCACGCGAAGCCGATCATCAAGGTCGGTGACGCCGATATGCTCCAGGGCCCTGGTCTTCTGGCCTGCGCCACCACTCTCGGCTGGGAGGTGTGTGCAAGAGACGAGCCCCTGCATGAGGAGGATGGACACGACGGTCTTGGTTGACAGGTGTGTGAGACTCATTCTGTGCCCTCTTTCGTATGCAGGGGCTTCACGTATTCCCGCTCCTGCTTCTTTCCATAGACATCGGTGAATCGTTCCTGGACGATGATCGCATTCTCCGTGATGGTGCTCACCACGCCATTGTTCGGCCCAATGCGAGTGCCCCGACGAACCGTATAGCCTTTCCCGTCAGGCGTCTGCACCATGGCGACGTAACCATAGGCTCCCCAAATAATCCCGATCAGATTCAGTTCCGTGAGGCCTACGCGTTGAAGCGGAGGCACGGTGAGATCCGCCTCCCCTGGCACCTGCCCCGTCAGGAGAATCGCGGTGAACGGGTCCCGTCGTCCTGAAGGATCATAGGTATAGCCGCCGAAGCCTCCTCCGGGAACCATCTCAACCCCTGGTGGGGGCCCATCAGCGGACGTTCCCACGCCGACCGCGCCACCTACCTGCGGTCGCGCACCTTGGCCAGCGGCTGGCTGCTTCGCAGCGTCTGACGCAGGGGCCGGTCCCGTCGAGGGTGGGTTTGCCGGGCTCACCTGAGCGACGCGCATGGACAGCACGGCCAGGTCCGCAGATTCCCCTTGGACCAAGCTTGCAGTCATGAGGAAAGCCAGCGTGATCTGCCCTCCGATCTTGAACCACAGACGTTGACGAATCACGATGTCCTCTACTACCGTCATTCCTCCGCAGGCGGTCAACCAGCTACGTCTATTTCGCCGCCGCAGCTGTGGGTGCCTTTTTGTCCTGTGGTGCCGCAAAGGCGGTCAAATCAAATAGCGATTGGATGACGACTCGTCCCGACTCGATCCTGGGAGATCCCATCTTCAAATCGGACACGTTAATGATGCGTGGAAGCTTGTTGATCCGGTCGAAAAACAGACCGGCCGTATGATACCCGCCCGCGACCTCGACGTTGACCGGGATTCGG
This sequence comes from Nitrospirota bacterium, assembly GCA_005877775.1. Taxonomy (GTDB): domain Bacteria; phylum Nitrospirota; class Nitrospiria; order Nitrospirales; family Nitrospiraceae; genus NS-7. Next base: position 15,076 of record VBOJ01000005.1, on the reverse strand, counting down.
ATGAACAGCTTGGAGGGGTCCTCGCTCGGGTTCCCGGGTTTCCACAGCTTGATGTCGAGTCCCAGCCTCACACCCAGGTCCGACAACTGCTTAAGCAGCATGACCGCTTCCTCTTCCGGTGGGAGCCGTTCCTTCTTTTTGGCCAGATCAATCTCGAGTTGTTTATTGGCCGCGATCAGTTCATCCAGATGCTTCACCTTGATCACCAAGGTCTGAATCTCCGCGTCGAGCTTGCCGATCTCGGCCTGAACCTGAGCGATGATCTCGTTTTTCGGCTCCACGACATAGTAATAAAATGCGACGCCGAGGCCTCCGATGATGATTCCCAGCAAGGCAATCTTTTGAGCGACCGGAACGGTGCGGAGTGTCTCAAGATTGACTTTCGGAAGCTCCATGTCAGCCCTTCAACGTGAGATCGACCCGGAACAGATAGACGTTGACTTTGCCTTCAGTCCCCGCACGACTTTCCCGTAGTTGGATACTGCTGAAGTAATCGGTTTGCCGAAGATTGTTCACAAACTCGACCACGTCGTCGTTCGTCAGGGCGCGACCTTCCACTTCAACGCTATTCCCTTTGATGCTCAACCGCACAAGCCAGAGCTTGAGCGGTTCAAGACTCCGACTGACGTAATCCAAGACACGGACCGGGCCCCCTCGCGATTTTTCCAGTTGTTCGATGACGCGATTTTTGTCCTCAAGTAGCTTCTTTTTTTGCTCGAAGTCCTCGACCTGCTTGACCTGCTCCTTGAGCGCCGCGAGTTGCTTTTGCTTGTCCTGTTTTTCAGTCTGTCTGGCCTCGATCTCCTGATCCAGCATCCCCGAATAATAGAGGCAGGCTCCGCCAGCCAAAACGACCAGACCAATCGCGAGCGCAAGCTCGGCGCGTACGTCCCACTCCGGCCTGATTTTCCTCGCTCGCGGTCCAGCGAGTAGATTGATCCGGATCATCGATCACCCATTGTCCGCAACGCAAGCCCCACACCAACCGCAGCCATCGGGGCCAGGTCGGACAACGTCTCCGGATCGACATCGCTCATTGACGTATCAATCTGACTGAATGGATCGGCCAACTCCACCTCAACACCCATGCGGACCCTCAACTGCTGAAGCAAGCCAGTCACAAGGGCGCAGCCTCCACACAAGAGAATTTTGTCAATGGCTCCATCAGCGGCCGTCGTCTTGAAATAGTCGATGGTCCTCGCGATTTCCGAGGCGACTTCCGCGTTCACGCCTTCAATGACGTTCGCGATCGTCTCCCCATCAACTCTGCCGCCCCGTTCGCCCTTTTTTGCCGCCTCCGCCTCCTCGTACGACATTCCCATCTCTCGTTGAACCGCTTCGGTATAGCGGTTACCTCCGATGGGAATATCGCGGGTAAACATGGAGGTGCCACCCTTCACAACGTTGACATTCATCACACTGGCACCGATATTCACGAGCACCGTGGTGTCTTCGGGATTCACCGCGTAATTGATTCCATACATATTCTCAACGGCGAACGCATCCACATCCATAACGACCGCCTCGAGTCCCGCCCCCTTGACGAGTTCGGTCAATTCATTGATCTTGTCTTTTTTGGCCGCGACCAGGAGGACAGACATCTGCGGTTGTCCATCCTCGGACTGTTCCATGGGATTGAGAATATGAAAGTCAATGTTCACCTCGTTAATATCAAACGGGATGTACTGTTCGGCAGCGAGCTTGACCTGGCCTTCGAGTTCGTCATCCGGCATGGGAGGCAAGCTGATTTTCTTGACGATCACGGAGTGCCCGGATATCGAGATCGCCACCTTCTTCAACTTGACATTGGTTTCCTGAAGAAGCTCCTTGATGGCCGCTACGACCCTGGCTTCGTCCATGACGGTCCCATCGACAATCACCTCGGGTTCTAACGGTTTCATCCCGAACTTCTGGAGGCTGTACGTGCCTTTGGTCTCCTTGATTTGAACGAGCTTGATGGCGCTGGATCCAATGTCCAGACCAAGCAACTGCCGCTTGGGGCCAACCAATGATCCTAGATCGAAGCTGGAGAGCGATTTGAGACGCGCAAACACGTCCTAAGACCTCTGTCAGAGCAGAACCTTGCGAGCTTGTATAATTCGCTTGATTTCTTTGACGTTCTGAACCGTGTAAAGCCGCCAGTTTCTCCAGTCGCGCGGAGGCCCGGAAATGAGCCCTTCGCGCTCCCATCGAAACAGGGTAGCCCGCGACACATCAAACAGCTTGCACACCTGATCTGTCTTGAACCACTTCTTGTTTTTGGAATTTTTTGAAGTGGCTTTTACATTTTTCACGTGTTGATCGGAGTCCAAAGCAGACCGTGCTCTAAGATATCGACACAAGTATAGTCAATATATTACTTCTGTCAAGCAAACGATGGAGAATCATGCAGGTGCGAGGCGCGGGGAGAAAGACGATGATCAGGTTTTGTGAAGGTCCCGATGAACCAGTGTGACTTCGTACCCCAGGCCAGTAAAGGTCTCTCGTAAGCGAGACGCCACGGCCACTGAGCGGTGGCGCCCCCCCGTACAGCCGATGGCGATGCTAAGGTAACTGCGGCGCTCTCGTTCAAACAGCGGGATCAGAAACTTGAATAGGCCGTCCAGAAGTCCGATAAAGGTCACCGTGTCGGCGTCATCCAGCACGTAGGACCGAACTTGTGGGTCTTCTCCGTTCAGGGATTTCAGCTCCGCAACAAAGTTGGGATTGCGCAGGAAGCGCACATCAAATAACAGGTCGATGTCATAGGGAACTCCGAACTTGAACCCAAAGCTGATCAGCGAGATCGTCAGGCGTCGGCGCGGGCCCTGTTGCTGATAATGACGCGCCAGCAGATCTTTTAACTCGTGAACGCTGAGGTCTGAAGTATCAAGAATTCGATCGGCCCGGCGCTTCAACTCGAGCAATCGCTCTCGCTCCAGACGAACGCCCTCTAACACAGGCGACTGTGGCAAGAGGGGATGGGGACGGCGAGACTCCGAGAAACGGCGGACGAGCACTTCGTCCCTGGCTTCAAGAAAGACCAGTTCCACAGAATAGCCAAGGGACTTCAAACGATCCAGATTGCTGAACAGGTCGGATAAAAAGCCCCGTTCGCGAATATCAATGCCAAGAGCGACATTCTTCATCTCTCCGCCCCGTTGAATACAGAGTTCCGCAAATTTAGGGAGTAGCGAAGGAGGGAGGTTATCGACACAGAAACATCCCAGATCCTCCAAGCATTTGATCGCGTGTGTCTTCCCTGAGCCGGACAAGCCGCTGATGATGACCAGATTGAGCGACTGCATCAGCCCTTTCCCTGTGAGACCGGTTGGGGGTCGATCAACTCAATTCCCCCGTTGTCCAGCCGCCGCATCACCCGGACCCGATTCGAGATCGGGTCGACGAAGACAACGACCGCCGACGGCTGTTCACTGAGGTGTCCGAGGGCGTCCTCGACGGTCAGTGCGCGCAGCGGCACGCGAACGGTTGTGAGTGCCACAGGCTCCGCTTCGGTCTCTTCTCGCCTGCCAGCTTGCCGGGGCGAGTGAGTGGTCGGCTTGTGCCGACTGCGTCGCTCCTTTCGTTTGCGAACCTGGGTGCTGATCTTTTCCAGTACCTGATCAATCGAGCTGTACATTTCGTTTGTTGAGGCCTTGCCCTGGATCATGACCCCGTCGAGGTTCAGGATGACCTCTGCAATGTGGCGATATTTTTCGACATCCACGACCACCTGAACATCTCTCAGCATCACCCCATACCGATCCAAGCGTTTCACGCGGGTCTCGATATATCGCCGCAGGGCGCCCGTGACTTTCACATGCCGACCAGTGATGATCACACGCATAACGGCGTTTCACACCGCTGAGAAGGAATCGCAGCGAATCCTGGGAAACCGCTCAATGATGAACGGCTGGCTTGCGTTCGAACCACGTGCGTCGCTCGAACAGACCTGCTTCTCACCCTGTCACGAGGGTACGCCGGTGATGGTTTGGCGTTGCTCCCTGGCCGCTGCGCGCCGACCCATTATTAAAAGAAGCGCTTGCGCTGACTGGCGGAGGGGATGCTCTCTTCGGAGCGATATTTCGCCACGGTCCGACGGGCGATTATAATATTGCCGTTTCGCAGCTTTGCCGCGATTTCCTCGTCCTTGAGCGGGCGGCGCGAGTCTTCCTCCGCCACCATCTTACGAATCATCTCTTTGACCGTCACAGAGGACAGCATATCCGCCGTCTGGTCAACACGCTGGATCCCCGTATTGAAGAAAAATTTCAACTCCAACATCCCCTGCGGACAGTACATATACTTGTTCGCGGTCACCCGGCTGATGGTTGACTCGTGCATGCCGATATCCTCCGCGACCTGCTTGAGCACCAGCGGCTTGAGATACTGTACTCCCTTCTCGAAAAACTGCTGTTGGAACTTGACGATGCTCCCGACCACTTTGATAATCGTTTTATTGCGCTGCTCGATGCTTCTAATGACCCACTGCGCCGCCCGTAGTTTCTCGTCCAGGTACGCCTTGGTTTCATCCGTGTGACCCTTGTCGCCTCCCATCAGCTTCTTATAGTACGGGCTGATGCGCATGCGAGGCAGCCCGTCGTCGTTCAGAAGGACCACCCAGTCGCCCTCGTTTTTCACTACGAAGACGTCCGGCACGATCACGTGGTTGTCCGCCGCAAAAAAAGGACGCCCTGGTTTCGGTTCCAGCCCCTCGATCACTCCGGCTGCCTGGAACACCTCTTCCGCCGTCACTCCCAACGCCTTCGCAATGCGCCCGTAATGTTTCCTCTCCAGATCCTTGAGGTGGTTCGCCACAATGGACTCCAACAGCGATCCCTTCAGCGCGCCGGATCGGTTTCCAGCCCGGCCTATCGGATTCCGATCGAGAAACTCCAGTTGAATCAACAGACATTCCACTAAGTCTCTGGCTCCGACGCCTGTTGGATCAAATGTCTGAATCTGCTTCAGCACTGACTCGGCGTCCTCCACCGAGGAGCCCGCGTCAGCGGCAATCTCACTGAGAGGCGTCCTCAGATACCCGTCGTCATCCAGGTTGCCAATGATGATCCGTCCGATGCTCTTCTCCAGCTCGGTGAATCCGCACAGAGCCAATTGCCACAACAGATGATCCTGAAGCGACGTTTGTTTGGCCACGGTCTGTTCGTAGGAAGGAAACTCGTCTTGAGATGAGGGTGGATACTCCGCGTCACCCACCCGACGATCGCTGTCAAAATAGTCCTCCCACCCGGCCGCCGACAGCTCCTCGGCGTTTTCGGAACCTTCTGCTTGAGTCTCCCCCGCTTCACCGCTCCCCGTTGGGGCCATTTCCTGTTTGTCACGATTCCACTCCTCACTGCCGATCGCGTCACCCTCTTCAGTGTCCGTCTCCACCTCTTCGAGCATCGGGTTTTCGTCCAGATGCTGTGCCAGAGTCTGCTGAAGCTCCAACCTGGACAGTTGCAAGAGCTTAATCGCCTGCTGCAACTGCGGCGTCATGATCAGTTTCTGACTCAGCCGAAGATCAAGCCGCAGTTTCATACTGATCCCTGTGTGGGTTGCCCCTGCGTCAGAGCTTGAAGTGTTCCCCCAGATAGACCGCTCTGGCGGTCGAGCTGTTTACAATGGTATCGGGCGAACCTGACTCCAAGATATGGCCCTCGTTGATGATATAGGCCCGGTCAGTGATGGAAAGGGTTTCCTGCACGTTATGGTCGGTGATCAAGATTCCGATCCGCTTTTGCCTGAGACGCGTCACAATCTGTTGGATATCAGCCGTTGCGATTGGATCTATGCCAGCGAACGGTTCATCAAGCAGTAGAAATTGAGGGCGCGTGACCAACGCGCGCGTAATCTCCAACCGACGGCGCTCCCCACCGGAGAGCGCGTAGGCCTTGCTTCTTCGGAGAGCCGTCAAGTCCAGCTCCTTGAGGAGGGCTTCGAGCCGGTGGGCACGTTCCTCTGCGGGCAAGTCCAGCATCTCCAGAATGGCCAGGATGTTCTCCTCGACCGACAATCGCCGAAACACGGAGGATTCCTGCGGCAGATACCCGATGCCCCGTCGTGCACGTTTGAACATCGGGAGGTCGGTGATCGCTTCTCCATGAAGGAGAATGGTGCCGGCGTCGGGCTGGCACAATCCCACCATCATGTCAAAGATGGTGGTCTTTCCGGCTCCATTGGGTCCCAACAGACCGACCACTTCACCAGCCCGGACGTCGAGACTGACCCCTTTCACGACCGCTCGCCCTCTGAAGCTCTTGGTCAGCCCGACCGCGACCAACCGTTCATCCGAGAGCGGCGGGGGCGCGACCTCCCCGTGGCGGGCTTCTTCAGAGCCTACCGCGTCGCAGGGTTGCATCAGCGCACGGCTCCCCCATCGTTCTCGATCATCACCCGGGATCCCCCTTCCACAACACTTCGCTCTTCGGCCAGATACATCGTGATCTGTTGTCCGGTGACACGCGTTCCTTTCTGCCAAGCGACCGGATCACCCGTCAACACGATCTTCTCTCCATCCTGGTAATAGACGGCCTTCCGGCAAGTGGCCCTTCCATCAGCCTGCTGGATCCTCACCCGCCCGGTTGCCTCAATCATGCTCACGGAACGGTTCGCCATAATCGGCAGCGTATCCGTACCGGTGCGCGCGGCCTTCTCTGCCCCCGCCGCCCCGTTCGATCCCCGAGTTTTCTGATCGCCCGGCTTGGCTGCCGCAGCAGGTTGATCGCTGGGCCTGAATGAAACGATCATCGCGTCGGAGTGCACGACCAAGGTCCCCTTTGTCAGCACGACGGCTCCCTCAAAGATCGCCTTATTTTCCTGATTCCGAACCGTCATCTTCTTGGCCGTGATGGTCGTGCTGTTCCGCACCTCCGATAGAGGCTTGGAGAGGCTGGTCTCGGTTGCTGAAACGGTCGCTCCCCCGATAAGGGCAAGCAGGCCGATGCTACTGTACAATTTCCACGTGAACATCTTGCAGAACCTGGAATTCCTCCCTGTCCAGTTTCCCGACCAAGCCGAGCCCTGTCACTTCCAACCCATTCCCCGACAGGGTGACCGGATCGCCCGTGGTGATCTCCCGGCTCGCATCGTTCCAGGCAAGGTGGTTCGTGTAGACCGTATAGCCGCCCTCGAATTGAACCGCGATCAGGCCGGTATGCCGAGCAAGCACGAAATTCCGCTTGACGGTATCAATCGTTCCCTCATCCCCCTGTAACCTCAACTCCCGCCCCTTCTTTCCGTACAGTGTCACCTGGACCTGGTCAAGAACGGCTCGATTCTCGGTTTCGAACACACGAGCGCGCTGGGCTCGAACCTCCCACTGGACCGCACCGCCTCGAGATTGCATGAACGTGAACTGGTCGATACCGGCATCGGCCCGATCGAGTATCGCGGGGTTCGCCAAATGGGACGAGGAAACTGATTCTGTACGAGTCATGAGGAGGTATATCAGGAAGGAGGTAAAAATAATGCTCAGAACCAGTAACCCGCCACGGATCCAACGCTTCCACATCACCCGCGCTCACATGCTTGCTCAGCGTAAAACTCATCGACTGGCACGATATTAGCATACGGAGGCATGCAAGTAAATCAATCCAACGCCTTGCAAGCTAAAGCCTCGGCCTCAACGCAGGGTGATGACAGCAGGGATACGGCCCGGTGTTTTACTAGGAGAGAGGGGACCGCGGGACCAGAGAAGGATCGTCAGGAGGCAGCATGGCTCCCAGCGGAAGGAGCTTTTGAGCCTGTCGGCGCTGTGGTTTTTGGTTTCTTCGTCTCTTTGCCTGGATCAGTGTGCTCTGACCCGGTCTCAGCCGTCCCGGAACGCTTCGCTACCAGCTCGATGGCAACTAACTTGGCCGCATCCCCCACCCGCCGCCGGGTCTTGATCAGACGTGTGTAGCCGCCTTGGCGATCGCGAAACCGGTTCACCATTTCGCCGAACAGCCTGGACACCAGGTCCTTACTCCGAAGAAAGCCAAGGGCGCGGCGTCGAGCCGGCAGGTCGCCTTGCTTTCCGAGCGTGATCATCCGCTCGGCAAACCCTCGAATTTCCTTTGCCTTCGCTTCGGTGGTCTCTATCCGCTCCTGGTCGAGTAGAGACGTCACCAGGCTCCGAAACAGGGCCCGACGGTGCTTCGTCTTTCGTCCGAGTTGTCTTCCGTTTTTCCTGTGACGCACAGTTCCCTCACGCTCACGCGTCATGTTTCGCGCCGCCGTCACCGGTTGGCAGCGCATCGAGTTTGGTCCCAAGGCTGAGTCCCATCTCGGCAAGGATCTCCTTGATTTCATTGAGTGACTTCTTGCCGAAGTTTTTGGTTTTCAGCATCTCCATTTCCGTCTTCTGCACCAGATCAGCAATCGTCTTGATGTTGGCGTTCTTGAGGCAATTGGCCGCTCTGACGGACAGTTCGAGCTCATTGACGCTCCGGAAGAGATGTTTGTTCACTTCTCGGGTTCGCTCTTCTTTTCGCGCCTCAGGCTTTGCTTCACCAAGATCCTCAGGATGAATGAAAATATCAAGGTGGTCACGCAGAATACCTGCTGCTGTGGAGAGGGCGTCCCGAGGTGTGACGCTTTCATCGGTCCAGATCTCGAGCGTGAGCTTGTCGTAATCCGTGACTCGGCCGACCCGAGCGTTCTCCACGAGGAAGTTGACCCGTTTGATCGGGGAATAAATCGAGTCCACGGCGATGACGCCAATGGGCAGCCCTTCTTCCTTATTCCGCTCGGCCGGAACATAGCCACGCCCAGGCTTCACCATCATCTCCACGTCCAGCGTGGCTTCCTTGTCTAGCGTGGCAATATGAAGATCTGGGGTGAGAATGGTGACATCCGCGTCATGAACGATATCCGACCCTTTGGCCTCTCCCGGCCCTTTTTTCCGGAGGCGGATCGTCTTTGGCTTGTCGGTATGCAGCTTCAGCCGCAGGCTTTTCACGTTCAGGATGATCCCGGTAACGTCCTCTGTCACCCCTGGGATGGTTGAAAACTCGTGCAATACGCCCTCGATCCGCACCGTCGTCACCGCCGCGCCGGTCAGGGACGACAGCAGCACACGACGCAGGGAGTTGCCGATGGTGGTCCCAAATCCCCTCTCGAATGCTTCCGCAGAGAACTTGGCGTAAGTCGGGGACAGCGTTTCCTTGTCGGCTTCGATCCGCATCGGGATCTGAAAGTCCTTCATCGCCTTAATCATGGTTCCCCCTTCTCATCATCTCGTTCGCCGGTACGCCCATTGGCCGTTTCATTGCCTGTCCACGACCCCAGCTTCGGGCCAAGCGCTACCTGGAATACAGTTCGACCACCATTTGCTCGTTGACCGGTAGGGCGATCTCCTCCTTGGTCGGAAGGCCACGAACCGTTCCCTTGAACGCGGCCTTGTCGAGTTCCAACCAGCCGGGGATCCCCCGTCCGTCTACCGCCTCGAGCGCCGATCGGATGGGAATGAGGTCACGACTTCGCTGACGGATTTCGATCTGATCGCCGGCTTTCACAACTAAGGCGGGCACATCGACCTTTCTCCCGTTCAGGAGAAGATGTCCATGGTTCACCAGTTGTCTTGCCTCCTTACGCGAGGAAGCGAAGCCGAGCCGATAGACGACGCTGTCCAGCCGACACTCGAGCCGCTTCAATAGGTGATCGCCAGTAATACCGGCCTGGCGTTCTGCCTTCGCAAACACCCCGCGGAATTGCCGCTCCAGTAGTCCGTAGATGCGCTTCAGCTTCTGTTTCTCGCGCAGTTGCGCGCTATATTCAGAGGCGCGTTGGCGTCCCTGCCCATGTTGCCCAGGCGGGTAGCTCCGACGTTCGATCGCGCACTTCTCAGTCATGCATCGAGAACCTTTGAGAAACAATTTCTCGCCTTCTCGTCGGCACAGCCGACAGACTGGACCCCGATACTTGGCCACTGCGGTTTCCTCCTCGTTAATCGTTATTCGTTATTCGTTAAACGTCCAGAGAGCCTCTGTGCGATTAACGAGTAACGATTAACACGCCCCTCAGACTCGTCGCCGCTTCGGCGGCCGACACCCGTTGTGAGGAATCGGCGTGACATCACGGATCAGATTGATCCGAAGACCGGCCCCCTGCAGCGAGCGGATCGCCGACTCGCGGCCCGCACCGGGTCCATTCACATAGACATCAACCTGCCGCATCCCATGCTCCATCGCCTTCCTCGCCGCGGTTTCCCCGGCCCGTTGAGCGGCAAACGGTGTGCTCTTGCGCGACCCTTTGAACCCTTGATTGCCCGAACTCGCCCACACGACTGTGTTGCCGCTCATATCAGTGATGGTAACAATCGTGTTATTGAACGAGGCTTGAATGTGGGCGATCCCGCTTTGGACCGTCTTCCGTTCCTTTTTCTTCCCTTTCTTGACGCTCATGCCAAGCTCCTACTCTGCACGTGTGCCACTTCGGTTAGGCACCACCGGCCGTGGCAACAGGTTTCCGCGCTTTCCCGATGGCCGCGCGCTTACCCTTTCTGGTTCGAGCGTTGGTCCTGGTCCGCTGCCCTCGGACTGGCAGGCTCTTGCGATGTCGCAGCCCGCGATACGTGCCCGTGTCCACCAAACGCTTGATGCCCATCGAGACCTCCTTGCGAAGGTCCCCTTCTACTTGGTGATCACGTTCGATGACTTCTCGCAATTTGACGATTTCCTCTTCGCTCAGATCCTTGACCCGGGTCGCACCGCTCACCCCGGACTTCTTCAGGATCTGCAGAGCGGACGCATGACCAATCCCGAAAATATAGGTCAATCCCACATCCACCCGTTTCTCTCTTGGTAAATCCACACCGGCAATCCGAGCCATTGTTCCTCCCGTTGGTCGGAATCGTAAACCGTTATTCGTGAATCGTTAAACGCAATTCGCTTGACTCATTCTTACGATTAACGGTTCACGTTTAACGATCAACGTCCTTATCCTTGCCGTTGCTTGTGCCGAGGATTCTCACACAGAACCCTGACCACACCTCGCCGACGGAGGACTTTGCATTTTGAGCAGATCGGTTTGACCGATGATTTGACCTTCATGACGAGAACCCCTTCAAGGTAAAAGCCAAAAGCAAAAAGGTAAAAGTATGGTGGCATTCACCTTTATGCTCCGTACTTTTTCCTTTTAACTTTCGACTTTTTACTTAAACCGATATGTAATCCTCCCCCTCGTCAAATCATAGGGGGATAGTTCCACCGTGACCTTATCCCCGGGAAGAATCCGAATAAAGTGCATCCGCATCTTCCCCGAAATGTGCGCCAGGATCTTGTGGCCGCTGTCCAACTGGACTCGGAACATGGCGTTTGGAAGCGTCTCGGTGATCGTCCCTTGAACCTCAATGACGCCTTCCTTCGGCATATCACGCTGCCCGCTTCCCTGCTCGAATCACGAGGGTCCGTCGCCTTACAGTTTCGTGAGGATCCTGGGTGGACCGCTTGCCTGGATGGCAATGGTGTGCTCAAAATGAGCCGACAGACTCCCGTCTCTCGTCACGGCCGTCCATTGATCCTCGAGCACGCGTACCGCGCTTCCGCCCACGTTAATCATCGGTTCGATCGCCAGCACCATCCCCACCTGGAGACGCGGCCCCTGCCCCGGTTTGCCATAGTTGGGGATCTGCGGCTCTTCATGCAACTGCCGACCGATCCCATGACCCACAAAATCGGTCACAACTGAAAACCCCGCTGTTTCGGCGTGCCGTTGGATCGCATGAGAGATATCAGACAGTCGATATCCCACGATCGCCTGCTCGATTCCCTTGTAGAGGGCTTCCTCCGTCACGCGCAGGAGCTCAGCCGTCCTGGAGTGGATGGCACCAACCGGAACGGTGACGGCGGAATCTCCGTAGAATCCGTCGACGATCGCGCCAAGATCGAGTCCGACAATATCCCCTTCCTTGAGCACCCGTTTTGAGGGGATGCCGTGCACCACCTCGTCGTTGACCGACGCGCAGAGGGTCTTGGGATAGTTTCGATACCCTTTAAAGGCAGGCACTCCACCGCGCGCGCGAATGAACTCTTCGGCCAGTCGGTCCAACTCCTCCGTCGCGACGCCCGGACGCACCTCCCGCTTCAGGGCCTGCAATGTCTCGGCAACCAGTTTGGACGCTTTCGCCATCACCTCGATTTCGTCCTGAGTCTTGAGGATGATCATGACAGTCCCCGCGCCGCTAGCAGCTCGACCATCCGCTTGTGCACCGCTTCGACTGAGCCCGACCCGTCGAGCTCGGACAGGAGCCCTTTTCGCCGATAATAGTCGATGAGGGGTGCGGTCTGATCCTCATACACGGCAAGCCGAGCTTCCACAGTTTCACTTCGGTCATCGCTTCGCTGAATGAGCTCGCTCCCGCACCGGTCACAGACGCCGTCGCGTTGAGGACGAGCGAATTCCATATGAAACACCGCCTGGCATTTTTGACAACTTCGCCGCTCACTCAAACGCCGCACGATGTCTTCTCGCGAGACAAGAACGTTGATCACCCCATCAAGTCGCTGCCCCCTCGAATCCAAGATTTTCGATAGTTCCTCTGCCTGCGGCACGGTCCTGGGGAATCCGTCCAGGAGAAACCCCGCCGCACAGGCCGGCTCGGCCAGCTTCTCTTTCACAATGCCCACGACCACCGCATCCGGCACCAGTTTCCCCTGATCCATACAGGCCTTCGCTTCAAGCCCCAAGGCGGTCTTGTTCCGGACCGCCTCTCGCAGGATGTCTCCTGTGGAGATCCTGGGTCGGTGGAATTTCGCAGCCACCAACTCGGCCTGTGTCCCTTTTCCGACCCCGGGGGCGCCCAGAAACACCAGTCGCATAGAGGCGCCTCAGCCGCTTCGCCCCTTGAGCCGACCTTTCGCGAGGAACCCCTCGTAGTTCCTCATCAACATATGCGATTCGATTTGTTGGGCCGTATCCAAGCCGACCCCGATCACGATCAGCAGCGACGTCCCTCCAAAGTAGAAGGGGACATTCAGCTTATAGATCAGGAATTCCGGGATTACACACACGCCTGCGAGGTAAATCGATCCCCCGAAGGTAATACGCGTCAACACATTGTAGATATAATCCGAGGTTCGTTGCCCTGGGCGGATGCCGGGGATAAACCCTCCGTATTTCTTCATGTTGTCCGCCATGTCCACCGGGTTCAGCACCACGGCCGTATAAAAGAAGCAGAAAAAAATGATCAGCCCGACATACATGATCGTATAGAGCAACGAGCCCGGCGAGAGTTGGGTGCCCAGGGACTGCACCCAGGGAACCTGAATGAAGCCGGCGATCGTAGCCGGAAACGCGATGATCGATGAGGCAAAGATGGGAGGGATGACACCGGCCGTGTTGATCTTCAGCGGAATATGGGTGCTCTGCCCTCCATAGACCCGTCGCCCGATCACTCGCTTGGCGTACTGTACCGGGATCTTCCGCCGGCCGCTTTCAAGAAAGACAATCGCCGCCACGACCCCCAGCATAATGAACACGAGGGCGACCAAGAGCACAAAGCTCAATTGCCCCACCTGATACAGATCGAAAGTCTGCGCGACCGCGCTGGGAAGTCGAGCCACAATGCCCGCAAAGATGATCAAGGAAATGCCATTGCCGATCCCACGCTCGGTGATCTGCTCCCCCAGCCACATGAGGAACGCCGTGCCAGCCGTCAAGGTGATGACGGTCATGAGGCGGAACGGCCAACCCGGGCTCAGGACGAAGGCGCCCTGATTCATTCCCTCCAGTCCAACCGCGATGCCAAAGCCCTGGATCAGCGCGATGCCGATCGTGCCATAGCGGGTGTACTGGATGATCTTCTTCCGCCCGCGCTCGCCTTCCTTTGCCAGCTTGGCCAGATGAGGAATCACAACCGTGAGCAGTTGTAAAATAATCGATGCGCTGATATACGGCATGATGCCGAGCGCAAAAATCGTCAGCCGTGACAGTGCTCCGCCGGAAAAGATGTCCAGGAACCCGAGCAGCGACCCGCCCTTTTCCAGCAAAAACTTCGAGAGTTCCTCGTTATTAATACCGGGAGTCGGGATATGGGCTCCCACCCGATAGACCGCCAGCATCGTCAGCGTGAACAGGATGCGGGTACGCAGTTCCGGTATTTTCAGGATATTCTGAAAACTGGTCAGGAGTCGTTCAAACACCGTGGATAACCTCAGCCCTTCCGCCTGCAGCCTGGATCTTGTCCATCGCCGATTTGCTGAACTTGTGGGCTTGAACAACGAATGGCCTGCCAACCTCTCCGAGACCAAGGATCTTTACTGGCTGAGTCTTCCGCTTGACGAGCCCTGCATCGATCAGAACCTGGGGCGTGATTTGCTCCACCGTACCGAGCCCATTCAACGCTTTGAGATTCACGATGGCGTACTCCACTCGGAATGGATTGTGGAATCCATGCTTGGGCAAGCGACGGACGAGGGGCATCTGTCCTCCCTCGAATCCGGGTCGCTTCCCTCCTCCAGACCTGGCTAGCAAGCCCTTGTGTCCTTTGGTGGCCGTTTTCCCGTGTCCAGAGCCAGGACCTCTACCGATCCGTTTCCGCTTCCGCTTGGCCCCCTGAGACGGGGCCAGTTCGTGTAACTTCATCGTGCTTCCACTTTCAAGAGATAACCGACCTTGTGGATCAACCCCCTGACTTGCTGGCTATCGCGATGGGTGACGGTCTGGTGAAGTTTCCGAAGCCCAAGACCACGGAGCACGAGCCGGTGTCGATAGGGGGTCCCGATCGTACTGCGTGTGAGCGTGATCACAAGCATCCCGCCCGGCGGAGCAGTCTTCTTCGCCATATGCCTACCCTACCTGCTCCCGTCGAATGCGCGCCACCTCGTCAGGATCCCTGAGCTGGCATAACCCGTCCAGGGTCGCCCGCACGGTGTTGAAGGGATTCCCCCGTCCCAGGGTCTTTGCAATGATGTTGCGCGCGCCGGCCATCTCTACCACCGCGCGCACGGCCCCGCCTGCAATGATGCCGGTCCCCTCTGATGCAGGCTTGAGCAACACGTGCTCTCCGCCAAAACGTCCGTGGACCTCATGAGGAATCGTCCCCTCCCGAAGCGGAATCCGCACCAGATGCTTCTTGGCATGTTCGACGGCTTTTGAAATCGCGACCGGCACTTCG
>VBOJ01000004.1 GCA_005877775.1 Nitrospirota bacterium | reverse complement strand
AACTGAGCTTACGGAAACAGTTCGGAGTTGACTCTCTTGACGGATTCGGTTGCCGGGGACTGAGTCTGGGCCTGCAGGCAGCCGGGGCCGTGATGCAATACCTCCGTGCGACTCAGCCGACAGCCTGTCTTGACCATGTGCGCCGACTACGGGTCCGGCATCCCGATCATGAGATGCATCTCGACAGCATCACCATTCGCAACCTGGAACTCATCAGACCGCTGGCGGTTCACCTTGCCCCCAACGATCAGAGACCACCCACCCTGCTCTCGGTCCTCAACCGAACTGTCACCGTCATGGGTAGCCGCCTGCTGCGAGACTGGATCATCCGGCCGCTGGTGAAGCCCGCCCCTATTCAATCTCGTCTCGATGCGGTGGCCGAACTGGTCGAACAACTCCGGGCCCGCACCGGCATCAGGACCGCGCTCAGAACGGTTCAGGATGTCGCGCGGTTGAGCAGCAGGATTTCCCTTGGAGCGGCGACTCCACGCGATGTGCTGGCGTTGAAGCAGTCGGTTGCGGCCCTTCCTGAGATCCGGAGGCACGTGGCGTCCCTCCGTGGTTCGCTGCTCCACGACCTCGCTCGATCCTGGGACGATTTGGCCGACATTCACGAGATGATCGAACGCGCGATCCTTCCGGACGCCCCAGCTTCAATCCGAGACGGTGGACTGATCAAAAACGGCTACCACCCTCCTCTGGATGAACTGCGCAAGACGAGCCGAGAGGGGAAAGGCTGGATTGCCGGACTGGAGGCTCGCGAGCGGGCACACACCGGCATCGAATCGTTGAAAGTGCGATTCAATCAAGTGTTCGGCTATTACATCGAGGTGACGAAGGCGAACCTGGCTCGTGTCCCCGCTCACTATATCCGGAAGCAGACGCTCGTCAACGCCGAACGATTCACGACCACCGAACTGAAGGAGCTGGAAGACAAGGTGACCGGCGCCGAGCTGAGCGTCACCACGCTTGAGCAGGAACTCTTTGAGGAGATCTGCACACAATTGACACAAGAGACTCCACGCCTCCAGATGATGGCAACCGTGCTCGCGGTGCTGGACGTGCTGACGGCCCTGGCTGAAACAGCGGCGATCAACCAGTATGCCCGCCCCGACGTCAATGAGGGAGGAACGATTCGAATCACCGAGGGTCGACATCCGGTGGTGGAACGGCTGGCTCTCCCAGGGGGATTCATCCCGAACGACATCCTGATCGATCTCGAGGCCAACCGGCTCTTGATCATCACCGGGCCGAATATGGCCGGGAAGAGCACCTACCTCCGACAGGTCGCGCTGATCGTGCTGATGGCCCAAATGGGCAGTTTCGTTCCTGCCCGGTCGGCCAGCGTCGGTCTGGTGGACCGCATCTTTACTCGCGTGGGCGCGTCAGACAACCTGACGGGCGGGCAGAGCACATTCATGGTAGAAATGACCGAAACCGCGCAAATCCTGAACAGCGCGACCACCCGCAGCTTGATCCTGCTGGATGAGATCGGACGCGGGACCAGCACCTATGATGGACTCAGCATTGCCTGGGCGGTGGCTGAGTATATCCAGGATCGACGCCACCTGGGTGCACGGACACTCTTTGCCACCCATTACCACGAGATGACTCAACTGGCCGGGCTGCGGGAGGGCGTCAAAAATTACTCGGTCTCAGTTCGAGAACGAGATGGGGAAGTGCTCTTCCTGAGGAAAATCGTAGAGGGAGGAGCAGACCGAAGTTACGGGATTCATGTGGCCAGGCTGGCCGGCCTTCCGGCTCCCGTGATCACCCGTGCGGGGGAAGTGTTAGCTCAACTCGAGCGTCCGGCCACAGGTGTCCCTCCTGACCAGGCCCTCGAGAACGAGCCCCCTCGCTCGGATCATTCGCTGCCTCAGCCTCATCCGATCATTGAAGAGGTGCGGCAAATGGACCTGTTCTCCATGACCCCCTTGGAAGCGCTGAACCGTCTGGCTGAACTTCAACGTCGGTTGGAGGATGAGAAGCCGTAGAAATGAGGAGGGGGCGCCATGCTGTTTGCATGGCGCCCCCTCACTCACTCCACTTCTTGTTCGTTCTCAGTGCCCGCCGCCGAGGGTGTCTTCGTTGGCGCTCCAGGGTGTTAAGCCGGACGCCGCGACCTTTCCGCCTGGTAGCAAGACATCATATTGCATGGGTGTCGCCTCTCTGCCCTTCGGAGAGGTATTGAGGCTTCGCTTGGCCTGATAACAGGCCTTGTCGAAATCACTAGCTGCCTGCTGACATTCCTTGGTCATCAAAGCCCTGATACTCCGCGGCTTAGCCGGGTCTCCAGCGATCTCCGGCAGCTTCTTCACTGACGTGATCACCCGCTTGTTCTGCTCCACCTCCTGAGCTACAAACTCGATCAAGGTGCTCGCCGAGGCGGGCGGCACTTCTTTCGCAGCCGCCGGTCCCGCGTGGGGCCGTGCCATGGATTTCAATTCCTCCCACACCTTCTTGTCAGCAGCATAGAACTTGAGGTTCTTCCCCGGGTGAATCTTCTGCCAGTAGTAACCGCTTTCCGCGTTGCCACCCAGCACCGCGGTATTAATCCACACTGCCTCATCATAGGGATCGAGGATGATGACTCGGCCGGTCAACGTGGTCGGCTTGCTCATGTCACCCCACTCGAACCGTTCCTGGAACGCCTCGATGGCCAGCGCGGTCGAAGTCACTCCCACGACCATGACCAAGGCGGCGACAAACACCCAGCCTTTTCCATGAACTCTCATAAATGCCTCCCCCTCACACACCAGTTTATAAAGACATTGCGGTCAGGCCGGAACAGACAATCGGTCAATCACCCTAATCCTTTTTCAGGGGCTTGAACCCGGTGATCGTTCGACCATCAAGTGTCACTTCCATCGCCACCAGGTCTTGGGACGCTTTGATGATCTGGTCCATGAGCGCCTTGTCCTTCACAGCAAGGCGGACGGTCGTCTGAGCATGGTACCATCCGGCGTAGGGATTGTTCTTTTCGGTTCCTCCAACAAAGCCCCATGCACAGCACACGAACAGCGGATCCGGAGGTCGTACGTCCAGATCGGATGACGCCCTGCCGGCTGGAGTCCCGGAAGCCGGTTCACCAGTGTTCCAGTACTGGATACCAAACAGGAGCTCCTGATCTGGATTGTCCGCCCATTGCGACCACACACGACCCTTGAGAGTCTTCACGGCCTGGCCCTTCAAGGGAATCTTCCCCAGTTCGGTAACACCTCCAGCGGCTGGTGCATCTGCGGCAGCGACAAAACCGGCCGTCAGGAGGCCGGCAATAACGAAGACTGCAACTGCGGCTATGACAACGAGCCTATTCATTCCTCGCACCTCCTTACCATGAACATCACGCCCTTTGGATGAACAACTGCGTAAAAGAACAGCACGATCAACTAGATAATGAAAATCCCGCCTGAGGAAGAACTTCCTCGACCTCCTTTCCTCCCACAATAAATTCTTCGCCGCTCGATCTGAGTAGAGGCACGGGCAATCCGCAAAGACAGGGTGCGATCCTACCCAATCGCCCCCTTGCTTGTCAAGGGGATATTTCCCCCTAGCTCCAATCACGCGCACGAAGAGAATCTCTTATTGAACAAAGGCTTGCGGAGCGATCCGACGAGAGCCGACGTTCAAGGCAGAGCAGAGGAGATGGAGCGATCCGAGACCGGCCCGAGCGCCGTCACCGACAAGCAATTCCGATCAAGGAGTTCGCGACTCAGCGAGAGCAGGTGACCCGCCGACACTTGGTCGATCTCAGCGATGATCTCCGCAAGAGACGCGTGTCGTCCCTGATAGAGCTCATCTTTCGCAAGCTTGCTCATGCGACTGTGGGAACTCTCAAGGCCAAGCATCACGCTCCCCTTCATCTGGTTCTTGGCTCGCTCCAGTTCCTTGCGGTCCACACCATCAGCGCGTAATTTCCGGATCTCCCGGCAGATCAACTCGACGACCCGGGGGGCCTCACGAGCTCTCGTCGCTGCATAGACCGTCAGAGTCCCCACGTCGGAGAACGTGGAGAGGTACGAGTAGATGGAATAGGTCAGACCTCGCTTTTCCCGGATCTCTTGGAACAGGCGAGAACTGACGCTCCCGCCGAGCACGACGTTGAGAGCATGGGCTGCGTATCGGTCTTTATGACCGGCCGGAACTCCTTTAAGCCCCACACACAGGTGGGCCTGCTCAAGCGGCTTCCGCCGCACCATCAGCCCTCCGGTCATCTTAGGAGGCCAGCGGTCCAGCTTGGGCCGGCTTCCGCCTTCGAAGGAGCCCAAGGTGGATTCCAGCAACGGTCTCAATTCCTTCACCGTAAAATTTCCAGCCACGGCCACGACGGTCTGGAAAGGATCATAGTGGTCACGGATGTAGCGCAGGAGCTGTCCCCGGCGCAATCCCTTGATCGTGACCGCCTTTCCCAGGATGGGCCGACCAAGCGGATGCCGCGCGAGTGTCTGCTCGGTATGGAGGTCTTGAACCAGATCCTCCGGATCGTCCTCAACCATCCGAATTTCTTCCAGGACTACCTGCTTTTCCTTTTCGACTTCCTTGGCATCGAACCTCGAGTGATGAAAGAGATCCGCCAGCAAGCCGACGGCCGGCCGCAACTGCTGGTCCAACACCTTGGCATAGAAGGTCGTCGTTTCCCGGCTGGTGAAGGCGTTCAGCTCCCCGCCCAACTCGTCTATCTCTCGGGAAATCTGAGTGGCCGAGCGACGCCTGGTCCCTTTGAAAAACATATGTTCGATGAAGTGGGACAGGCCTTCTTCTCCGGCGGCCTCATCGCGGGACCCTACATTGACCCAGACACCGATCGTGACCGACTTGAGGGTCGGAATCCGCTCGGTCACCACCCGCAGCCCATTGCCCAACACGAACTTTCGATACACCTGTCCCTACCCCGCAGTCGGTTCTTTGACAGGCGGCGCCGAGGGCGCAGCCATCGCCTCTTTGCGACTGAGCCGGATCTTGCCTTGCTTGTCAATTTCGAGCACCTTCACCAGAATTTGATCGCCCTCAGCGACTTCGTCTGAGACCGCTTTCACTCGATGATGCGCCAACTGCGAAATGTGCACCAGTCCGTCCGTCCCCGGCAGGATTTCGACGAACGCGCCAAAATCCATGATCTTGCGCACGGTCCCCAGGTACATCTTGCCGACCTCGACTTCCTCCGTGAGACGACTGATCATCTCCTTCGCCTTATTGGCCGACGCTTCATCCACCGCCGCAATCGTGACGACGCCCGTATCCTCCACATTGATCTTGACCCCGCATTCCGCGATGATGCTGCGGATCATCTTCCCGCCCGGACCGATCACATCGCGGATTCTGTCCTGCTTGATCTGCATCGTGTGGATGCGCGGCGCGAAGGCAGACAGGTTCGGCCGCGGGGCCAGCAGGGCTTCCGCCATCTTTCCCAGGATATAGAGGCGGCCTGTGCGGGCCTGCTCCAAGGCTTGTCGCATGAGAGCCGAAGTGATGCCGGCGATCTTAATGTCCATCTGAAGGGCCGTGACACCCTGCTTCGTGCCGGTCACCTTGAAATCCATATCGCCTAGATGATCTTCCAGTCCCAGGATATCAGACAGCACCATGACGCGATCACCTTCCTTGATGAGCCCCATCGCAATCCCCGCCACCGGCGCTCTGATCGGGACGCCGGCATCCATCAGCGCCAGCGTTCCCCCGCAGACCGTGGCCATCGACGAAGACCCGTTCGACTCCAGGATGTCCGACACCAGCCGCAGCGTGTAGGGAAATCCGTCCTTCCCCTCCTTGGGAGGAATGACCGGCTTGAGCGCGCGTTCCGCCAACGCCCCATGGCCGACTTCCCTGCGACCAGGCGAGCGGAGTGGCCGCGCCTCACCGACGCTGAACGGCGGGAAGTTGTAATGCAGCATGAAGGTCCGATAGTACTCTCCTTCCAGCGCATCAATGCGTTGCTCATCCTCTGTGGTACCCAGTGTCACGACCGCGAGACTCTGCGTTTCCCCTCGGGTGAACAAGGCGGAGCCGTGGGTCCGCGGCAGCACCCCCACCTCGCAGGTGACCGGGCGAATGTCGGCCGGCCCCCGACCGTCAGCCCGGATGCCTCGCTCCAGAATCATGTTGCGGACTTCGCTATATTCCAGCGAGTGAAAGACGAGCTTGATATGGCGGCTGCGATCGGGATCGTCCGTCTTCAATTTCTCGACGGCCTCCTCGAGGATCTGGCCCAACCGCTCCTGTCGAGCAGTTTTGTTTGGGATCAAGATGGCTTCCCTGATCGGGCCGGCCACCAACTGACGCACCTCGCTGACCAAGGCGGGATCGATCTGTTCAGCCTTGACCGCCCGTTTGGGCCGACCGGCTAGTGCCTTCAGCTCGAGCACCTTGGCGACGATCTTCTTGATCTCGGCATGGGCCAATTCGATCGCCTCGATCATGACTGCTTCCGGCAGCTCGTTGCCGCCGCCTTCCACCATCATGACGGCATCGGCTGTTCCGGCCACGATCAATTGCAGATCGCTGGACTCGAGAATCTCCAGAGACGGATTGACCACAAACTGACCGTTCGCGCGGCCGATCTTCACTCCCGCAACGGGCCCTTCGAAAGGGATATCAGACAAGGTCAGCGCCGCCGAAGCGGCCGTCATGCCGACCACATCGGATGAACCGGTCTGATCCGCCGAGAGCACCGAGGCAATCACCTGCGTTTCGAAATAATAGCCCTCTGGAAACAGCGGCCGCATCGGCCGATCAATCAGCCGACTCGTGAGGACCTCTTTCTCCGATGGACGACCCTCGCGCTTGAAGTATCCGCCGGGGATCTTGCCGGCTGCGTAGGCCTTTTCCTGATAATCGACGGTCAGCGGAAGAAAATCGATGCCTGGCTTGACGGTCTGGGAGGCCACGGCGGTCGCCAGCACCACAGTGTCCGCGTAAGTCGCCAGGACCGCTCCGTCTGCCTGCTTGGCGACTCGCCCGGTTTCCAGTCGCAATCGCCGGCCCGCGACATCCATTTCAACGACATGCACCATGCTCTCGGTCTCCTTTTCCTGCCCGTCCCACAGATGTCCACAGAGATGCGCTCACATCCGAAGTGGTGAGTCATGAGTTTTGAGTGCTGAGTGTGGGGTTTCGACATCACTCAGAACTCATCACTCACAACTTTCTCTAAGGTGAGCCCATGTCCGTGTTCATCTGTGCGACAGTTCCCGACTCAGCTCGCGCTGGCGGGGGTTGTATTACTTCCTGATACCAAGTCTGTCCAACACTGCGTGATACCGCGCATCATCGATCCGGCGCAGATAATCGAGTAGTCGCCGGCGCCGGCCGACCAACTGCAGCAAGCCTCTTCTGGAGTGGTGGTCCTTTCTATGGAGCTTGAAGTGTTCCGTCAGATAGGTGATGCGATTCGTCAGGATCGCGATTTGCACCTCCGGAGAGCCGGTGTCCGTCTCATGCTGGCGGTATTGCTGGATCAACTCGGTCTTCGCTTCCTTTACCAAGGCCATTGTCCCCGTCCTCCGTCTGTTCGTTCTGTTTGCCCCTTCCCGCTACTCATCCGCGAGTACCTTCAGGATCCGCATGACTGGTTTGTCTCCCGCGGACATCATCCCGAGAGCCAGTAAACGCCCGGAGGGATCCTTCAGTCGAACCGGTCGTCCGGAAGCCATCCCGGCCGTCTTCTCGTCCCCCTTCAGAGCTCCGAACGGAACCTGGACGCCGTGCAGGACCCGGGCGGACGTGGTCTGGTCCAGGGTCAACGACGGAAAGGACTCCAACGCCGCATCAAGCGACATCACATCCTCGCCCAATCGGCCGAGCAGGAATTTGGAGCCGATGGCCTCCACGCTGAGCGCGTGGTCGACGGTCAAAGGCCCCACCCGCGTCCGCTCCAGCGCCACCAGGTGACCGCCCACGCCCAGGGCCTCCCCGATGTCTGCACAGAGGGTTCTCACGTAGGTGCCTTTCGAGCACGCGACGCGCAGCGAGACATCACGACCGGCGATGCCCAGCACCTCGATCTCGTGCACCACCACATCACGAGGCCCGCGCTGAACGGTTCGCCCCGCGCGGGCAACCTTGTACAGAGGAACCCCGCCAACCTTCACGGCGGAATACATCGGTGGCACCTGTGTAAGTTTCCCCTGGAACCGCTGGATCGCGGCACGGATGCCTGATTCGGTCAGGCTGTCCGTCGACGATCGTGTCAGCACGGCACCGGTGGCATCCTGCGTGTCGGTCGTTTCGCCCAACCGCAAGACCGCGTGATACTCCTTGTCCCAGTCCATCAGATACTCGGCAATTCGCGTCCCCCTCCCCACCAGGACCGGTAGGACACCGGTGGCAGCCGGATCAAGTGTGCCGGCATGGCCCACCCTGGGCACTCCCAAGAGGCCGCGCAGCTTGGCGACCACATCATGAGAAGTCCACCCTCTCGCCTTATTGACGTTCAGGATCCCGTCACCGAGGGTGCTTGCTGCTGATGCGTTCACAGTCCCTTCGATGGCCACGTGACTTCCTTCAATCGTCGGCATGACGTCCGCCCTCAACGGAGCTTTCGTTTCCTCCCGGCTGAGCGTTCGATCCCTTCTCTCCCAGGCCCTCCAGAAGCGAGAGGACACGGTCCCCCCGAGGCCCGCTTACATCCTTCTCGAACACCAGCTCAGGGGTATAGCGGAGGCTGAGCCGTCGGCCGAGCTCAGCCCGGATGAACCCGGACGCCTTGGCAAGCCCTGCAAAGACGCCCGCCTCACCATCATCTTCTTGCAACGTGGTGACATAGATCCTTGCCAACCGAAGATCATTGGTCAGCTCCACATCCGTGACCGTCACGGAACTCACCCGCGGGTCCTTCGCTTTACGCATGAGGATATCGGCCACTTCCATGCGAATCTGATCTGCCACGCGCGTGGCCCGCATGTATGTCGCCTTGGCCATCGTCTCAGACGTTCGCTCTGTTGAATCCGTTCAGTCCGTTCACGGACGAAACCGATCAAACAGACCAAACGAACCTCACAATGCTAAAGCAGTTCGATGCGGAACTGGACCAATTCGATCGTCGGAACGGACCGAATTACATTGATCGCCTGGTCCAGTACCTGGTTCACATACGCACCCTCGTTGGCCACGCACGCGATCCCGAGTACCGCCTTTTGCCAGAGGTCCTGCTCGCCCACTTCGGCGATCGACACGTTGAACTTGTCGCGGAGGCGATCCTTCAGGCTCAAGAGAACTTGCCGTTTCGCCTTCAGGGAGTGGCCGTTCGGGATATACAGTTCAACCGTGCAGAGCCCTACGACCATACCTGCAGCCGCGTGGCCGGACCAGCCAGGAGAACCGCGTCACAGCTTAGTCGCCACCTTGTCGAACACGTACACTTCGAGGATATCGCCAGTTTTCAGGTCGTTGAAGTTCTCGACGCCGATCCCGCACTCGTACCCCTGCTGGACCTCACGTACGTCGTCCTTGAACCGGCGGAGCGAGCCGAGCCTGCCTTCATAAACGATCACGTGATCTCTGACCACGCGGACCCCCGCACTGGCCCTGGAAATCGTTCCGTCGAGGACATAGGAACCGGCGATCACGCCGGCCTTTGGAATGGTAAAGACCTTGCGCACCTCAGCCCGGCCCAGCGCCCGCTCCTTCAGCGTCGGCTCCAACAGGCCTTCCATGGCGGCTTTGATGTCGGCGATCGCGTCATAGATGATGGTGTAGAGACGAATGTCCACGCCTTCGTGCTCCGCCAAGGCCGCGGCCTTCGGCTCCGGTCTGATGTTAAACCCGATGATAATCGCTCCGGAGGCTGAGGCCAACAGCACGTCGGTTTCCGTGATGCCGCCCACTCCACTGTGGATGACCCGGAGCTTCACGGTTGCGGTGGACAACTTCTCGACCGCTTCCGACACGGCTTCGGCCGATCCCTGCACATCAGACTTGATGATAAGGGCCAGTTCTTTGACCTCACCTTCTTTGATCCGCGCATACAGGTCATCGAGGGTCACGCGCGTCGTGCCTGCTGCCAGTTCCGCGATGCGCTGCTTACTCAGGCGAGCCTGGGCAATGTCTCGTGCGACGCGTTCATCGTTGACCACCACGAACGGTTCGCCGGCGGCAGGCACGCCGAGGAGCCCGATCACCTCCACCGGCATTGACGGGCCTGCTTCAGACACTTTGCTCCCTGTATGTGTGATGAGGGCTCGCACACGCCCGCTGAAGGTCCCCACGACAAAGACATCGCCAAGCCGGAGCGTGCCGCTTTGTACAAGAACGGTTGCGACCGGACCGCGACCTCGGTCGAGTTTTGCCTCTACGACAGCTCCCTTGGCCAAGCGATGGGGATCCGCTTTCAGCTCCAGCACTTCGGCCTGGAGCAGAATCATCTCCAGCAAGGAATCGAGGCCCAGTTTCTGCTTCGCCGAGACTTCCACGAAGATTGTTTGTCCGCCCCAGGCCTCCGGAATCAGGTTGTGCTCCGTGAGCGTGTGCCTGACTCGCTCGGGATTCGCCCCTGACTTATCGATCTTGTTGATGGCGACAATAATGGGGACGTTGGCCGCGACGGCGTGGTTGATCGCCTCCACGGTCTGCGGCATGACACCGTCGTCCGCCGCCACCACGAGCACGACGATGTCCGTGATCTTGGCGCCCCTGGCCCGCATGGCGGTGAATGCCTCGTGGCCGGGGGTATCCAAAAACGTGACCTGCTTGCCGTGGACCTCCACGGTATAGGCGCCGATATGCTGAGTGATACCGCCCGCTTCCTGTTCAGTGACCTTGGTCTGCCTGATGGCGTCCAGCAGTGACGTCTTACCGTGATCGACGTGCCCCATGATCGTGACCACCGGTGGCCGGGGTTCCAAATGCTCTTCCTCGGCCCACTCGGCAGCCTCTTCCAACAACGCTTCGCTCTCTTTTTCAGTCGAGACTTCGGCCTTGAGCCCCAGCCCTTCCGCAATCAGCAAGGCGGCATCAGGGTTGATCGGCTGGTTCAGGGTCAGCATCTGCCCGGTCTCCATCAATTTCCGGATAATCTCGGCAGGACGCTGGCCGACCAGTTCCGCGAATTCCTTCACGGTGAGTCCAGCGGTGAGCTTAATCACCTTTTTCCGAGGTTTGGTGATCTCAGCGACGGAGGAAGGCTGGAGGTGGCGAGAACGATCCTCGCGCCGATGCACGGGAATGGCCCGAAGGTCCTGCCAGCGTGCAGCATCTTCCCGGAATCTGATCTCCTCATCATCGCGGGTCCGACCAGGCTTCCTGATCTTCTTGAGCTTGTCCCGAAGTCCGGCAACCTCACCCGCAGAGAATTCGAGCGGGCCGCCTTTCTTTTTTTCTGCACGACGCTCCTCTGACTCCTTCGCCGGCGGGGGAAGCACCGAGGGCGCAGGAGCGGCAGGTGACAGCAGATCAGGTGAACCCTTTGGGACGGCTTCGCGCAGCGAGGCCTCCCTCGGCGCCGCCGGCCGCTCGACGGAGGGGAAAACAGATGGAGCCCCACTAACCGGAGCTTCCGGAAGAGGAGGAGCGCTGCCCAGCTGATGAGCCGATGGAGTGGTTGAGGTCTGAACGACCTCATGGGGCGTCAGGGCTGGCGAGGTCAGCGGCCTGGACGGGGCAGGGGCAGGTCCTCCTGCTTCGGCTTCCAGCTCCTCTTCGGTCTTTCGTCGCTTGATCAGGATCCGCCGTTTATCTGATTTCGGCGGTTCTTCGACGATGACTGACGCGGATTTCTGGCCGGCGCGCTTGGCAGTCTCGTGGACGGCCTTTCGGTCCGAGTGGGCGGAGTCGCGGACAGCACCCGTTCCCTTCTCAAGCTTTGACGTCTTCTTCCCCTCGTCCCGCTTGACCGGCTCGGTTCCGGCCTGTTCCAGGCCGGCCCCCCCCTTGTGCGTCGACGTGGCTTTGGGCGAGAGCTTGTCGAGGGCTTTCTGCACAGCCGCCTCGTCCAATGTGCTGCTGTGCGACGCCACGGCAATACCCATTTGCTTGAGCTCGGGAATCAAATCCCGATTCTCCATCCCAAGCTTCTTGGCTAGCTCATGCACTCTCATGTCACACAATCCCGTTTCGGCTCAGCCAGCAGTCAGTCCATCAGGTTGTTCTGCCGCTTCATCGCTCGTCAGGCTGGCTTCCACTTCGCGCTGCACCCGTGCGGCCTCCTCCTCCCGCTGAGCCTCCGCTTCTTCCGCCAGGGCCGCCTTAATTTCCTTGTCCCGTTCGACTTTCTCCTTCTCATATTCCGTCGCGCTGATAATATCGATCTTCCACCCGGTCAGTTTCGCGGCGAGGCGCACGTTCTGGCCGTTTTTTCCGATCGCAAGCGAGAGCTGCGAATCAGCCACGACGACCAGCGCAGACTTCTTCTCCTCATCGATGCCGACCTTCTCGATGGTCGCGGGGTTCAACGCCTCCGCGATAAACACTCGTGGATCGGAGGTCCATGCGATGATGTCGATCTTTTCCCCTCGTAGCTCGCGGACGACAGCCTGGACGCGCGAGCCCTTAATCCCGACACAGGCCCCAACCGGATCCACAGCCTTTTCCCGCGATGCCACCGCGATCTTGGTCCGGTCGCCCGGCTCTCGGACGACACCCTTGATTTCCACGATCTTTTCAGCCACCTCCGGAACTTCCAGCTCAAACAGCTTGCTCACGAACTGAGGGTGCGTCCGTGACAGAATCACCTGCACGTCCTTCGGCGTGCGCCGCACCTCGAGCAGGTAGGCCTTCACCCGATCCCCTCTCCTGTAGGATTCGCGGGGAATCTGCTCCTGTATCGGCAGGATCGCTTCGGTTTTTCCAAGATCGACCAGATAGTTGCGGCGCTCCTGCCCGAGAATAATCCCGTTGATTAGATCACCTTGACGCGTGGCATATTCTTTCTGGACCGCTTCCCACTCCGCTTCTCTAACTTTTTGAAAGATCACCTGCTTGGCTGTCTGGGCCGCAATTCGTCCCAATTCTTCCATTTCGATGACGGAACCGATCTCGTCACCCACCTCCGCTTCACTATCCACCCGCCGAGCCTCAAGGATTGAGATTTCGGCCTTGGGGTTCGTGACGGACTCCACGATCCGCCTCACCGAGATGACGTTGATCTCGCCTGTTTTCGAATCGATCTCAACCTGGATGTTTTCACCCTGACCAAATCGCTTTTTGGCCGCCGTCTGCAGAGCCGCTTCCACGGCCCCGATGACCTTGGCTTTATCGATGCCTTTTTCCCGGCCGATTTGGTCAATCACCGCAATCAGTTCTCGGTTCATAGCCCCTGCTTCCCGCTATCGCGATCTCATATTGGTCGCATGCCCGGCTCCAAACTCCACCTCGAGGCGCGCTTCTGCGATCGCCTCCCAATCCAGCCGGACGGTCTGGTTCTGACGCGACTGCGTCAGGGCCAGCGTCACTCCCGGTTCTTCCACCTCAACGAGCCGCCCCACCACACGCCATTGCCCCTCGTGGGGCTGCCTGAGCTTCACGCACACCCGCTTCCCGACCGACCGACAATAATCCTCACGCTTCCTGAACGGCCGGTCCAGGCCGGGAGAAGACACCTCAAGCGTATAGGCGTGAGGAATCGGGTCCTCGACATCGAGGGCGGTCCCGAGCGACAAATGAACCTGTTCGCAATCGTTCAGGCTGACCCCTCCTGGCTTATCGATAAACACCCTGAGCACCGTCCGACCCCCTTGCCCGGAACAGGCGACCTCAACCAGTTCGAGTCCCAGTGCCCACACAATCGGGGCCGCGATCGCCTTCACACGCTCAGCGATCTGCTGAGGATGCTCCATACTCCCGCCTCACGGGGGCGTTTCCTCGCGAGGCCCCTTCCTGCACGGACTCAAACAAAAAAGTGGGCTTGAGCCCACTTCCAGTGCGTGCAAAATACCACTTCGTGCCAGCCAAAGCAAGAGGGTGCCCGGTGCGCTGGATGGGAAAGGAGCCGTGCTTGCTACTTACTCCACAAAGCTTCGAAAGCGATGACTCAGCAAACGGGTCAGCTCTCCCCGCTTTCCCGTCCCGACCACCACGCCATCCACGCCGATCACCGGCAAAATTTCTACTGTCGTGCCTGTCAGAAAGATCTCGTCGGCCCCGCGCAATTCTTCGACGCGAATGGCCCGTTCCTCCACCAGAATGCCTTCCTTGCGCGCAAGGTCCAGCACCACCGCGCGAGTGACACCGGAGAGAATCCGCTCATCTGCCGGCGCCGTGACCAAGACACCGGCGCGAACCAGCATCACATTGCTGACGGCTCCTTCGGACACCTCGCCTGCCCGCACGAAGATGGCCTCAAAGGCGCCGGCGTCTTTGGCCTGCTGACGAGCCATCACATTGGGAAGCAGGTTCAGGCTCTTGATGTCGCACCGTCCCCATCGGAGATCCGCCACCGTGATGACCGGCACGCCGGTCGCGCATAAGACAGGGTCCAGTGAACGCATCTGCCGAACGGTCATCACGGCTGTCGGGGGAGTCCCGACCGGAAACAGATGATCCCTCGGCGCTACTCCCCGCGTAAGCTGGATATAGACCTTGCTCTCCGCATAACCGGCCAACCGAATGCCTTCAGCCACGTAGCTCGACCATTCTGCCGCCCGAAATGGCAGCGGCAAACCTATGGCCACGGCACTCCGTTCCAGGCGAGCCACATGCGCTTCCAACTGAAACGGCACGCCGCGATACGTGCGGATCACCTCGTACACCCCGTCCCCGAACTGGTACCCACGATCCTCCACTGGAACCATGGCTTCCGCCAGCGGCATGAACCGGCCGTTCAGAAACCCGATGTCTGCCATCATCTCACCTCGGCACAGTGGGTCTAAACGCCAACCAGGACGCGAAACACCCGTCGGTCCTCAGCCGTGAATTTCCATCCCATGCGTTTCTCAAACACCAGCCGATGCGTGCCAGGGGTAACCGCTTTGAACTCGAACGTCCGCCGCCCGGCATCCACCGCGTTGCCGCTGGCTGTCCGAAGGAAATCGTCGCTGACCAGGACGAGCGACCTGTGGTCGCACGACGGAACCCAGAGTTCCCCGCGCGTACGATCCTCCCAGAGATGGATCTGAAAGCTCGAGCCAAGAGTAGCGGTAATGGTCTTCGCGTCACGATCCTGTTCCCCCCTTGCCCCGTCATGCCCAGGCTGCTGGCTCACTGCCGTGTTCTCCATCGGTCGCTTTCCGCCCCGTCATCCGGATTGACGTTTAAAGAAAAGCTCCCGCACCAGCAGCAGGAGTCCTAGACCTTCCGACGCTCAGCGACAAACACTTCCTGGCCCTCGACTCGCACCTCGTAGCTTCCGACACAGTATCCGCCTCCGTCGGTTCCTTGCCCGTTGCGAACATCGAAGGCCAGATCATGCCACGGACAGGACACCACGTAGCCCTTGAGCCGTCCTTCGCCAAGCGGCCCTCCCTCGTGAGGGCACGTATTATAGATCGCATAGAAGGTGCCCTCGACGTTGAAGACGGCGATCGATTTGTCGTTGACGACGACGATCTTGGATTCACCGGGCGGGATTTCATCGCTCCGAGCGACCAGTTGAAATCCGTCCATGCGCTCTCACCCTTCCGCTTTGCTGGTCTCCCTGGGACCGTGCCACGATTCAAGTCACAATCGGAGCGTGAACTTTAACTCCATGCCCGGCACCAGGCCTTCGAGCTTGATGAACCCTGCCAGCGTCTGGATCACGTACCTGGCCTTCTCTGGAGGCGGCCCATAGAGCGGACATGGGTCCTGAGAACAGGGATCTGCACCTTCTACCATATGCACCACATGCCGGCTCTCGTCCACCCAAATCATATCGACTGGGATCTTAAAGCCCTTCGTGCGCATTCGGTAACGGTCGGAGGTTTCAAAGATATACAGCATCCCTGAATTGGGCGGCAATCCCTCTCTGAACGCCAGACCGAACAAAAGCTTTTCCGGCGTATCCGCCACTTCCGCTTCCATCTCTCTTCCGTTGGGAAAGGTGACCACGATGATGTCGAAGTCTTTCCGATTGGTGAGGAACAGGCTCCCCGCGATCAGAACGAGCGCGAGCACAATAAGTACAAACACGCGACTTTGCCTCAGCAACGACTTCCAAGGTCCGAATTGCCCCACGGGTGCTCCCTTCGAACTTTTCCGGTCAATTCTCCTCTCAATCTAGGCCCAATGACCCATACAGATCAAGCAGATAGGCCTTCTGAACGCCCTTTTCTCTGTTGACTTGGAAAAGGAACAGAGTCTAAAATGACAACAGTTCGCAAGACGACTATGGGAGTGCATATTCGCGCTTGTCAATGCAATATTGAAGGAAGCTGAATACTGGTCGGAAGGAGGCTAGGCTCATGGCTCTTTTAATCACCGATGAATGTATCTCCTGTGGGGCGTGCTTACCGGAATGTCCCAACGAGGCCATTTTCGAGACTCGGGGCGATGCGGAAGGTAAGGGATATCATGTGGGTGATGGTCAGGGCGTCGGAGACAGCATCTACGTCATCACTCATGATCGGTGTACAGAGTGCGTCGGCCATTTTGACGAGCCTCAATGCGCTGCTGTCTGTCCGGTAGATAACTGCTGTATCTCCGATCCTGCCTATCCTGAGACCACTGAGGTTCTCTTGGAGAAAGCCAGGAAGCTCAATCCCGACAAACATATTGACGACGCGAAGGTGTGGAGCGGCGTCAGGAATTAACAAGCCTTCACCCTACACCCCAGGGGATAGGGTACTTCAACCCATTACCCCAGAGACAGAAGCCCCCTCCTGCATGAGGAGGGGGCTTCTGTTTTTGTGGACCGGAGAACACACCAGGCCAGAAGCTCGGGGAAAGACCCGAAGGCCTGGATTTATCTGGACGATTTATCTGGACTTGGTGCTATAATATTTTTAACGAATCCATTGGATGCTCTTTCTTCTGAGATGAGTTAAGAGGTAGCAACCATGCGCACCAGATTGGCCTTGCTGATAGGTCTGTTCGTGAGTGTGTTGGTCTCGGTGTCAGCACCAGCCAGCACCGGCGACCTTTCCGGTGTCATTGAGAGCTTCATGGCCAAACAATTCCCCACAGCCCAAAGCTATTTTTGGGTTGTGAACAACGCCCACCGAGAGGCTGAGAACGAGTTGGTGGTTGATGTCAATACAGTCGTGATGAACCGGGCGAGCCAAGAGCCTATTGAAAATAGGTTCTTGCTGCTGGTCGTGGAAGGGAAACTGGCCGCAGCTCAGAATATTCCGCTCGATTTAAGCGTGGACTGCGAACCTGAGTCAGCTTGAGCTCTCCAGGACTTACCTCGTTCCTAATCCTCGACCCACAAAAAAAGGCCCCACCCCCGGTGAAGGCGGGGGGGCCTTTGGTTTCTTCTCTTGGCTTCGTTCGTTGAGCTAGCGCCCTAACGCCACAAACTTGCCCCCAACGTGGGTAGGGTGCAAGTGGCACTTGTACACGAACGTGTTTGCCGAGGTCGCGTAGAAGAGATCACTGGTTGGGATGCCGATGTATTTGGTTTCTCCTGGCTTCAGCACTAGTTTCACGTTCAACACGGTGGGCGCGGTAAACTCCCCCTGATCGGCCGTCAAGAAGAAGCCGTGCTCGGCCGTTGAGTTATTCGTCACTTTGAGTACAACCGGACGCCCGGTACGGCTCTTAAAGTCCACGACCGTGACTGGTGGATACCAGACCTTCATGTTTCCGATTTCAATGGCAAACAATTCTCCATCAACGCCTAACTCCTTAAACGGCGTACCGACAACGGACCCCGTTTCCAGGTCGCCAACCTCGACACCGCCCGCCTGGTGGGCGAATGAAACCGATGCGCCAGCTACAATAAAGACAAGGCCCAAAAATATCGACAAGATCATCCTAGCCATGGCCTCCCTCCTTACGGCAAAATGT
This sequence comes from Nitrospirota bacterium, assembly GCA_005877775.1. GTDB lineage: Bacteria > Nitrospirota > Nitrospiria > Nitrospirales > Nitrospiraceae > NS-7. Next base: position 22,991 of record VBOJ01000004.1, on the reverse strand, counting down.
AAAAGGGTGATGATAAAGAATCCTCCCAAGCAACTTGGCAACGATCTGCACTTTCTGGCTTTGAACCCAGGAACCTCGTTACCTGGTGCCCCTTATAGCATAGGACTTTGTGAGGATGCAAGGCCGTTCTTTTGAAGGAAAGTGACGAGAGGTTTGGCCTTAACGATGAAGGCCAGATCCAGTTACTGGCTCATTAAAAGGCCAAGAGCGAGAGGCCCGCTCTCGGGTATCCCGCTTCCCACCAAAATGTCGAAAGGCGCGTAATCATCTGTGAGAACAACTCCCCGCGGCCATTCCTGCTCCCGACGGGTGGCAAGCAATCCCGGCACTTCGACCGGCAGCCGACGTTGGGCGACGAGCTCACTGACTCGAGCGGCAAATTCCGGCTGGCGCATCCTGGCAACCGGGAAGCCGGCGAAAAAGATCAGGTTCTCCGGCTCGGCCTTTTGAGAAGCGGCCCGCCAGGGACCTTTGATCCCAAAGGATTCGATCTGGGGAAACACCGTTCTGAGCGTCTCCACCACCGCGTAGGACCGAAGGCGGTCTGCTCCATCGCCGGTTGACGACAGGTTCACGGCCAGCACCCCATCAGGATTCAAATGCGCGCGAACCTCGGAGAAAAACTCCTGGGTGGTCAAGTGGAAGGGGATCAAATGCCTGGCAAACACGTCCAGCCAGATGATGTCATAGCGGGTATCCGTTGTTCGCAAGAATACTCTGGCATCCTTCACGTACACATGATGCGCATTGGTCGTGTGGTACCCGAAATATTGTTCCGCCGCCCGGACCACGGAGGGGTCCACCTCGACGAGATCCAGTCCGAGACCAGGCCACCGACGGGCTAACCACTTGGCCAGAGATCCACCGCCATGGCCGAGGACCAGTGCCCTTGCTGGATCAGGGTGCAGCCCCAGCGCGGCCATCATCATCTGGCTGTAAGGCAGGAACAACTCCACCGGGTCCACCTTCCACATGACGGCATGGAAGGTACGGTCCAGGATTAAATACCGCAACAGATCATCGTCCCGTACGCGGATCTGCTGATAGGGGCTGTCTTCTTGATAAACAGGGGGGGGGAGCACTGCAATGGGATGAAGAGCCAGCCACCCGAGCAAGATCAACCCGAGGCCTCCAGCCATCACTGCGATCAGGCGAAGACCGCCGATGGCAGGGGCTGCAGCACCGGACCGTACCACAACGGTTCGCCACCACCAGAGAAGACCCAACATGACCTGAACTCCCCCAAGCGCCGCAATTAGCATCACACTTCCGAGCCAGGTCAACAGGTAGAAGGCGGTCCCCCACGTGCCAACCAGGCTTCCTACCGTGGAAACCGCGATCATCGCCCCTGTGTGTTGACCCAAATGTCCCAGATCGGCGATAGAGAGTCGAAGCAGGGCCGGAAGTACCCCGCTCAGCCCGAACGCCGGAGGCGCCAAGAGTATGCTCGCCGCGAAGCAGGGGCCCCACCGCGGATCCTCTACCCACGCCGAGACCTTGAACATCACCGGCTGTCCGACTCCCGCTAACAGAAAGGTCCAAGCGCCCGATCCCAGGAGGAGCCAGGCAAGCACGATGCCGCTGCTGCGACGGTCGGCAAGCCAGCCCCCGGTGGCATACCCGCTGCTCATCGCAGCCAGGATCACCCCGATCAGCGCGCCCCACACAAACAGCGAGTTGCCAAACACCGGAGCCAGAAGACGGCTCCCCAGAATCTCGAGCGCCATCACGACCGCCCCGCTGATGAACGCGGTGGCAAACAGGCCTAGTCGCGACCAGTTTGCCTTGTTCGACAAGGACGTCATGCGCTTATGGTGCAGGTGATGGTACGGTGGTGAGAAGAGGAGGCCCGGACCCGAGGCAAAATCAAAGGGCTCCCCAATTCTTAAAATAGCGGAGCAGGTCGCGGACCGAAATAACCCCGACGACCTGGCCATCCTGCGTGATGGCCAGGTGCCTGATACCCTTTTCAGCCATGAGGTCGCTGGCCTCATGTGCGGAGCGATCGATCTCGATTGTAATCAGGGGACTACTCATGACCTTGCGAACCCGCTCGTGAGTCAAGTCGAGCCCCCCGGCCATTGCTTTCCGAACCAAGTCGGTCTCCGTCACCACTCCCAGATACGCCCCCTGCCCGGAAACCAGCAACGCCCCGACTCTTGCATCACGCATGAGGCCGGCTGCTTCCGCGAGCGTCGCGTCCGGGCCAATCGTCCTCATGTCGCGGCTCATCATCACAGCCAGGGGGCGCAGGATTGCGCCGCTTTGTAGCACCATGAAGTTAACCCACTCTGGCAACAGCAAAAGCCGGCGAAATTGTACTGAACCGACTGGAGGCTGTCAATCGCTCTGACGCGCGGCTACGGAGAACTTTCACGGAATAGCCGGCATGCTTGTCTCATCAAAGAAGCCTTGATACAATCCCGCAGCGTGTCGTTCCAAGAACCGCAAGACAACGCGTCCGACTGCTTGCTATTCTACGAGGGCTCAAGATGTATATCAGCGTGATTGGAACAGGCTACGTCGGGCTGGTCACCGGGGCCTGTTTCGCGGAATTCGGCCTGACCGTCACCTGCATGGATACGGATGCCCGGCGGATTGCCAAGCTGGAGAAAGGCGAAGTCCCGTTTTACGAGCCGGGGCTCACGGAGCTCGTGGCCAAAGGATTGCGTGAAAATCGTCTGGCATTTACCACGGACATCGCCAAGGCGGTCGAGCAGGCCCTGGTGATTTTTATCGCGGTCGGGACTCCATCGAGGACTGATGGATCCGCCGATCTTTCATACGTTGAGGAGGTCGGCCGAGGGATCGCTCGACACATGACAGGCTACAAAGTGATCGCCACCAAATCCACCGTCCCGGTGGGCACCGGCGAGAAGATCCGCGAGGTTATCCGCAAGCATCAGTCCGAGCCGCATCGGTTCGACATCGTGTCCAACCCGGAATTTCTTCGAGAGGGGTCAGCCATCGAAGACTTCCTGCGGCCGAACCGGGTTATCCTTGGGGCGGACAGCCCGCAGGCGGTCGCCATCATGAAAGATCTCTATCGCCCGCTGTATCTGCTTGAAACCCCCTTCGTCGTCACCGACATTCCCACGGCAGAAATGATCAAATACGCCTCTAACGCCTTTCTGGCCACCAAGGTCTCCTTCATCAACGAGATCGCCAACCTGTGCGAGCTGGTGGAAGCTGACGTGCAAGTCGTCGCCAAAGCGATGGGACTTGACGGACGGATCGGCTCCAAGTTTCTGCATGCCGGTCCGGGGTTCGGTGGGTCCTGCTTCCCCAAAGATCTCGCCGCTCTGATTGAAACAGGCGATCGAGCCGGATACAAGATGGAGATTGCCGGGGCGGCGGCTCGTGTCAATGAACGGCAACGCGTTCTGATGGTGAAGAAAATTCGCGAGACGCTTGGAGGGCTTCGGGGCAAAACAGTCGGTTTACTTGGACTGTCGTTCAAGCCGAACACCAACGATCTCCGGGAGGCCCCGGCCGTGACGATTGCCGAGCACCTGCTGGCGGAAGGCGCTGAAGTGCGCGTCTATGACCCCACAGCTCTTGAGGAAGGCGCGAAGGTTTTGCGCGGAGCCATCCCCTGTATTGACGCGTACGATGCAGCCCGGGACGCCGATGCACTGGTTCTCGTCACCGAATGGAATCAGTTTCGAAACTTAGATTTTGATCGGATCAAGACGGCGCTGCGCCGCCCTGTCTTCATTGACTTGAGGAATGTCTATGAGCCGGACCGAATTGCCGCCCTGGGCTTCCACTATGTCTCGGTAGGCCGAACTCCTCGCAAGCCCTCGACCTAAATCGCTTCACGCAGAGACGTCAGGCCTTGGGTTTGTACCCCATCCGATCCAGCACCTTCATAATTCTGGACTTGAGTCGGTCATCGGCCTCGCCCAAGGCCACAGCCAGGGGCTCGACGGCAGGCTTCCCGATTTTTCTGATGATCTCAGTGGCGGACTGCCGCAGTTCATCTTCCTCGGACACCAGGAGCGGGATCAACTGCGGAACAGACAGCGGCCCTATTTTAATGAGCGCGTCATAGGCCCGCTGCCTCACATCGCCGACTTCATCGGTCAGCGCTTCGACGAGCGGACCGACGGCCTTGGTTTCCTTCATGTCCCCGAGCGACTCGACGGCATACTTCCGATTCAACCAGTGGGTATCCTTCAGATCGAGCAGCATGGCTTCCGCCTTGGCTGCATTCGGATCCCGGGACCGGATCCTCAAGCTTTTGGCGACGCGCTTGCCGTTCTCCTCCACGACCCGGATCGTCGCGCCGTCCCCAGGTTTGATCTTATTCAGATCCTCAAGCGCCTCATCCGCAACGTCCAGCACCACGGTCTTGCCGTCGTAGGCCAACAGCTCGACCTCCAGTTGCTTCAACGCCGGATTGACCGCGACGACTTTCTCCGTGACCAGATTAAACCCGTCTTTCTTCGCTCCACCCTTGGGTCCGATCTGAATCAACTTGCCCGGTTGATTGGGTACTTCCTCTGCCATAGCTGATCCCTTTTCGCTCTATAAGTTTGTTTGCGTTGGTTTCCACCCAAGACTTGCCAGGGCGCCTTCCACGGTCTCCTGGACCATCTGGTTTTCGTCCTCAAGCAACGGCAACAGGGGCTCGACCGCCTGTTTGTCCCCTAATCGGGCCAAGGACTCGGCCGCATTTCGCCTGACCAGCCAGTCCTCATCCTTGAGCGCTTCGATGAGCGGACCGACGCCGCGCGGATCCCCGATCTTCCCCAAGGCTTCCGCCGCATGGCGGCGCACCATCCAGTTGTTCCCGAGCAGGCCGTCGATCAGGGCCTCGACCGCGCGCGCGTCGCCGATTTTCTTGAGTACCCGAGCGACATCCTCCCTGAGCGTGCCGTCAGAGAGGGCCCCTACAAGGCCGGGGACCGCCCGGGAGTCTCCGATTCGCTCCAAGGCCCAAACAGCCGCGGTCCGAACGGCCCCGTCTCGATCCTTGAGCGCCTTGACCAGCGGCTCGACTGCACGTGGATCTTTGAGCTTCCCGAGCCCCGAGGCTGCTTGCTCGCGCACGGCCCATTCATCATCGTCCAAGGCTTCAATGAGCGGCCAGACCGCGGCCGGGCCGATCCGGACGATCGCGCTGGTCCCCGCTTCCCGGATCACCATGTCTTCATCAGCCAGCAAGCCGATCAGACGCGGCAATGCCTCCACACCCATCTGCCCGAGACTGGCGACAGCATGATCCCGCAAGGCTTCATTGTCATCCCGTAAGGCCGCAAGCAATTGTTCCACCCGGTCAGTCTGCCGATCAGCCTCACTCATCGTCGCCCTGTCCCTCCTGCCCGGCCCCCTCGGTTGCCTGCACGGTCGCTGCCAGCTTGTCCACGATGATCCCCGCATTGTAGGAGACCAGCCCATCGCGGTCCGTCTTCAGCCTCTCAAAGAGTTCCAGGTGGGGACGCAGCACCTCCACATCCTTGACCTTCGCCAGCGCTTCCATGGCCAAGGTCCGGAGCGGCCGGATCGGGATGACCTCTACCAACAGCTCCACCGGACGAGCATCGCCGATCAGGCCCAAGGCTTTGACCGCCAACTCCTTGACTCCGGTATCCTTATCAACCCGAAGCCGTTCTATCAGGGGCTCCACCGCTCGAACATCCCCGATCTTCCCGAGCAAATCCGCCGCAGCTTCCCGCACCAGCCAGTCGTCGTCCTGCAGATATTCGATCAGGATCTCCACGCTCGAACGTCCGATCCCGAGCAGGTCGATGACGATGGCCATGCGCGCTTCCTCTCGCTCACTCGACTCTTCGACGCTACGGAGCGCATCAAAGGCCTGGTCGATCCGCTCGCGGATGGCGCTGAGTTTTTTCAGCGTACCAACCGCAATGTCCCGAACGACGGGATCTCCAAGCGCATCCACCAGTGCATCGGCCGAGCGAGGATCCAGGAGGTGCTCCAAGATTGTCGCCGCGGTCATTCGAGCCTCCGCATCGGGATTCTGGAGCATGGCGGTCAACGGCTCAATGGCGTTGGGGATGACCCCAAGGAGCGCGATCACCTGCTTCCGCTGTCCCTCCTCCTTCAGCTCATGGAGAGCTTGGACCAGTGCTGAGGCTGCTGCCGTATCAAGCACGCCGGCCAGCTGTTCCAAGGCAATGGCGCCGGCTTTGCGGACTCCATCGTCCTCGTCCCTGAGCAGGCGCACCAAGGAGACACCGCCTTTAGGGTCCTTGATTCGCGCCAACATACCAGCAATCTCCATCTTCAGCGGGGGGCTGCCGGTTTCCAAGGCATGGATCAAGGCGTCCACTGCTTTGGGGCCGCCCTTCACGCACTCCGCTGTGGCGCGCATCCGACGCCAGTCCTCCTCATGGACCAGCTCGGCAATCAGAGTTTCTAGTGACTCTTTCGCCATCTCTCAAGAATTTGTTGATGTGCTGATTGCATGATTTGGTGATTGATCAACGCGAACTTCATCAATTCGCCAAATCACCAAATCGCCAGATCTTCAAATTCGATTTGGCCTCCACCCCACCTGCGTCAGTGTTTCCTTGACATGATACAGGATATTGTCATCCCGCTCCTTCCTCAGGACTTCGAGCAGGAACGGGATCACCTTCGAGCCGAAGGCGGCGAGGGCCGCTGCGGCTTCTGCGCGGACGACGGTGTTTTGCAGCGCCGTCGTGAGCGTCGGAATCGCGGCCTCATCTCGAATCTGCCCGAGGGCTTTCACGGCCGCTCCCATCGCCAGCATCTCCTCATCCCATCGGTCGCCACATCCGTCAATGGGCCGGCTGTGGGCGGGCTTGTTGAATCCGGTCACGATTCCGATCAGCGCCGGGACTGCTCGCCGGTCACCGATCTTGCCCAGGGCTTCTACTGCCAGGGGACGCACCCCAACCTCGTTCATGGCTGTGAGGAGGAACTCAACCGCTCGAGGATCCTTGATCTCGCCTAGCGCGCGCGCCGCATCCTCGCGGACCGCCGCGTCCCGATCATTGAACAACACGTAGAGCAATGGCTCGACCGCGTCGGGCGATTGCATCTGACCCAGCGCTTCCACCGCATGGAGTCGGACGATCCACTCGTCATGCTTCAACGCCTCCAGCAACGAGGGAATCGCAGCCTGGCCGATCAGGGCCAGCGCACTGGTTACATCCACCCGGACTGCCTTCACCTTGTCCTGCAGAAGCGGAATGAGGGCCGGGACCGCGCACGCATCGCCGATACGCCCCAAGGCTTTAGCGGCTTGCATCCGAACAACCCAGTCTTGGCTCTTGAGCGCCTCGATCAGAGGGCCGAGGACACGACTATCGGCGATCGTCGCCAGTATCGAGGCAGCCAGCTCCTGAACGGTCAGATCCCCATTCTTGAGGCAGGTGCTGACCGGCAAGACAGAGGCCTCTCCGATCGCCGTCAAGGCAGCGATCGCGGCATCGCGCACAGCTCGGTCGGGATCACTCAGCAGAGCCACAAGGGGGACAACGGCTCGCGCGTCACGGAACGAGGCCAGCATCGAAGCCGCCTCTTCGCGAATAGCCCAATCCTCGTCTTTCAGCGCCGCAATCTGTTCAAGAACGCTGTCCGCCATTGGTCACCGGTCCCTTGCCGTTTTCCTATGACTCCACCGTTCGGGAATCAGCCGGCGGTCGGAAGGCAGGCGGCAAGGAAACCGACTTGAACGAAAGAGAGCAGGGCTGGCCGTCTGCTCACCGCTGTTCCTGGCCGCTCTGGACTTGGGTTTGAGTACCTTAACACAGGCTTTTTCAGACGGTCAACTAGAGGGTCCCGACCAAAGCTGTGTTCTCTCGCGACAGCTCATTCCTCGTGTTGACAGACGAAGCAGGGGTGCTTAGTATGTATCCGCCGTTCCATCGTATAGACAACATCCCCTCCCCAACAACATCTGTCAGACAGTACATCGCCCGTTCAGCAAGGAGGACTCCGATGAGCAGGTCAGCAACCATTCGCAACGGGACCCTAGTAAGGCTTTGCTTCGCGGTTTCTCTCGCACTGCTTGTGGACGTAAGCCTGCCTGCGACGCTCCCATCCACCGCCTACGCGTATGAAGTCTGGATCACGGACCAATCGGACACGGCGAAGGAAAGCGGGGGCTTCCTGTACATCTACGATGGGGCGCAACTGGCGGCCAATCCTTCTGCAGCGAAGCCCACGGTCACGATGGACATCGGCGGCGAGATCAACAAGTTCTGTGAAGACGCGACCAAGAAGGCGGTCCGCCGGCCTCACATGCTGTTTTTCACCAAAGACCAGTCGCACGTCGTGCTCTCGTTCCTGAGCGGACAGGTTCTGTTCATGGACGCCGCCACCAGAAAGCCAGAAGCATGCCTCAATATGGGCAAGAACGTCCATGCGGCCTGGCCGACACCTGACCAGAAGATGGTGCTCGCAGCCAACATCGCTGAGAAGAAGTTCATCCGGATCTGGACCGACTACAAGGCCCATAAATTCAGCTTTGATGCGGAGAAGGACGTGATGGACCTGGGAGCCCTGGAAAGCGGCGAGCGCCCGGACAACTCGCCGATATGCCCGATCACGGATTCGTCCAGCAAGTACGCGTTTGTCACGCTACGGGGAGGCGGGCTGTTCGTCGCGGACGTGACGGTAACTCCGATGAAGGTCGTGGCGACCCTGACCAACGCCGAGGTTCATCCGGCCGGCTGCGGCGGCATCCAGGTGGGCAACACGATGTACATCAACTCGGGGGGTGGCTGGCCGGTCGCTCCCCTCTCCTATGACGTCTACGCCCTGGACCTGTCCAATCTCCCTAAGTCTGTCTCGGCGAAGCTGATCACGTCGCGCGACGAAAAGGTTGCAGACTCGCATGGCATGACGGCGGCCGGCCGATATCTCTGGAGCGCGGACCGAGCTGGTAACAACATTGAGGTCATTGATACGGTGTCCAACATGAGCGTGGGCTCCATCAACCTGGCCGGCTCGATCAGCGACGATCCGGCGCCGGATCTTCTCGACATGGCGCCGGACGGCGCCTATGTGTTCGTGGGTTTGCGAGGCCCGAATCCGCTCACGGGGAATGACAAGAACGTGAACAACGCAAAGGGCTCAACCCCTGGGGTGGGTGTGATCAAAGTCATGGATGGTGGAAAGGGCGGGGAATTCGCCGGCGTGGCCAAGATCACCAACATGAAGGAGGGAAAGGAAACCGCCGACACCCACGGTCTGGCCGTCCGAAAATAGTAAGAATTTAGAGGCTGCTCAAAACGGCCGCCAGCAAGGCCACAGGGAGCGCGGCGACTGAGACGTACTTTTTTCGGGTACGTCGCAGGGAGACGGGCGACTGAGAACGCAGCTGGAGAGTGTTTTCAGCAGCCGGCAGGCGTTACATCGCGCCCTTGGCCAGGTCTCCGGACGGACCGAAGCGCCCCGTATCCCCCAGAGGCAGATCAACCCTGAGGTTATCGGTTTGGCTCGAGTCCACCTTTTCTTCCTCCTGCGGCGGTTCCCAACCGAGTTTCTGGAGCGTTTCTAAGACCAGTTGCCGGAGCGCATCGACCGCGCTGAGTCGGGCTGAGGCGAACGAGAGCACTCGCTCGCCTTCCGACTCCACTTCGGAAGCCTTCGGGTCATAGAGGAACGAGATCAGCGGCTCGATGGCAGCATCGCCGATCAGCACCAGCGCGTTGGCGGCCCGCTCCCGCAGCACGCCGTCTTTCAGGAGCAGGATGAGGTCGGGGATCACGCGTGGATCCCGGAAGTGTCCCAGCGCCGTGGCTGCCGCTTCTTTGATGAAAGCTTCCTCACTGACGATGCAGCCCGGCATCGGCGTGCCATCCTGACGGATGCCTTTCCCCTTCAGCGCGGCAAGCACCGGCGGTAGTGCGCGAACGTCGCCGATCATGCCAAGCGACATGATGGCGTGCCGCTTCACGGCTCCATCCTTCATCGCCTCCATCAATGCATCAATGGCCCGAGGGTCCCCGATCATTCCCAATGCGATGGTGGCATCTTCGCGCACGGCACGATCCGGATCCTTCAGCGATTCGATCAGGGCCACCACCACGCGCGGGTCTTTGACCCAAGACCGGCCGTATTGGTAATCGTTGGTCATCCCGCCAAGCGCACGGGCCCCATGGCAGCGGACCACGAAGTCCTTATCCTTGAGGCACTCAATGAGTGCGTCCACAGAGGGAGCCCCAATCGTCACCAGCGCCGTGCCGGCCGTTTCCCGAACTGTCTTGGACGAATCCCGAAACAGCTTGATGAGCGCCGGGATTGCCTTGGGATCCCCCATCTTCCCCAAGGCCTCGGCCGCCGCGCTCTTCACCGCGCCGTCCCGATCGCGGCAGGCCACGATCAGCGCATCCACCGTCCGGGTGGTCTTGATCTCCCCACAGGCCTTTGCTGCATGTTCCCGAACCCGCCACCGCTCGTCTTTGAGAGCCTTGAGGAGTCTCGCGACAGCCACCTCGCCCAGATGAGCCATCGCGGCAACGGCTGCGTTTCTCACCTCCATGATGGGGTCATTGAACAAGGTCACCAGGGCCTCGATCGCCTGAGGCCCACCGATCTTGCCCACTCCGCAGGCGACGTGGGAGCGAACCGACCAGAATTCGTCTTCACAGGCTCGCAGCAAAGGTTCCAGCGCGATCGGATCGGCAAGCTCGGCCAGAGCCTTGGCCGCTTCCTCCCGAGTCGCATCATCCACGTCCTCGAGCGCTTCTAACAAATCTTCAACAACCTGAGACATACATCACCTCGTAACCGCACCGTCATGATAATCGGGCGGACCGACGTAGGGCTGCATCTGAGAACAGCGGACCGTCAGCGTCTGCGTCCCTCGTCCGGACACACACTGATCGAGGGAGCGCGCAAAGTCCAGCACACCATCAAGCGTCACGACAAAGGGGAAATCGAACGTAAAGGTCCCGAAGCGATAGGTGCCTGGCTTGAGCTTCAGCTCGCGCGACTCCGTCGTCCGCGGCGCCTCGGTGGTCTCAGGGTCCATGGTCATAATCATCGGAGTCACCCCCGGCACGTGCCACCACGTGGGCGGGTCCAGTTCAGTCGCGTTGACCGTAATCGGGAATTCCTTGCTGTGCGCCGGTGGCGCGGCTTCCGACAGCAGGACATTCGCCGCCGTGAGCAGCAGGCCGATGCCCAGACCGACACCAACCCCCGAGCCCCGTGCGCGTACCAACGTAGAGGTCCCAGCCATTGACGGGGAGCAGCCATGCAGAGGATCATCGTGAGTGCGCATCAGCTCCAGACCCCATGTCCACCTGCACCGACCGAGGGGCCGCAAAGATTTCCTCCACCGCATGGCTCTCCCATTCGGTGTGAGTCTCCAGGCCGAGCGCCCGGAGCACCGTCGCTCCTGTATCCAGAATCGACACCGGCTGGTGAATGATTTTTCCTGCTTTAATGCCGGCCCCCCAGGCAATCCAGGGCACGTGCGGCAGACCAGCACCGTTCCCGCTGGCTTTTGCCGCCCCGTACCCGTTGAGGGCGGTGACCAAGACTGTCGTTCGTTTCAAGAGCCCCAACTCCCCATAGAGTTCCAGAACGGAACCGATTGCCGAATCCACCGTCCGCAGCGCATCACGGTAGGCCCGCGAGTTCCATCCATGGGCCAGCCCAGCCCGGCTTGGTTCAGGAAGATGCACCACCAGAAAATGCGGCAGGGACAAAATCGCGTGCCCGTGACCATCGCCACTTGTCGCCTTGCGGAAATAGTCGCGAATATAGCTAATCACGGTTGCGGGACTGCACTCTGGTTTCAGCGGCCCGCACATCTGATAATCCGTATAGGGTTCCGGCTTGGCCAACTGATACATGGACTCATCCATGAAGAAGATCGCACTGTCCTTCCCTCCACTCAAATCCAAGTAATCAAAGACCGTCGGCGGTCTGGGGTAGCCCCGCGCGAAGTCAAAGGAGTCCCAGGTCACGCCGTGCTTTTCAACCGGCATCCCAGTCAACAGCGAGGCCATCGTCGGCAATCGTAGCGGCGGCTTGACGGCAGAGGCGGACCAAGTGACCGAGCCCTCTTTGACGAGGCGGCTGAAGACCGGCATGGACCCGCCTTTCAGCGACTCCTGACCAATGCCTTCCAGCACGAAGAGGACCACCTGCTCAGCTTGGGCCCCAGTCGTCGCGGACGCAGTCGCGGAGGGAGCTTGTGCAACCGGTGAGCCAGGTGAGGTCACGGCCATCACAGAACCGGGAGGAAGAAGAGCCACAAGGAGGAAGCTCGTGCCGACCCATCCCCGTGCTTGTCGTCGAAGTGGTTGAAAATCCAAATTGGTTACCTTACCAACGCAGAGGCAATGCCAGTCTTCGTCGAGCGAAATCTACCTTAACACGCAGGTTTCCGGGAAGGCAAGCCACCGGCAACCGCGTTCTGGCACTCAAGTCCAATCGGTGTTATGCTGAGAGCAGATACATTGCCCCGTGGCGCGAGTCGCCATGGTGAGCTTGTCGCCGCGTATTGTAATCCTGGCAACTGTCAACGGATCGATCCCTGGCGCGTAACTCTTCCCAGACAGGGTGAGAGCCATGCCCAACAGAGCAGCCAGCAGGATCACGGCAGCTTGGCCCACCGCCTTCCCCTGGACAGCTCCCTCGATGGTCACGCTTTTTCTGATCGGTCTCTTTCACACAACCCTCTTGATCGAATCCCCTCGCGCGGAGGTGCGGACTGTGACCGCTCAAGGCGAACACCGGATGGGAGATCGAGACACACGGGAAGATGCGATCCGCCTGGCGACAGAAGCGGCCAAGCGCAACGCCCTCGAGCAAGTGGCCACATACCTGGAAAGTGTCACAGTAGTGACGGACCTGGACGTCACCAAAGACGAGATTCGAACGTACACGGCTGGTGTGGTCCTCGTACTCGACCAGCAAGTGAACACAAGCCTCGACGAAGAGACGGTCATCATTCACGTTGACCTCACCGCGCAGGTGGATACCGACGAGGTCGTCCAGGCGATTGCCGCCTTGCGACAGAACGAGGATGCCCGCCAGGAATTAGTGGCTTTGAAGACCGAGGTGGACAAGCTCCACCAGGAACTGGATGCGGCCAACCAGGCGTTGGCAGCAGCAACCACGCCGGAGCAGGTCAAGGAACTCAGCGAGCAGCGGCAAGAACTCTTGAACAAGGCCCAGTCCAACGCCTTGGTCTCTCAAGCCTGGACCGACTGGGTGCTCGTGACGCCGGTCGTAAGCCCCTTTCCGTGGGTCGGCTACTCACAAGTGCAAGCGCTGCTCACCAATGCCGGGCGGTTGTACCCGGCGAATCCCCATGTCCAAGTCGTCCAGCAGGTGATCACGACCCAGGCTGGCCCGCCACCGCCGCAATCACCAGCCCAATCGGCCCCACTTACATCGCCAAGTGGTCCGACGATGCCAACACAACAGACTGTTCCACAGCAACCTGCACCATCGAGATCGACCCCTTTGACACTGAACGAGGTCCATAACGCGCCAGCGCCACCGGCTGTCCAGCAGACAACTGTGCCGCAGCCGCCAGCGCCACTAGACCCACGACGCCTGACAGACATTCGACAACTGAATCCATTTCTGACGGTGCCTACGCCCCCGATCACAAGTGGTTCTCCTCCAGACGTACAGCAGAGTCATTCTCCGCAAGACCCACAGCCACCATCCTCGAGGAAACTGTCCCAGAGGTTCCAACAGATGCCTCCTGCGAGCCAATCAGCGCCACCAGTAATCGGGACTCACCCCTCAGGGGATGAACAAGCTCCACCGCCCCGCCTGTCCCAGTCTCCTGTGCCAAGGCGCCTGCCCCCGACGTTGAATCAGATCCATCCGCCTCTCCAGCAGCAGGTCCCGCGTATCCCCTTTCGCGTCGCACCCCAAGGACCGAGGATGAATTCACCCGGCGGAGGCGGAGGTCACAGGGGAGGCGGAGGTCACAGGGGTGGAGGAGGAGGGAGACGGTGAAATTGCATCGCTCCAGCAGCAAATTACAACTCGAGCACCTGGCTGTAGCCTTTTGGCTGAGTCTGTGGGCGGGTCTGCTCATGCTTGAGGGACAGACACAGGCCGCAGACCAACCGGCGAACTCCCCACCAGTTCGTCAACATGCGGAACAGTCGTTTCAGCAACTGCAACAGCATGAGCAACCAGGCCGCCCGTCGAGCGGACAGGGCGAATCGCGGGACGGCGCCGCCTTTTCTCCTTTGTCAGGGAAGCAATCACCGGAGGGCTCAGAGAAGTATGCCTCTGATCAATTCCTGATCGGCAAGGGGCAAGGTGATCTGTCGAAGGGGAAAATCGTCTGCCAGCGCGTGTCGGAATTGGCCGCTCGCACCGATCTCGCCAAACAAATCCGCGTGCTGGTCAAGGAACATGCGACCGATCGGGTCCGTGAACGGTCAGGACGCGACTCTGAACAAGACATCGAAGTGATTCGCGAGGAAATCGTCCAGGAGTATCTGCAGGGTGTGAAGATCGTGGACCGCCAGATAGACGAAGCCGCAGGCACTTGCACCAGTACGGCAGTCATGTCCAAGAGGCAGATCGCGCCAAAGCCGGCTCCTGATACTTCAGAGCCGACACCGACCGTGATTCGGTAAGCCAAGAAATCAACTCTCCCCGCTCCATTGCACTCCGCAGTCCGTTTCAGGTAAGAACGTTCCGCCATGCCTCTGAGCAATGACTTCCAGCATGCAGCCTATTCGCGGTCAGATCCTGGCGAGCGAGTGAGCTATCGCGAGTTCGAGCCTGGTGCTCCTCCGGATTCGCTCGCCTGGCAGGAGGCCATGGCGCGACTCGGTGGAGAGCTGGCCAAGGCTGGCGTCCGCGCTGTGCTGTTCATGCACGGTACCTTCCTCAGCACGGATCTCTTCGGCACGCAGCGCTTGGACGAGGCCGGCGGGCTCAAGCGTGGCTACTCGCGAGGGATTCCGGGCGTGGACGCCCTGCTCGCGCTCATGCGGGAAGACAGCAACGGGCTCGGCAAGCTGTCGGGCGGGCAGAAACCGCCGTTCCACGACGACGAGCAGACCAAGAAACTCATTGACGATCAGGCCAAAGACGCCGGGAATTTCTCGACTGATTATGTGGAACAATTTAAGAAAGCCATCAATCGGAACGTCGCCCGTCCGATTGTCTGTACCCCCTCTCTCTGGTCCTCCGAACATCATCATCTCGGACGAGCCCTAGCAGCAGTGCAACTCCTCAGCAAGCTCAGAACAATCTGCACGGGACTGACGCTTGGATCGGGAGATCGAGTGCTCGTGCAGACTCATGGACAGGCAGGGCTGGTCCTCGCCCTGATCTCCAACCTTCTCGCTCCAGGCCAGTCGTCAGGCAGAAAGACATGGATCCACGCGCTCACGTCTTATCTAGAGCAGACAAGCGGGACACCCGAGGGAAGGGCGCAGCTCGATAATCTTAAGCAACTGGCAAGTCTGATGCCGGCCGGAACTGTCTTGAACGGCGCCTCGCTCGATATCGTGACCTTCGGCACGCCTGTCCGGTACGGCTGGGACCCTTCAGGCCTCGGCAAGCTTCTTCATATTGTGAATCATCGCCCCATGCGGATTGATGGAAAGCGCTGGCTCTCCAAGATGGAACTGCCGCAGATCACGATGGAGATGCCGATCGCCTGGGGCGGGGACTATGTGCAGCAACTGGCCGTGGCGGGATCCGATGCCCTGCCGACCTCACCAGAAGCACAGGCAGCGAATAAAACCCTCTGGGAACTACTGGAACCCTATGACGGGTTCGAACGGTGGCTGGAGTGCGCCCGCAAGAGCGTCCGCTGCGCGAACGACGGTACCTGTCTGCTGGTGGATTACAAAGACTCCACCGGTTCAAGTAACGCCCGCGACCACCTCTATGGCCACGCGGCTTATACGCGCCTCAACGCGCTGCTCTTCAATAGCACGGAGATTGTCGACCGCTTGTACCCCCCGACGTGAAGGCGGCCTCAGCAAAGACTCCCGGAATCTTTCCGCCTTCTCAGAATAACGCTCGGACCCCGAACAGAAACCCGAAGGACGACGCGTTCCAATCACCGGACTGCACACCGTTGAACGTGACGTGCCCGTCGTTGCGCTTGTAAGCCATTTCTGCATTGAGCGCCAACGCGGACGTCAAAAAGTAGTCGGCTCCCCACGCCAGTCGCCATGCGAAATTGTTACTCGGACTGATGCCGGTAGCGCTGCTTTCGCTGAATGAGTTCACATTGACGCCGAATCCCATGGAGGCATAGGGTACGATCGGGCCTAGTCGGCCTGGACGTAACTCAACTGTCGGAAGCAGAGACACGGTATCCATATGCCCTAGATCGACGGAAGGCACCTCTTGATCGACAGCGTGCCGTTCCCACTCAAGGGTGAGGCCTGCAGCCAACCATTTATTCAGACTATACATTCCCTGCAAATTGACGAGAGATCCCACGTCAGTTGACACATTCGTCCTCAATCCCTGGGTGAGGGGCGCGAATCCCGCGCGAAAGCCGAATAGCCACTTTCCTTGCTGCGTCCCCCCCGGAGTCCACTTCCAGTCCACTGCCTGGGCAACCGCGAGTGGACCCAGGGCTGCGATCAAACTGACAAGAACCAATATCACAAAATGTCTTTTGCCGACGATCTGCATAAGACTCCTCCTCCATTCTTCCTTGTTTACTCGGTACCTTAGCAAGCAATATTCAGCGACGGGTCACAAAACAATGGCCCGATCACCGGAGGGCTCATATAGCTGGCCGAGGGGTCCCTGGCACCCATCGGAGCGGCGACGGGCGGCCCACCAACCATCCCTGGGAGACCTCGGCCAACTGTGCCAAACGACATCCCTGGGCTTGAACTAGGGATGGAGCTAGCTGCTGGAGTGAGCCCCGACGTTGTTCCTGAGCTGACCGTGCCAGGAACCCCAGCGCTAGGCAAGGAGGGTTGCGGCCCTGATTGTGGATTCTGTGGGGCTTGATCCGGTGAACTGGCAGGGATTGAAAGCGTTTGTGCCGCGCACGGAAGAGCCAAAGCGCTTAGTCCTCCGAGCGCTCCTGCTACGAGAGCAATCGCCAACTTGTGTTTCATAACCGTCCCTTCTAGACCTTGATATCCTATTGTTCGACTTGGCAGGATTTACCCTAGCACTCTCGCAGCGTCAAGATCAGCACGACCGTTTTGCGACCACAGGGCTCGACGGCCACGCCACCTACAGGCGCATGGACGCGATACTGTTCAACGCAAGTGCCCTTGTCGAGTCGCTTCACTCGTCTCGATAGGCATCGCTTATTTCGCTGCCCAAGGCTTGGGTTCCATCTCGGCAAGATCCCGTGCACCATGAACGACAGCGAGGATCTGCGCACTGTCTTTCTTCCTGCGATAAATTATTCGATGCCCCTCCACGGGCAGCTCGCGAACCTTGAGATCAGTTGCTTCAGGAACCCGTCGCCCGCTTTCAGGAAATGATTTCAGACGTTCAACGGCCAGGATGAGCCGCTCGACCACTGCATTCGCATACTCGGATGAATCTCTGGCTATCTAGTCTTGGATATTTTCAAGATCGGTGACGGCAGGATCGGTCCACTCCAGGCGGGTCATCGAATGAAGCGTTTTTTCACTTCCTCATGCGGCACAACTCTCCCTTCATCGGCGGCCTTGATTCCGGCCTCAATTTTCTTTCGGACATAAATCTCGTACATGATGTCGTCCCACGTTGCCTTCTCTGGCAACTTCTTGATCATCTCTAGAGCTTGCTTCTTTGTTGTCGCCATCAGAGTCTCCCGCCGTTTTAGGCGAGTCTATGCCTCACGTTCCCGCGCTGTCAAGAAATGCGTATAACCGAGACTCGATTGCTACGGCCACGTGGCGGACCGGCGGATGGAGCGATGCTGTGCACTACGAGCGGGATCGTGCAGGCGCTAGACAAGGCTTAGATGCGGGGCGCCTTCGTCAGCCTCGTCTTGCCCTTTCTCGCCAGCTCGAGGAGCACGCGCAGACCGTAATAGAAACATTCCTTGTTGTACCGCTTTTCCCATTCCCGGAGAGTGCTGAGCCCAGCCTTGCTCTTTCTGCGAAGAGCCTGCGCGACGTCCTTGTGAAGCCGGCACCGCGACTGGGATGCCCGCTTAATCCACATCGGGGGAATATTCGCCCCGCCTCGTTGGAGGAGACGATACCCTCTCAGCACGCTCCCACCTGCCGCTGCAAACAATTCCGCCTTCCTCGACATGGTTAGCCTCCATCAAAATCCGACTTTACTGGCTCGACCGACTCAACCAACCCCCGCGGCCACCTCTCCGGCCACCCGGCGTACACCCGCTCAATACGCTGCTGCTAATTAAGACGGTCGTCGTGAAGATATCATGTACGAACTAGGAGGAGGCTCTGGGGCGCGCCATAGGCTGGCGTCTTCGCCGTAGCGCACGGACAGGTCGGAGCCGACTAACAAGCGGAAATCGCTCTGGATGCCAAAGCGACTCAACGGCAAGATCAACATCGAGGTCTGGCCAATAGAGATGATGTGGCTGCGGAAGCTGGACGTTGAGCAGCTTCCCGATGGGCGCGTCTTGGAACCAGGGAAAGTGCTCGAACGACAGATAGTGTTCTTGATCTCCGATCAGGAGCCAAAACCCGTGCTTCGAGACATTCGTGACTTCAACGTCCGAAATGTACTTGCCAAGCTTGGCGGATTTCATCTTCTTGTTCCCGAATAAGCCTCAGAGACGCTGTTACCTGACGATCACTGTCAGCAACACTTAACATGCGAGTCTCAAACCGTCAAGACGGCTATACTGACCATACCGCGACCACCTCTCCGGCCACGCAGCCGAACGCCGTCATGCCGAGAAGAGTCAATGCGATGATCCGAAACCATCTCGAGGTAGTGCGGAGGCTCAAGGTCTAAGGAGACAACTAGCCCACGGGTATGTATGAGAACGAACGATGTGATGTTTAACACGACAGAGATTATCAACCGTCTCTATACCGTGTGGTGGAACCACCAAAGGCAGGCGTGGTTGCAGGACGTCGCATTTGACCTCTCGCATATATGCGTAACCCCTCAGGGCTCCCCTGCCTGAGAAGGTATCGGAACTTTCTCTAAGGCCGTCTTGGGGTAAGGACTTTCTTCTTCACATTAGTGCGCCGGATGGGTCCATTTTCTTCTTTATCCGTCTCTCCCAGTTTCCATTTCGGCCATTTCTTTACCTCATCCTGAACATTCTTCAGCTCCTGTTCGAACCAACTTTGCTTATCCATTTAAGCCTCCTTTACTCAACGCACTCCTGTTGCTTCTGTTTAGAGCCATCAACCCTTTCCCATCGCTTGCGCTAATATTGAGACCGCTTCTTTCTCTCTCGGAACATAAGCCAAATGAGCATTTACTTCTGGGGATCTAGGGAGTGTTTGCTTCCTGTTCATATTCCAGCTTTCAAGAGCCTTTTTCCCAGCTCTTCTTGGGACCATAGAGAACATGTTTAGGTACTGACGAGGAGCGATGCCAATAAAAGAGCCAAAAGTTATTCTCTCCGTTACGGTCTCTTGTCTATCATCAATAATCTCGTCGGCGTGGAGATCCTTAGCAACACTCTTTGGATAGGGCTCAATGTATACGACTCTGGCAAGTCCAGAGGCAATGATGTGCTTCGCACAATTGTGGCATGGGAAGGTGGTGCAGTAGAGTATGTGGCCCTGGGTGGCAGCTCCCTTGCGGGCAGCGTCTAGAATTGCAGCCATCTCGGCGTGCACCATGCGACCGAATTCTCCCAGCCCCATAACCTTGGTTCCTTCCATCAAAGGGACTACAGTCTCTCTTAGTTTTGAAATCGGTTGCTTCGAAATATCCGGGCCAAGCCAATTGCTTCTCTGAAGGCGTTCAAGGATCTCACCCAATGCATCCTTCCTCATCTCCATGTCCACATCAAGATCGAGTGTGAAGTCTCGACGATCCGGGGATTCACCAGCCCAATATAGACCGCCTCCAACCTTGGGCACCTCATTTGTGCCCACTGCAACCACATTTCCATCCGAATCAGCTATCGCAGCTCCTACTTGACGAGCAGGATCAGCCGAGCGAAACGCTGCTGCTTGAGCGTGAAACATTACGTACTCATCTCTGCGGGGAGTTTGGAATGGATGGCGAAACAGCATCTCGATGAATCGTGCGATATCCAATCCCATCGCTTCTCGCTTGCTTGCGTCGATGAACACATCAGCGCGCGGATAGGTATCCCGAACATTCTGGCCGAATTTCTGATCATCCATTTCATGCTGATCCGTTTCAATTAGCTCTTCTGCTTTGGCGCGATACTTGTTGTGCGCCATGGGCTCACCGCGACTACGTGCTACATCATGTACAAACTTATCGATCCGGTTGGGTTTCGGAGAGTACACACCAATCAGAAAAAAGCCCGTTCCGTATACCCTTCGCAAAGCATCCACTTCTTCAGGGCGTTTGAGCGAGCGAATGACATAAGCATGACGCTGCATTGGCCTATCAGGATTCCCTGTGTCCGTCTTTCGAATCTTGCGGATTTTGACGATAGCGGCAAGGCCCAGCGCGTCTCCTCGCTTGATCGTTTTGCGGACTTCATTTCCGGCTCTCTGATGCTGTTCGACATGTTCATCCAAGCCATTGATAATAGGTTTCGTCCACACATCAAATTCATGAATTAGCTCAGAAACCCGAACCTCACTCGACTTGTAGCCTATCGACTCCAAAGCGACACTAAGACGTTGTCCTACATTTTCGAGATCACACCCAAGAGCCCCGACTAAGCCGAACACTAGTTCAGGGCTTGCAGGTTTAGCACCTTGACTAGGACTGGTTGTCGCCATCTACTGAAAATGAGCAAATTATTGGTGCTGTGGCTCAATGTTGCGGACTATCCCAACGAGAGAATGCCAAGATTCGCAAGTCTATACTCCATAGCTTGCTGGCTTACGCCGAATGATTCTGACATTTCCTCGATGAGTGATTGCATAGAGTGTGTTGGGTTCTTTCCCAGCTTCTTCTGTACCTCGAGATGAATCATGTCGCTTGGCATAAGCAGTTCCGCTGCGAAGGCATTAGCCTCTATCTCTCCTCTATCTGTGGCCAAGCTTGACTTAGCATCGCGGAACTTCACTGAAGTATCTACGAAGAGTTTCCCTCTATGCAGAAGGAGGTGGCCTATTTCATGGGCGATAGTAAATCGTTGTCTGGTGCTCGCGTGAGCCGAGTTAACACCGATGATTGTATGGTCATCATTCCTGAACAGCATCCCTGAGATATCGTCCTTGCCCTCGAATGGCTCAAATTGCAGCTTAATATCCAAGTTCCGTGCGATGGATTCAATAGGAATTGGAGGCTTTCGGACTTTTTGGTCCTCGATGAGCTTTCGTGCTAGCTTCTCAACTCTGCCCATGTTTATCCTCCAAGGAAGTACGGCTACCAGATCTCACTACACGACGTACCCATTCTTGGCCTTCTGCGGCCAAAGTCGGCCATTTCCGCAGAGCGTCCTTGGGTATGAGGTGCTCTTCTGGTGTTGAGGGGAGGCTTTCGGGAAGAAGTTGAGTTGCCGTAGCGCCGACGGCTGAGGCAAGTAGATAAAGAGTGTGCAGAGGGATATGTTGTCTACCACATTCTATGTTGGTTATGGATGTCCGGCAAAGCCCTACGCGTTTGGCTAGGGCATCTTGTGTCAGCCTTGCTGCCTCTCGTGCCTTGCGGAGTCGACGTCCAACTTCATGATATATCCAATTCATTGCTAGTCATTCTGACAGCAAGATAACAACATGTCAACATAATAAACATGTTTGTATTACAAACATGTATCTAATATGATGTGTTTTTTATTGACATTTCGGTTGAGGGCATGTATTCTTCTTCGCAGAAACTGGGTGTTTCGGAAACCGCGATTACTAGAAAAAACTTAACTCGCTCTAAGCGAAAGGAGATTTTTAAATGGGCCGTGAAGAAAAGGCACCAAAGATATTCCACATTATCATTGACCATAAACCCTATGAATGGCGAGAGCCGTTCATCACCGGTGCGGAGATAAAGAAGCTCGCTGGGGTCGATCCATCCTATGGAGTTTGGCAAGATGTGCCTGGGCCCAAGGACCCGCCGATAGCCGACGAGCAACGAGTTGATCTCCAAAAACCCGGAACTGAGCGTTTCTTCACGGGCAAAAAAACCACTACTGAGGGATAGAAATGAGTTTTCTTCCTTCGGCTGACCTGAAATACCTAACGACAAAAGGAGTTCGCTACGAGGAGCTCGTAGTAGGTGACCAAAAGGCCGTCATCTTCATGGCATGGGAACTGGAACCAGGGCGCTTTGACCACCCTCTCGTGGATATCTTGGTTCTGCTGCCTTCTGGTTATCCCGATACCGGGCCAGACATGTTCCATACTCTCCCTTGGCTAAGGCTTGCATCCGTTAGCCGTTACCCAAGGGCTGCCGACCAGTCTACAAACTTCAATGGTCAGTCGTGGCAGCGCTGGTCTCGACATAACAGCGACTGGAGGCCAGGACGTGACGGAATCTGGACTGTCGTGAAGCGAATCGAGCATGCATTTGAGGTTGCTCAAGCATGACGAGCTTCAGCATAACGTTTCGGGCATCGCACTTTGATACCCTTATTTCACATTTAGTTCGGGAGGATCGTTGCGAGAGAGCAGCCTACATTCTATGTAGCAAGAACATCATAAAAAGTGACCCTTGGGATCTCACGCCCCACGAAAAACTACTTTCCTACGAGGTAATCCCCGTCGCGAATGAGGAAGTAATCACCTCCTCTCCAAGCCAAATCACGTGGCGGACTGACTCCTTCGTCCAGGCACTAAAGAAAGCTCACAAAAACAACCTAATCGTCGCGATCGCGCACAGTCACCCTTTAGGACCGTGTGCGTTCAGCAATGTTGATGACGACAACGAACCTGATCTCGTTCACTTGGCCATAAACAGAAATGGTCCGGGTACAAAGCTGGCCAGCATACTCTTCTCCTCGGATAGCCGAGTAATCGGACGTGTTTGGAACTCTCCAAACGATCAGAAGCCGA
>VBOJ01000172.1 GCA_005877775.1 Nitrospirota bacterium | reverse complement strand
CGGTAGTTGATACCGGTTAAGCCGGCCACGTTCTGCACATAGGGCATGAAGCTGGTCCCGATGATGTTGTCCTCATCTTGGAAGAACAGCGCGACGTCCCGGTAATTGGCCCGACGCTCGTTCCCCTGAACGCTGCGGTCGATAATCACATCCGCCGCCCAACTGTTCTTGAGCGAGATATCCGCGCCAGTTTTGGGATCACGATACTGCGACCCCTTCGGTCCGATAATGACGGCCCCGAACAGCCCATTACGCGGGTTCACCATGACGTTGCCCCAATCCCACACCAGTGACGTGATCTCGCCGATAAACGGATCCGCATAGTAGGTGTAGGTACGGCTCTCTCCCGGAGCGATCGTTTGATCACCCCGATTGTTCCCGACGTTCGCCCCCAGCGAATCCTTCGGATCGAAGGCGAGCGAAATCGCCGAGAACGACGCGCGGCTGGCTTTCATCTTGTTCTTGAGATTGATCTTGACGCAGTCTCCGACATTGGCACGCAGCGTCAGCGGCATCGGCTGGAGACCGCCCGCCACCTTCGACGCTTCCTCTTCCAAGGTATAGATCTTCGCGTCAGGATTGGCGACTTGGATCTTCCGTTCAAAATCCACCTCGATGGCCTCCGGCGCCTTCGGGTTGAACTTCATGGACGGATAATCCATGGCCACCACATTAAAGCTCTTCACCGGCGCCCCGGCTGGACAAACCGGCTGCGGCTTCGGCATCTCGTTCCGCGCCGAGTAGCCGGCCGGGAGCTTCTGCAGATCAGGCACTTCCTTGTCCAGCACCCGAACGATCCCCCAGGCTCCCTCAGAGAACTTTGAGGACCGTCCGTTGAAGTGAATGTAGTCGCCTGGTTGCAGTCTCGGTCCTCCCGCCTGCGGCACGACCAGATCGTACCGCTCGGCAATCCCGATATGGATCGAATTCTTGCGGTTGGCATCGCCCGCGTAGCGCTCGGTCAGGAACGTATGGCCGGACAGGGTCCAGGTCATCGTCTCGTTCATGAGGGTATGCAGCAGCCTGAAGACCATGGTGTCACCCACATAGGCCCGCAGGAGCGGCGTATAGGGGTCCCCATGGATGGTGCTGTTAAAGATTTGCGACGCCTCCGGATTGGTGGTCAACCGTTGCGCGATCGGCCCGGCCCTGAAATTCAGCCCGCTGCCCGTCGTGTGCGTCCCACCGTTCAGGAACGGCATCGGCGTCATGTAGATCTTGTCCGGCATCATGAACGACACGGTCTTGCCCGCTTCCAGCGCGACCTCCACCGGCTGCCCTGGCGGATTGCCGGACGTCACGATGTTCACCGTATGCGGTACGGTGTCATGCACCTGCACCATCAACTCGCGGAAGCTTCCGTTGACCCCATACCCAACCGGCTCGACCGTCCGGATGTCTGCCACCGGACCGCTCCGAATTTCTTTGCCGGTCTTGGGATCATGATAGGTCGAGCCGACCGGCTCCGCGATGATGGTCCCGAACCCACCATGCGGCCAGGTCGTGGCTCCGAACGCATGGTCGTGCCAGAACACGGTCCCGACATCGGAATCAACCCAGAACCGTTGCCGGACGAACTCCACGGTCACAATGTCATTCGCCGGGTGATCGTTCCTGAGAGGCCTCGTGAGGGCAATCGTATTACCCTTGATCTCCTTGATCCGAGCGATCTCGTTCCCCATCACATTATCTGCGCCGACCAGAATCTCCGTATTCACATGGTACTGAGCCGCATTCTTCACCGTGATACTGCTGGAGCCCTTCTTCGCGGCAGCGGTCAGCGCCGTGTTCATCGGCAAGGGCAGGCCCTTCTTGTTCTTCTTCTCCAGCATCGTGAACGGCCTCACCGACTGCTCGTATGACATGCCGGTGATCACTCCGTCCGATGACTGGTTATCGAACTGGAAGAAATGGAAATGGGTGTTGATCTTGGACGACTGGAAATTCGTGTAGTCGTCGTCGTCCCACTCACTGGTCAGCGTCCAGTCGACGCAATCATAGATATTCGCGCGGACCACGAGGGGGTACTTCAAGTCATCGTTCGCCCGGATCGCGGCCTCTTCCTCATGGAGTACATAGATCAGCCCGTTCTTGTCTATCACGGGCGGCTCCTTACCCTGACCCTTGGCGATCTTGATCGGCAGCTTGATGAAATGCACGTTGTAATACTTGCGCCCGGCATTCTCCGGACACATGCTCCAACGCCCATTTTCACCAGGCTTGGCAGGATCAAGGCTCCGCGAGCCATCTTCGTCCTGATGAATCATTTCCAGCCAAGGCGCTCCGTTGTGATTGGGGGAGAACATGACCCGCTTCCCGAAATGCGGGGTCAGATGCGGCCAGGCCACTTTCCCGGTCGTGGGCTCGAACAAGATCGGTCGCCGCTTGCCCGGGGTCTTGGACTTGTACTTGGGATTGTCGATTGTGCTTTCTTTCTCGCTCAGCGCCCGGTTGCCCTGCCACGTCCAGTCCATCACGGTCGCGTCATAGGAGATGATTTGACCCTTCTCATCATCCTTGTGGCCAGGCTTGCCTTGGGTCGGGAGCTGCATCTCCACCCAATCCTTGATCGTCACGACGGCCGGATTCGACTTCCAATTGGTCTTTCCCTTCTCAATAATCTGGAAGGTCTTGCCGAACCAATCCACCGTCTTGCCAACGAGCTGATCGGAGGCCACGCCGGCCTTCATGCGGCCTTTGCGGTCCGGTAATTCGCGCAGGTCCGGCATTACGTCGTTCCGAGAGTCACCGACCTGCAGCGTGTTATAGACCCGCCAATACCCCCACATCCCAGACACATAGTGGTGCGCCACGTGGCAGTGGAAGAGGAAATCGCCGGCCAGTTGCTGGCAGAGGCCGGAGCCGCACTCCGTCTCCAGATCCAAGGCCTCGGATGGACCGATCACTTCGACATCCACCCGGTCCGTCTTGGCCCGGATCACGGGATACTTTACGGGACCGTTCGTCGCCGTGTACCAAAGGTTCATGTCGTCAATGGCGCGAGGGCTCCGCGGCCAGCGGATTGCGCCCCCGTGCGGGTGATGGGAGTGAAAGACCTCCGAGCCACCATGCACCAGACGGTACTTCGCCGGGTCGCCCATGTAGGATCGTGGAATCGTGGTCGGCGCATCTCCGAAGGAATAGGAGCTGTAGCCCATGGATTCGTCTTCGAACCCGAAGTACTCATGCTGCACGTGCATGTTGTTGATGCCGAAGGGCTCGCTGCGGTAATTCAGCGCGCGGCCGCCCGGCCTGTAGGAATCGGTCAGCGGATCGCGCTGCGGGAGGAAGTCGCCCTTCTTGTTCACGGGACGAAAGGCTTCATCGCCCACCTCGTGATAGATGATCACGAACTCGCGGAAGTCCGGGCCGGTGCCGTTCTTAATGATCGCCTGCCAGCCGCTCTTCATCGGAGTCGGATCGCCGGTCCCCAGCGGATCGAGATAGTCAGACCCTTTTGGCTCCACGACGAACGTGCCGAAGAGACCCATGACCGTCAACTCACGATCGTTGCTGTAGCTGTGGAACTGCCGGCCGCCTTCCTGCGTGGTGGGATGGATGTACCACTCGAAGTCCTGACTCTTCCCCTGCGCCACGATCGAGTCCGGATTCGTCGTGGTCGCCGCGTTACCGGTCGCGCTGACCAGCATGCTGGACCCGTGGATGTGCAGGCTGACGTCCTCGCCACCTTCGAGCTTGTTCTGGAGCGTCACCTTTACGCAGTCGCCCTGGTTCCCGCGGATCACCAGAGGTTGAATCCACTGACCCTGGAGACCGTTCGTCACCGCGCCGGGATCATGCCCTTCCTTTTCGCGCCCCGCCTTGTTCTTGCCCTCCTCCTCGCGGACCTTGTCGATGTTCTCGGTCAACACGTACATGTAGCCGGGATAGAAGTCCAGCCACTGGTTGATCGAGATCTCGACATTGATGGCTGCAATGTCATACTTCCGAACCGGCGCGCTCGCCGGGCACCGACCGCCCTGCATGGCGACCGGCTCCATCCGCGGATCTGACACCAACAACAGGTCCTGCGCACCGGCGCCGTACTGATGCATCATGGACATGTTGTTGTAGAGCCCGCCCGTCTGCTGCATCTGGGGGTCCTGCCCCATCTGCAACATGATCCGCTCATGCTGTCGCTCCACCATCGCCGCTCGCTCGGGGCGACCAGACATTGTGTCCTCCACAACGGTCTGGCCCTTCAGCTGCTCCGCCCAAGCCGGGGCCTGGTGAGCCATGGCCGTGTGATCGGCCTGGGAGGAAGATTCAGCCGAAGCAGCAAGTGGGAGCCATAAGAGAGCCCCACCCGCAATCACGCTGAGGGAACGGAAGAAGATGTGAGATACCTTGGGGGGATACATGACCGGCCTCCTTACATGACATGTTATGGAATATGTGCGATGAATCGACCCTAAACGTTGAACGCTGCTACATACGCTGGCAGGTTTGGAAAAGGCCCCCGAATTTCCGAGGTAAACCCTGCACCGGAGCTCGAATGACCCTGAGAGGTTCTAACGATACTCAAGTCTGACCGACTCTGTCAACCCCAGAATTTCAGTCGATGGCCGAACGGGTGTCGGATCATCAGAGAGACACCAGAGGGAGGTAATTCATGAGTTTATCGAGAATGAGGGAGAGTGAGGATCCAGGCGAACTAGAACTTGCGCAGCGAGAATTTCTCGGCTTGGCCTTCTTTATGGAGTTGAGGAACGAGGGGGGACTCTAAGCGGTCAGGTTCGCGAAGGGCAGATCAGGGTTCTGATCTCGGAGACGGTGAGAGTCGTTGACCGGACAAAACCAGCATGGCAAGCAGGAAGCATCCGACGAGCAGGACGGCACTGGCCATGCGGATCGCTCGTACCCCTTCTTCTTGTAGATCCTTGGCAACCTCAGCCACCGTTTCCAGAAGATGGTCCAGGTCGAGGCTGACCTGGATCAGTGTTGGTCTCGCGTTTTCAAAAACGGCATGCACTTCAGCCTTGCTCCTGAGAGCGGCAGCTTCCTGAGGAGAGGTTGCCCTCCGCAATTTGGTCAGGAATGCGATGGTCACATCGGCGGCCGAAAAGTACGCATTGAGGCTGTCTCTCACCGCTTGCAGGTCTTGCGCCTCACTCCGTCCGTTGCGCGACACCCGCCCACTGGCTGCGACGAAGCGGTCAACCGCCTTCAGAATCCGGGCGCGCTGATCCGGCAGAGACGCCGCGATGCGCTCAAAATCTTTCAGGGTTGGAGCTTCAAGCGCGCGACGGATGGTCGCCCTGTATCGTAGGATATCGGCGGAAATATGGCCGAGATCCGTGGCGGCCAACGTGTAGTCCGCATACATGACGCGGAGATCACGATCGATCCCGCGCAGAATATGGGAGCTGACCAACCCACCCACGGCAATCAACATGCTCACAAGCACCTGGCTCCAAGTCGGCCTGACATATCGGACCGGCCACCCAATTCTCACTCTGATTTTCTCCTCATCAGGGTGACAGCCGTTCCCCTCTGAGTCAACCTGACTATCCCCACACCCTCGCCCGCACCGCCACGGCAAGCGTCAAAAGGATGCCGGTTTTCATAAAGAAAAGGGGTAGGGGAGCCATGGGCGGGTCCCCCACCCCTCCATCAGGAATGAAAAGGGGCACGCTTGAGAGCGCCCCCTCCCCACCCTCTCTGTAAACTGGCGTGGTCTTACAGCCAGTTCACGCGCTCGGCGGGCCGGATGTAGATCGGCTCCTCCACCTGGATGCGCGCCACCTCCTTGCCCGACTTGTTGAAGCCCAGCACGGTGTCGTTGTA
>VBOJ01000171.1 GCA_005877775.1 Nitrospirota bacterium | reverse complement strand
CTTCTTTTACGGCGTGAACCGAGAGACGGAAGTGATCGACTACGACGCGGTTCAGCGCATCGCTGAGGAATGCCGCCCTCGGATGATCGTGGTCGGAGCCAGCGCCTACGCGCGAATCTTGGACTTCCCACGGTTCCAAAAGATTGCCCAATCGGTGGGGGCCTATCTTCTGGTCGACATCGCGCACATTGCAGGGCTGATCGCCACAGGGCTTCACCCAAGCCCCATCCCTTATGCGGACTTCGTCACCACCACCACCCATAAGACCTTGCGGGGACCTCGTGGCGGCATCATCATGTGCAAGGCGGAGCACGCCAAGGCCGTGGACAAGATCATCTTCCCGGGCACCCAGGGCGGACCCTTGATGCACGTGATCGCAGCCAAAGCGGTGGCTCTTCACGAGGCGCTGTCCCCGGCGTTCAAATCATACCAGCGTCAGGTGGTCGCCAACGCCCGGACTCTTGCGGCGGGGCTTGCCGAGCACGGATACCGGGTCGTCTCTGGTGGAACCGATACGCATCTGTTCCTGATCAACCTGGGCGCGAAGGGGCTGACCGGCAAAGAGGCTGAGACCGCTCTCGATGCGGCCGGCATCACCGTGAACAAGAACGCCGTCCCCTATGATGAGAAGCCTCCGGCTGTCGCCAGTGGCATCAGGATGGGGACTCCCATCGTCTCCACGCGAGGCATGCGGGAAGCCGAGATGCAGGAGATCGTCTCGCTTGTAGACCGAATCCTCCAACAGCCACAGGACGCGCGCAGGCAGCGGGAGGTGCGCAAACAGGCGAAAGCGCTCTGCGGCCGGTTTCCCGTCTTTCATTCGTACGACACCACTTCCGCCTAACAAGAGGGTCGCCCGCTGTGAAGTGCCCGTTCTGCGACACGCTCGAGGACAAGGTGGTAGACTCACGAATGGCCCGGGAAGGTGGGGTCATCCGCCGTCGCCGCGAGTGTCTCTCCTGCAAGCGCCGCTACACCACCTACGAGCGAGTGGAAGAGAGTCTGCCGGTGGTGGTCAAGAAAGACGGGAGACGAGAGTCGTTCGACCGGACGAAAATCCTGTCCGGTCTCAAGAAGGCGTGCGAGAAACGGCCCATCAGCACCTCGACGATTGAAGCGCTCACGGAACGAATAGAAAAGCGCATCCAAGAGATGGGTGACACTGAGATCCAGAGCCGCACCATCGGAGAAGAGGTGATGAAAGAGCTGCATCAGCTCGATCAAGTCGCCTACGTCCGGTTCGCGTCGGTGTACCGGGAATTCAAGGATATCGATCAGTTCATGGACGAGCTGAAGGCGCTGGCCCATGAGCGGCGAGAGAAATAGTCCTCCTCCGTTTCGTCCCCACATTCGTCCCCCGGTCAGGGTGGCGTCTTCATTCCTGAGGCAATAAGCCAGTGAAACGCAGACAGGCTAAGAAACGAGGTCCCGCGGCCGCCACGCACGTGGCGATCATCGGCACGGGACACGGTGGGACGGCGTTGATGGAGATTCTCGCGAAAGACCCCTTGGTTCAGATCGTAGGCGTCGCAGAGGTCGATCCCCGGGCCGCCGGTCTGCCGCTCGCCCGTCGGCTTGGGATCCCGGTCACGCGCGACTACCGAGAGCTTCTGGCGATGGAACATTTGGACCTGGTCATCGATGTGAGCGGCAACGACCAGGTTGGACAGGTGCTGCAGGACTTCCATCGGATGGGAGTCGCGGTCATCGGTGGACCCAGCGCCAAGTTCATGTGGCAGCTGATCGAGGCACGCATTCGGGCCACGGCCGAGATCGAAAAGACCCTGAACAAGTACCAGTCCCTCTATCGACTCTACGTCAAGGAGGCGGGGGCGGCCGTGACGGAGGAGCGCACCCGAATCGCCTGCGAAATTCACGACGGCCTGGTTCAGAATCTGGCAGGGGTCAATTTCAAATTGGATCACTGTCATGAACTCATTCGGAAAGATCCGAAGGCCTGTCAGGCCGTGCTCCGTGAGACCAAAGCCCACCTGAAGATGGCGATCCAGGAGGCCCGACAAGTCATTTTCAATCTGCGTCCTGTCCAATACGACAAATTGGAGTTGATTCCGGCGCTCACGAATTATCTGAAGTCATACGAAACGCAGTACCATATCAAGACCGCCTTTTCGATGGCCGGCGATGAGAAGACGCTGTTCCCGAAAACCAAAATCTTTCTCTTTCGCATTATCCAGGAAGCGCTCAGCAACGTGCAAAAACACGCCAAGGCGGACCGGGTCGCGGTTCAGCTTGAGATCGGCCACGATGTGCTGATCGCGACGATCACGGACACAGGCGTGGGGTTTGAAATGGAGGGGATCTCGCGGGACCCTGAGAAGTGGGATCACTTTGGATTGCAGAGCATTGTCGAGCGCGCACGATTAGTTGGCGGCGACGCCAAGATCGATTCAAGGAAGGGCCGCGGCACAAAGATCGTGATCGAGGTGCCGCTCACGAAGAAGGAGGCCGCGAGAGATGGAACGAATTAAAGTGCTCATCGCAGACGATCACCGGGTCGTGCGAGAAGGATTGGCCGCCATCCTTAAGAGCAAGGAAGACATCCAAGTGGTGGGGGAAGCACAAGACGGGCTGGAGGCGGTCGAAAAAGCTCGTTCGCTTCTGCCGGACGTCATCCTGATGGACGTCAGCATGCCCAGGATGGGAGGGGTGGAGGCCACGAGACAGGTCAAGCGGGAGTTTCCGCACATGGGTATCGTCGCGCTGACGATGTACGAGGAGCAGCAATACATCTTCGATCTGGTGCGCGCCGGCGCGACCGGATATCTCCTGAAAGACACCGACTCGGCTCAGATTGTGGCCGCGATTCGAGCCATCTACCGAGGAGAGTCGCTCATTCACCCGTCGGTGGCCAGCAAAATCCTGGCGGAATTTTCTCTGCTGGCGCAAAAAAAAGGCAAGAAGCCTTCATGGGTCGAGCACGACCTGACCGAACGCGAGATCACCGTGTTGCGGTTGGTGGCGGACGGGAAGACCAACAAGGAGATCGCCAACAACTTGGACCTGAGTGAGAAAACCGTCAAGAACCACGTCCGGAACATCTTCCACAAGCTGCAGGTCTATGACCGGACCCAAGCAGCAATCCTGGCAATCCGGAAGGGTTTGATCGAGTTGGAGCCCCCTCCGTCGCGCTAAGCCTACCGGCCCACCTGGACCTCAGTAGTAGACCTGTGTAAAAGACACAAGTGTTTTGTTTTTGCCACGATTCCTCAACAGACCATCGGCTTAATTTGTTCTGTAAATTTAAAGACTTATAAGCACATTCCTGCTTATGAGGAGTTGGTATGCTACTTGCTCACTTCCTCTACGGCGAATGAGGAGAGGAGATTTCGTGCGACAGCAACAGTCATTAGGACAATCAATTTCCTGCTCGGGAGTCGGCCTCCACACTGGGCTCCCAGTAACCCTGACGCTTCGCCCAGCGCCACCGGACTCCGGCATTGTATTTGTTCGGCATGGAGCAGGCGAGCGGGTGTCCCTTGGCGCCCTGGTCCGAAATCTCGTTCCGACAGAACTCTGCACGGCGATCAGCCTGAACGGGACCTCCGTCAAGACCATCGAGCATCTGTTGGCGGCATTGGTGGGCCTAGAGGTTGACAACGTGTTTGTTGAACTGGACGCCGAGGAGGTCCCGGCCATGGACGGAAGTTCCAGTCCGTTCGTGCGCCTCATCAAGGCCGCAGGGGTCGTCCCGCAGGAGCGGCGGCAGCCTTTCCTGAAGATTACCCAACCGATCGAGGTAGTGGATGGGGACCGGCGTGTGATTATTGAACCTTCTTCCCATCCCCGCATCACCTATTCGATCCAGTACGATCACCCTCTGATCCAGAAGCAGACCTATGTCTATAATTGCTCGGTCTCCGCATTCGAACAGGACATTGCGGACGCGCGGACCTTCGGGTTTCTTCAGGAGGTGGAAGCCCTCTGGTCAAGAGGTCTGGGCAAAGGGGGATCGCTTGAAAATACGATCGTGCTCTCTGACCGCGAAGTCCTCAACCAGTCCGGACTTCGGTTTCCCGATGAGTTCGTCAGGCACAAAACCCTCGACCTTATTGGCGACCTGGCTCTGCTTGGAGTGCCGTTCATCGGCCACTTGATCGCCGATCGTTCCGGACATGCACTCCACACTCAATTGGTGGAGAGGATCCTGGAGCAGCCGGACAAATGGGTGTTGCTCAACCGTAGCGAACAACTCGTTGCTCTGGAGTCCCAACCCGCGCTCAGCGCTTCCCGATCTGTACAGAATATCCCCCTGCAAGCGTCCTCCACGTTTTAACGCATCTCTCGCTTTTCAACCCAACGGTCGGCTTTGATTGGCTCGAGAGCACAGAGTCTCTCTCTGTGCAGATGTGAGGAGGGGAGAAAGGACGCCGGGGGCAAGTGGCCTTGCCCCCGGCGGTGTAGCAGGAAGGGGGCTTACTTCTTCTTCTTCTTCGCCGTTTTCTTGGCCAAGACTCTCACCTCCTTCCGCACGACAGGCCCACGCGATCACTGGGATGAATCACACCGCTTCGATCCGCAGCAACTCCTCGGCATGCATCGAGCGATCCGCTTCTCGCAGGATCCGGCAAGCCTCGCTCTGGAACACTCATGATGACGTACTTGCTGCGTCCGAGGAGGATCTCTCTACACTGGTCGGGAACGTCCATGACGAGAAGGGGCCTGGCCTCCTTCTCGTCGATGATGATTTGGCTGGGAAGGCTGGCGAGTTTCGCGTTGCCAGCTCCAACGCGGCAACGAGTTCCGGCGAGTGCGAAATATTTTTTAATGGCGGTAATGTCCTCTTCCAACCGCTTGCGTGTTTTCTTCAGCTCTTGAAGACGGTGCTTTCGCGCGCCGAGCCACTGCTCAAGCCCGACGACAATATCGTTCAGCTCTTCTCCAAGCAAGAACTCTTGAGCGCATGCCTGCTTTGTAGCAAAGCTGCTGATGCTTGTCAACCAAGAATTTGCCGATGCAGGTTTCGAGAGCATGCTCGGTGAAGATGCTCGCGTGATGAGAGACAATGGATTCGCACGCAGAAACGTGTGTGTATGATCGGGCGTGCAACACAACACAGTTTTTCTAGGCGGTCGGAACCACTGCGTGCGGAGTTCTGGCTGCTTTCCCTTCCCGCTCTCCTCCTCAAGATGTCTGGAAGGGTTTCATCGGCTGGGACATTTTTAACAGCCCGCGAGAGTCCTTCTACGGTTTCTTCCAGGCGATGACGGCCTTCTTCGTGGAGATTCGGGCCACCTTCTAGCGGCCGGCGTGGTATCATTCGGCCATGACAAGCGATCAGCTTCCTCCTCTCGCGATTCGTGAGGAGCTCAAGACAATTGCAATCAGGGCCGCGTGGGCAGCAGGATCCATTCTCCAAGAGCATGCACGCCACGGATTCCGCGTCGAACATAAGGACAGTGTCAACCTGGTCACCGATGCAGACCGGAGGGCCGAGGAGGCCATCGTCCACACGATCCGCGTTGAGTATCCCTCACACCAGGTCCTGGCCGAGGAACGAGGACTCCAGGCGAAGGAGCCGTCTCCCTTCAAGTGGGTGATTGACCCGTTGGACGGCACGACAAATTTCGCACATGGATTTCCGGCCTATTGCGTCTCGATCGGTTTGGAGTACCAAGGCCGGGGCATCTTAGGAGTCGTATTCGATCCGACGAGACAGGAACTCTTTGTCGCGGAGGCTGGCCGAGGAGCCTTCCTGAATGGAACACAGATTCATGTGTCGCGCACACCGAAGCTCGATGCTGCGTTGCTCGTGACAGGCTTCGCCTATGACATCCGAGAAAG
>VBOJ01000170.1 GCA_005877775.1 Nitrospirota bacterium | reverse complement strand
TAGGCTATCGCCAGAGGTTCCCTATCAGTGGTTCGTCAGTCTGACCGATGCTGAGGCCGGGAAGGAAGTTACCATTGGCGGTGCGATCATGCTAGTGCCACTGGAAGGCTCCCTCTCAGCCGAACTTGTGCGAGCTGAGAAGGGGGAAATCCCTCGACTCTATGCCAGGGCCGGGCTCTGGTACGACGCGTTCTCTGCGCTCTCAGATCTGATCAAATCAGATCCTGACAACACCGTGTTCTTAGGGCAACGCCTCTCGTTACTTGAGCAGGTAGGGGTGACCGAGGTTGCAACGCTCATGCGAGGCGCACGACAGCCATAAAGAACGGGAAGTGCACGCGGGGCGTCGTTCTCGATGCTCCAACGGGGATACCAGTTGGCGAACACATACGGCCTACGGCTCGTGAGTCGCAGTCACCATAAGCTGCACGTTCGGGTCCACCTCATACGCCGATTCTGGACAACGCAAGAACCGAGGGTCGGCCAGACACATTCGATTCCTCGCAGGGAGCACCGAATGGTTCTTGCCCTTGCACAGGGATTACCAAGGCCCGCCAACCTGAGACGGAGAGGCTCAGGACTTTGGGATCTGCCACAGCGAAGTGCGAGACAGGTACTCTGCACGCTTGTCTTAGCGTGCGTGGCGATGGGCTCCGGGAGCCCAAACACTATCGCGCTGGCTCAGGCGAGCGGTCCCCCTGCTGAGCGAGTCCTTTCTGGACATACCGGCGAGGTCTCAGCGGTGACGTTTTCCCCCGATGGCACGCTGCTTGGATCCGGAGGGAGCGACCGGACGATTCGGGTATGGCATGCCGACACGGGGCGCCTTTCTCAAATCCTGAGTGGCCACACCGGTCCGGTTCGGGCGCTCGCGTTTTCGACGGCCGGGCGGCACGTCGCTTCGGCCAGCGCCGATGGCACCACTCGTATCTGGGATATCCAGAGCGGGAAGGAAGTCAGAGCCTTTAGCTCCCAGTTTGGGACCGTTCGGTCTCTGGCCTTCTCCCCCGATGGCAAACTGCTCGTAGGTGGAGGGGATGCGGGGGCTCTTCGGATTTGGGATTGGGAGGCGGCTCAACAGGTGAAGGCCATGAAGAGTGGATTCGGTGTCGTGTTTTCGGTGGCATTTTCTCCGGACGGCCGGATCATCGCGACCGGAAGCGCGGATGGCCGTGTCCACCTCTGGGATCAAGCTAGTGGCAATCGGTCCGGCGCTCTCGCTGGTCACACAGGAGCTGTCTATGCCGTGGCCTTTTCACCAGATGGTGTGCTCATCGCGAGTGGCTCAGCCGATCGGACTGTCCGCCTCTGGGAAGTCGCAACCGGCCGTCCACGTGGGATGTTCGTCGGGCATACAGATGAGGTGCTTTCGCTCGCGTTCGCACCGGAAAGTCGAAGGGTCGTCTCCGCCTCGGCTGATGGAACCATTCGGATCTGGGACTGCGCAACAGGCGAGGAGGAGCGTGCGTTAACGGTTCACCACGGGCCAGTAATCGCGGTGGCGATGTCCCCTGATGGCAAATACATCGCTTCAGGGGGACGCGACCATACCGTTCGCATCCAGCCCTCTGGGTCCGCTCCGGCGGCCGCAGGTCAGGCAGTTGACGCAAAGCGGCCTGATGATGACGTGGGGCCTGCGCCTTTTCCGCCGCCACTGGCTCAGGTTGATTTAACGATCCATCCTTTGGAAGTGCGAGCGGGGGACCAGGTCAATTTACTCTTGACGGTGAAGAATACGGGCAAGGGTCCGTTGTACCGGTTCCAAGGCAAAACCAAGAGTGATGACACGCTCCTCAACGGCCACGTGTTTTACTTCGGCAAAATCAATGCGGCTAGCAGCGCCAAGGCCACTGTCACCATTCAAATCCCTCGGACTCAGCCGTCGAGCGAGCTGCCTGTGGAGATTCAGTTTCAGGAGCACAACGGGTTTGTCCCGACTCCTCTCCGGGGCGTCGTCGTGCTGAAGGGCGCCGCTCGTCCACGGTTTGCGTACAACTTTCAGATCATCGACGACGGAACGGGTCATTCGGTAGGAAATGGCGATGGACGCGTTCAGAAAGGTGAAGCGGTGGACCTCCTGCTGACGCTCCGGAACATTGGGAAAGCCCCCGCGCCAGACACGTGGGTCGAGATCACCAATTCTCCCGGCCAAAGCCTGGACATCCGACCGGGTATGATCAGGTTTGGGATGGTCAAACCGGACGAGACCAAGCAGGCTCGCGTCAGTTTCACGGTTTGGCCGGATTTCCCTGTCACACAGCTCACGTTCAAACTCTTCATCCAAGAAAAAACCCAGCACGTGTTCCTCAACGAGCACCTCCAACTGGCGCTGGACACGCAACAGCCGGCCCAGATCGTGGCCACGAACAAGATCGTCAAGGTGACGGCGGAGTCCGCAACCATTCTGAGCGGCGCGGGTCCTGAGACGTCCGTACTCGCGTCGGTAGGGAAGAACCAGTCCCTAGCCGTGACTGGGGAGTTAGGAGACTGGTATCGGGTGCAGATCTCCGAAACCGAACTGGGATGGATCACAAAAGCGCAGGCGCTGGCTGTGATGACACTCGACCGAGGACAAATGCCAATCCCTCGGATCCACGGCCTCGAAACCGCCAAGGCATCGCAACTGATCGCGTTATCCGAACAGCTCCAGCGGGCCCACAGCGCACGGGGACAGATTGAGCAGGCCCTTCGGGAGCGCGAGAGAGAGACGTCCCAACTTCGCGCCAAGTTAGATGAGTTGTCGGCTTCGCAGGATGAGAAAGTCTCAAAGGCTCATAAGCAACTGGAGCGCGAGCGCACTGAGCATGCCCAGATGGAACAGCTGTTGCGCCAACGAGAAGAGGAAATGCGACACCTTCAGGCCAAATTGGAAGAACTGTCTGTTACCCAAACAGCGCAACTGTCTACGGCGCAGGAACAGTTGGAACGTGAACGCCTCCAACGCGCGGAGGCTGAACAGGCGCTGCGCCAACATCAAGAAGAATTACAGCGACTACGATCCCAGCTCGATAGATATACGGACTTTACAGGAGGCGCCGCGATTAAGAAGGCCCCCCCGGCCATCGCGCTGGGTTCTCCGGCCGACGCTCAACGCGTCACCGTGAACCGGGTTCGCGTGATTGGGGCAGCGGCCAGCGAACGAGGTATCTCACGAATTGAGATACGGGTGAACAATGAACTCCTTGCGAGGCGTCAACACCGGGGCGTAACCGTGACACCAGGGGAAGGTCCCAGCCAGTCCACGTTGGAATTTTCTGAGTGGATCCAGTTACGTGAGGGCGCCAACGAAGTGAGCGTGATCGCGTTTGATGAGGATCAGCTTGCCGCGACAAAGACGGTCATGGTCACACGAATCTCGGACCGCGGCACTATCTGGGCGGTGGTGATTGGAATTTCTCAGTACAAATCAGTCCATGCCCTTCGATATGCAGACAAGGATGCTGTGGCCTTTTCGGAGTATCTCCACTCCCAAGTCGGCGTGTCGAAAGACAACATCACATTACTCACCAACAACGATGCCACATTGTTCACTCTGAAACGGACTCTAGGGACTGACCTGAGGCGAAGAGCAGGCCCCAAGGATACGGTGATTGTCTTTTATGCGGGGCATGGCGCGCCAGAGCCCGATTCCAGCAGCCCAGACGGGGATGGGCTCGAAAAATACCTCGTTCCGTATGACGCAGAACCTGGTGACCTGTATGCCACTGCGCTTCCGATGCGAGAGATTGAAACCATCTTTGAACGACTCAATTCGGAGCGTGTCATTTTCATCATGGATTCGTGCTACAGCGGTGCGGCAGGGGGCCGGACCTTCAGCCCAATTTCACGACGGGCTACCGTGTCTGATGCCTTCTTGACACGGCTGTCCAAAGGAAAGGGGCGCGTCGTACTGACAGCGAGCCGGGGGAGTGAGATCAGTGAGGAGCGCGATGAGATGGGACACGGAGTCTTCACGTATTACCTGCTCAAAGGCTTGCAAGGCCAGGCGGATATGGACGCGGACCGTCTCATTACAGTGGATGAGGTGTACGCGTATGTGTCCCAACACGTTCCGGCAGCGACTGGTCAGAACCAGCATCCCGTGAAAAAAGGGGAGATGGAGGGCCAGCTCATCTTAGGACAAGTTCGATGATGATAGGTCAGCAGATCCGGTTCTTTCACGACCACAGCCAGCAGGCTCAGGGAGGACTCGTATGAAGCCGGTTATGTCTTGTTCTGGCCAAGTGCTCATCAGGTTTGCCTTCGCCACAATTGTGTTCCAGGGCTGTGCCTCGCCGCCTGAAGAACCACAACTGCCGCTTGGGCTTGATCCGCCGCGCATCTACATCGCCAACGAGAGTTCAAACTCCGTCTCGGTCGTGGACGGAGGGACTTACAAGGTCCAGAGAGAGGTAGATGTCTTCAACCATGGGACACATGATCTTGCCATCACCCGAGACGGAAAGCAGCTCTTCGCCACCAACCTGGCCTCTGGACGGGTGTCGGTGATCGATACCGAGACCTTGCAAACGATCGCGTCGATTTATACCGGAAAGCGCTGCCATGTCGTCACGCTGACCAATGACAACAGGCAGGCGTGGGTGGCCAATATTGAGGATGACACCATCTCCATCCTCGACACGAAGCTGTATCGCATCCTGGGCTCAATCCCGATCGGTAAGGGCCCCATGGGCATCGCGTTCTCACGCGATGGCCGGTATGGGTATGTCAGCAGCCAGGACAAAACCGTGTCGGTCGTGGATACGAGCTCCCACATGATCATCAAAAAGCTTCCCGTTGGGAGCAACCCGCATTTCTTGATCCTGGGTCTGGACGGTCGCATTTGGGGGACCAATACCGGGGAGAGCAGCATTTTCGTGATCGATCCCGCTACGCAGGAGGTGATGAGCACGTTCGAGGTCGGGCCTGCACCGCAGCAGATCGCCTTCGGCTACAAGGGAACGGTAGGCCCCAACGCCTACGTGACGGTAACCGGTTTGAACAAGGTGGTCGTTGTGAAAGCAGATCCCAGCGATCTGAGAATCCTCGAGCAGATTGATGTGGGGACCGGACCAAATGGAATCTGGTCGAACCCGGTAGGGACCCGCCTCTATGTCGGGCATACAGGCTCGAATGACTTGCATGTAATTGATTCCGGAACGAGCAAGGTCATTGCAAAAGTCGACGTGGGGAGAAAACCCATTCGAGTTGTGGCCTCTCGGTAACCCGAGGTGCCGTTGCCAGGCCAAACGGGCAAAGCCATCACTGAGGGCCAAAGCTTGAGCTTTGAGACAGAGATGAAGCTGCGAGTCAGGAAAGGGAGGGACCTATGCACGTGGATATGAACAGGCGGTGGCAAGGAATGAAGGGCTGGCCCGGCTGGGTCACGGTTGTGGGGATATTCGGAGTCGCCGTCTCCAACGTCTGGTGTGCCGACCTTGCGCAGGCGGGAACAGTCCAGGTGGGGTTGGCCACGAACGCGGTTGGTAAATTCGCCGTTGTGCGCGCGGACGGCATCGAAGAACGGTTGGATGGACGAGGAACCCTTCTGCTGTACGAAGGAGACCTGATCAAGACCGAAGCTGCGAGTCAAGGCCTCATCGAACTTCCGGGAGGCATCCAAGTCGCTGTCAATGAGAACACCGTGTTCACCATCCTCTCCCGTTGGGAGCAAGCCAAGGGGATCACGAGAATCCTCCGGCTCAAAAGCGGAGAGCTGTGGGTCAAAACTGGCGAAGGGCCCAAGCCCCTCGAAGTGGAGACACCAGTTGCCACCGCTGCCGTTCGCGAAACTGAGTTTGACATTAAAGTGCAATCGGATGGGGAAACCACGCTCACCGTCGTGCAGGGTATCGTGGAGTTTGGCACAGCCTTTGGAACCTGTCCGATCCGGACTTCGACCATCAGCTATGGGAAGCGCGGCAAGAAATGTACCAAGCCGGCGCCGACCGATGTCAGACAAGCCATTAGCTGGACCAGCGCCATCGTGGGGCCGGTGAAATGAACCAGGCATGAATCTTTTCGCGGGCGAACCAGACTAGGCGTGTGATGGAAAGCAATGACGCGACGCTGTCCATCCTCCTTCGTGAGGGCAGAATCGGCACATATCTTGAGCTTACCCAGGTCCCCCCGGGGTCTATAAATTACGTGTGTGGCATGAGACCTTAGGCTCCCAAGAGAAGCAAGTGACGGTCCCACCAGGCGAAGGGCTCAACTTGGATTTGGAGTTAGGCAAGGCAGGGCCGACGGCGGAAGGGAAACCGGCCATGTGACTGGTCACCACCACTCGATTGGTGGGTTTTAGAGCGCTTTCAGCGATTCCTCGCGTTTCCGCTGATACTGGTCTTCGCTGATCAAGCCCTCCGCGTGAAGGCGCTTGAGTGTCCGGAGTTTGGCTTCCAGCCCGGTTTCCTCATCGCGTGGGATCTCGTTGATCATGACCTCGACCACACGCGCAAGGGGCGGCTTGGACAAGGCCCATCGATTTTCCGTCAGCACGGTCAGCGATGTGCCTAGTACGACCTCATACACCAGGGCCCCGGCGGCATGAAGCGGATTTTCTTTCAGTTGCTGCGCCACGGCCGGGATAGTGACAAGATGACGAAAATTCGCGAACAGGAGGTGAATCCGCGTCTCCTCAACAAAGAAAGCCTCTGACGTGATCTCTGTCGCGCCGGTCTCGTGTGGAAGCCCAAGATAGAATACGATCCAATCACGGGAGCCGGCCTTCGTGAATGTGTCTGCAAGCTGCTCCGCTAAATAGTGCAACTCGCTCTCGCGAAAGGCCGGCTCCGGTTCGGTTTTCGTCGAAAAGAAGGGGGGAACTGCACGGGACTTCACCCGGATCAGACTCAGGATTTGCTCCCAATCCCTTGGGCTCAGCGTCACAGGATGGCTGAACGAACGGTCTTCCTCTCGTCCATTACGGGGCTGGGCTTCTAATCGCACGTAACGGTCCTGCCCCTCCGTCTACATAATGTGCCCAACAGGCCCTCCGCAGCCACTAAAGCCAAGCAAACCCACCATCAGCGTCAGGATGAACATCGGCAAGGATCGTCCGTTTCGAGCGAGATTGAGCATCTTCAGTCAGTCTCGGTCTCAGGCCATGAGGAGAACAGCGTTCGACCCTTGCCCGCTCAGACGAATCCAGGGAACGCCGCTGCGATCCGCTCGCAGTACATTTCCACCTTCACGCGTCGAATGGTATCTGCGCCTGCTTCGAGTTTCTCCGGCGCGATCTTGAAAATGCCGAGATTGAAGAACTGCAACGATCCCAGCACAGTCGGCCCAGTCACGACGGCCGGCGTCAGCCATTCCAAGACACCAGGACGCTCCCTGTCCGGTCCATTGTTGCCTTTGATCACAAAGTCCTCGTGCCATTGGTAAAAGGGACCGGCGTCGATTTCGGGAATAGTGAAGATCAGGTTGGGGATCTCGATGACCACCGGTTCTTTCTGGGCCTCGCGGAATTTTCCGACCTGATCTGACTGAGTCTTGAACTTGATCGTGAGCGCCTCAAGCTTGTTGACCCTCTTGGTCGCCTGTTCGAGGCCCTGGATGAACAGTCGAAAGTTTGCGGGGAGCCATTGTTTCTGTTTCAAGGACATCCCGCCGACGACAGCCTTGGAGCCCGACTTCTGCTGCGTGCCTGCCGGTGCGAGCTTGACCGTCATGCGCGCTGCATCCTTTGAGGCCGCATCCAAGGCGGGAAAGGTAATTTCGGTGATCAAGGCGTTCATGAAATTCAGCCGGCTCTGCTCCACGTTGTTGAAGTCCAGTGACAACACCGCACCATTCCGCGGTTGGATCTTCATATCGAGAGTAGAAGAGATCCAGTCATACCACGCCTTAGACATGCCGGCACCGAACTCCACCGCGATCGGTTCGTACCGCAGATTCGTAAGCTGTTTGTTGGGAATTTGATTAGCGCCCATCGCAATGATGGCGACCTCCCCAACTGCAGCTCCCCCCTCAACACTGTAACCAAATCCGGCGGCTTGTCCGTCGAGCTCGAGGGCAAACTTGCCTGCCACATACGTTCGTTGATCGGCGGCGACCGCGTGATCCACCCACTTCCCAAACAAGTTCGGGGCCGTCAGAGTGAGGAGGCCTCCGGCAGTGAGACCGGCCCGACGGAGAAAGTCCCGCCGGGAGGGATAGTTAGCCGATCCGGACGATGAGCGTGAGTGTATCTGTGCCATGGATTGTCTCCTTTTGTCTTGGAAGACAGTTATTCTGCCTTCGCTTGGCCTTCACAGGGGGGTCAGACCCCTTAAACCCGTCCACCTAGGGACAGGTCGTCGTCAATTTAGTGAACAGCTCGTCGATGTTGATCCGGTCGGTGCGATCGTCGAGCATGACGGTTTGGTTGTTCATCATGACTTCTTTAGCCCATCCTCTGGGGACCTGCCCATGGTGGTATCCACGGTTCTTCAGATCGGTGATGTACCGATTCCGCAAGTACTTGGTACTGAAATTGCCGAGGCCGGTGAAGTAATGGGCGACCAGGTGCGCCGGGTCCAGGGCCATTTCTCCTGTGTACGTGGGCCCGTCGTCGTGATCATCCCAGCCCCAGGGTGGATGAGGTGAATCAGTGGCGCAGGTGACGGTAATGCCGGAGCCACAGCCGCCTCCACCGTCACCTTTGAGGGTACCCCATTTGGCAAAGGTCAGGGCTTGGTTGCGGGAGAGAAGCGCCTCGTCGAGTTGGCGTTGCCACAACCCGCTCGGCGCAAAGAAGTCGATCAGCCTGTAATCGACATGCCGGTCATTCCCTGATGTCGGAACTTCGGCACCGGTCCGCGAGGGAAAATAGATGATGCCGTCTTCGTTAGGGTTCCCATGGAAATCGGAGGTGTAGGGGAAGGCTTTCAGCCCGTGCCCCTTCGCCTGCTGAACGGTGAGCGGACGCCACGCTCCATCGTACTGCTGCAGGGTCAATGTGCCGTCAATGTTCTCGTGCCCGTTTCGGAGCGGACTGCCCGGAGGGGTGAAGGAAAAGAAGTCCAAATGATACACGGTGATCATCCCTTCCAGTCTGCCGTAGGGCGTACCGTCTTTGCGTACGATCGTGAGCAAGCCTTCCATGTCGTTCTCATGCTCCTGATCAAGCGATGAATCGGTCCAGTCTCTGGGATGGAAGAATCCATAGCTAATGAACCAGTGCGTACAGGTCTCGACGACGGAATAGTAGGCATGGGCAGCCAGCGGAAACTTCGTGAGATTCTCCCAGTTGTCGGTTGCCATCATGTTCCCGTCATAGTCAAAACGAGTCACGTAGTCCGCACGATAATTGGTACTGTCCGTATCTTGATAGTGAATCGGGGCGTACGCGTATGCGAGATCGAAGTCGCTTGGGCCGATCCCGATCGGAGGCGTGCGGTGGTCGCGGACGACCGGTC
>VBOJ01000003.1 GCA_005877775.1 Nitrospirota bacterium | reverse complement strand
AAGAGCATGCGCAGGCCGTCCCGAAGAACCCAGACCTTCGTACCTGGTTGGTCTGTCCAGTTGACCGGCACTTCAGCGATACGATACCCACGGCGCTGGGCAATGTAGAGCAGCTCCAGATCGAAGCCATAACCGTTCACACGGGTCACTGAGCAGAGATCCTGGGCCACGGCCGCCTGGAACAGCTTGAAACCGCACTGCGTGTCGGTAATGCCACGGAGGCCGAGTTGTTGAACGACTCGGTTGAACAGATTCCCCAGCACAGTCCGGTGCCACCGGGCCTTGACTCTGTAGCGGTTGTCGCGGGAGGCCAGGAACCGAGAGCCAATCGCGATGTCCGCTCCGTCCCTGATGTGGACCTCGAGCCGTTCCAGTTCCTGAATGGGCGTGGCTCCGTCCGCGTCTGCAAAGAGTCGCAAGTGGCCCCGGGCTTCCAGCATGGCCTTGCGAATGGCTGCGCCTTTCCCTGTGTTCTGAACAAGCTGCAGGAGCCGGACGGTTGGTACTTCAGTTTGGAATTTCTCTACCACGATGGCCGTCTCGTCCCTACTTCCGTCGTCCACCACCAGGATTTCATAAGCCACGCCGCGTCGTCCCAAATAAGCAGTGATGTTGCGAAGGTAGGAAATGATCCGCTCCGCTTCGTTGTAGGCTGGAATAACGACAGAAATGTCAATGAGTTGGAAGGGATAGGATGTGGTCACATGGGCTTCCCAGGTTCCAAACGTGGTGAGGAGTAACCTCCTCTGAACCAGGCTTTCGCCCCCGCCACCCTAACTGAGCAGAGCAGGGATTGCAAGAGAGAGCGGGGGCTTGACAGATCGGCCTCGCAGGCGCGAACGTATAGGTATTGAGAGGAAAGACTGAGACGAACAGCCA
This sequence comes from Nitrospirota bacterium, assembly GCA_005877775.1. Classification (GTDB taxonomy): domain Bacteria; phylum Nitrospirota; class Nitrospiria; order Nitrospirales; family Nitrospiraceae; genus NS-7. Next base: position 18,703 of record VBOJ01000003.1, on the reverse strand, counting down.
GGAGGTGCGGCATGCACCTGAGGGGTCTTATCTCAAAGCCCGTTGGACTCTTGGTAGGAATTGCCGCGCTCGCTGCCTGCGCCTCGGCAACTCCACCCAGTCGTCTGGCTGACTATGTGGGACAACAAGCGCTGAGCGAGCCCGCGTCTGCCTCGACCTTGCCTGAGCAAAGGCCAATCCGGGTCGGTCTCGTGGTGATCTCCGATACCACAGCTCCTGATGCCGCGCCCGCCCTGCCGGACGAAGCGCTGAACCGGCTGTCCGACATGCTGAAACAGGAATTCAGCCAGTTCCTTCCGATCGCGGTCGAGAAGATCATCCCGGCTGATGGCATCCAGCCAGAAGGAGCGGCGAGCCAGTTCAGCGAGCTCGGAAAGAAACACGGAGTGGAGTACTTGCTGGTAGTGGTCGGCTCAAGTACCGAGCAGGAGTATCCGGTGTATGTCTTCCTCGGGTGGACGAGTCATATGCAGCCAGGCTTCCGGCGCGACAACTGGTCCTTGCTGGAGGTCGCTCTGGTCGAGGTCAAGACAGGGCAAACGTTGCTCCATGCTGAGGGGCGAGCCTGGGCCACGCTGGAGAGCCCCACGGCGCCAGGCATTAATCAGTGGTATCCGGTCGTGTATCTGCGCCCACAGGACCCCGAGCGGCACTGGTGGCCGCCGACGTTCGCAGGCGCACCCAACACGTTGCGGGTCATCGCCATGAATCAGGCGGCCAAGCGCTTGATTCTGAATTTACAAGATGCTTGGAATCAGAAGCGCCAGGCGGAACTGGCTCCCGCGCGCGGGTAATTCCCCCGGCGAAGATTCTGTCGTATCAAACACGCCTCAGACACATCCAGCACCCTTCTGGAGCGCTCCGTCCGGCCTACCAGAGGGACTTTTTGTCTTTGAACGCGGGAGAGTGGTTGGTGTAGAATGGGCGCACATCGCCAGGAAGGATCGGAAGGGGGCCTCCATCGGTCAGCCGGGCACAGGCTCGACGGGGTGGCTGAAGTTTACGATTAAAATCTAAAGTGGTTGAGGTCATCATCATGGGTAAGGGACAACCGTTTATCATGCTTCTCCGGAGCGGACTTTTGGTTCTCTCCGTTGCATCGTTCATGGTCATGGCGCCGGCCAACTCCTCTGTCCAGTTCAGTCCATCCTCTGTTGAGGCCGCGGTTCCCCCCGCGCTGGCTCAAGGGTTTTCGGATATCGTCAAGCGAGTCACTCCTGCTGTGGTGAATATCGCTGTGACCGGAAGCGAGGGAGGGCGTCGCGAGGGAGGGCCACGGCGACCCTTGCCCCCTGGGCCGTTTGGCGGGCCACCGGGAGGCCCTCCTGGTGAAGAGCCGCCTGGGGCGGAACCGCCGATCCCGCCGCCATTCCCGGGACCGCCGGGAGGGCCAGGGCGACCCGATCAGAGTGCAGGGTCCGGGGTGATCATTGATGCCCAAGGGTACATTGTCACGAACAACCATGTGGTCGAAAATGCTACGCAGATTACGGTCACGCTGAGCGACAAGCGTGAATTCCAAGCCAAAGTGATCGGGACCGACCCCAAGACCGACCTGGCAGTCATCAAGATCGAAGCGGACAATTTGCCGTCGCTTAAATGGGCTGACTACGACAAGCTTCAAGTGGGCGATCTGGTGCTGGCGGTCGGGAGTCCGTTTGGATTGAGTTCAACCGTCACGCTCGGCATCATCAGCGCGTTGGGACGGGGCAATGTCGGGATCGCAGACTATGAGGACTTTGTCCAGACCGACGCCGCGATCAACCCGGGGAACTCGGGCGGTGCTCTAGTCAGCATGAATGGCGAGTTGATCGGCATCAACACGGCCATCTTTTCCAGGACCGGTGGCTCCGAAGGTATCGGGTTCGCGATCCCCAGCAGCATCGCGCTGGATATCGTCGACAGCCTGAGGAAGACGGGCAAGGTCGTCCGGGGCTGGATGGGCGTCGCGATCCAGGAGATCACTCCGGCTCTCGCCAAATCGTTCAAGATCCCGGATAGCCGCAAAGGCGTCCTGATCAGCGACGTCAATGAGAACGGTCCGTCGTCCGCGGCAGGGCTCAAGCGAGGCGATGTGATCATCGGATTCGATGACAAGGACGTCCAGAACGTCAGCCAGCTTCGCAACCTGGTGGCGCGCACGCTGGTTGGTCATGACGCCAAGGTCAAGGTGCTGCGCGAAGGCAAGGAACAGCTCGTCACGGTCAAGGTCGGTGAGCGGCCGCCGGATGAGATGTTGGCTCGCCGCGAGCCAGCGTCGGCGCCGTCGGAACCAACGGTGAAGCCTCCGGATAACGTGCTCGCGTCACTCCGTGTGCAGGCGTTGGACGCGGCGATGATGGGCCAGCTCAATCTGCCCGGCAAGACCACCGGCGTGGTCATCAATCACGTCGAACCAGGCGGTGCCGCGGAAGCGGCCGGTCTGCAACGGGGGGATGTGATCCAGGAAGTGAACCACGAGGTCATCAAGAGCCTCGAGGACTACCAGAAGGCATCGGCCAAGATCAAAAAGGAAGAGATGGCAGTGCTGCTGTTGAGCCGACAGGGCAACAACCTGTTTGTGGCGGTGAACCCGAGGTAGGGAAGGTTCAGGCTAAGGTTGAGGTCAACATAGGCGACGTCTTCACCTTAACCTGAACCTCAACCTTAGCCTTTTCGCGATTGGACGCTGATGGCTGAATGGTCGAGGTTCAAACAGTGGCTTCAGGACTCAGTCCTGACCCCGCTGGAAGACAAGAAGATGCCGGTCATGGAGCATCTCGTCGAGCTCCAAGTCCGGCTGACGCGGGCGGTCGTCGTCGTGGGAGTGGTGTTCGTCGGCACCTTCTTCTATGCGGACGCTCTGGTGAAATGGCTGCGGGTTCCTCTGCAGAACATGTTCGTTCCTGGGAAGCTGGCATGGGTCCCCACCGATCTTCCCTTGATCCCCTTCGTGTTTTTAGCACCGGCCGAAGCGCTCTGGCAAAACGTCAAGGTCGCTGGCCTGTTCGCCGTCGTGATGGCGACTCCGTACGTCCTGTGGGAGACGTGGCAGTTCGTGGTCCCGGGTCTGCATGTCCAGGAGCGGCGGTTTGTCGGGCCGTTCGTCCTGATCAGTGCCGGTGCATTCTACGCCGGCGTACTGTTTTCGTTCTTCTTCGTGTTGCCCTTCGCCCTGAATTTCCTGATCTCCTACGGCGTCAACGCTGGCTTCATCCCGCAACTCTCCATCGCCCAGTACGTGGGCTTCGCCCTCTGGTTCCTGCTGATCTTCGGAGTGATCTTCGAGGTCCCGCTGGCCATTACCCTGATGGCAAAGCTCGGATGGGTCGATGCGCCATTTCTCAAGCGCTACCGCAAGTGGGCTTTCCTCGGCGCATTTTTAGTCGCGGCGATTTTGACGCCCACGCCGGACCCCTTTAATCAATGCTTAATGGCGCTGCCGATGTATGTCTTTTACGAAGTCGGCATCCTCAGCGCCGGCTTTTTCGCCGGCAAACGCCGAGGAACCAGCCCGGCGCCGGGGACGGCAGTGGCTGGAGCGCCCGCAACCGGCAACGGCTCGCTGACGCCGGTGGCTGCCAAGCCCGTCATCGCCACGGAGGACCAGTATGTCGGCGTGCCCGGTGCCGGTGGACGGCAGTAACAGTGCCCCGCCATGTTGCGCATCGCCCTTCTGGTGATCAGCAGCAAGATTGTGTCCGGGGAAGAGTCTGACCAAGGACGAGACGCGTTGGAACGAATGGTCAGTGAATTGCCCGGCACGATCGCTGCCTACGAGATCGTACCGGACGATCGCAAGACGATCCGCGATTGCCTCGTGAGGTTCTGTGAGGAGGGCATTGCCGACGTGATCCTCACGATCGGGGGGACCGGGGTGCGGCCGACAGACTGGGCGCCGGAGGCCACCCGCGATGTCATCGAGAAGGAAATCCCAGGTATTGGGGAGGCGATGCGGCAGGAAAGTCTGAAGAAGGTCCGGACCGCGATGTTGTCTCGCGGGACAGCAGGGATTCGAGAAGCCACGCTGATCGTCAATCTGCCCGGGAGTCCGAAAGGGGCTCGGGAAAACCTTGCGGTCATCCTGCCGGTGCTGGACCATACGGTAAAAAAGATCAAGAAGACGTGAGGGGTAAGGGGTAAGGCGTGAGGGGGTTGGCAGACCGTGAGGCGTAAGGAGTGAGGAGTAAGGGATAAACGGGAAGGAACCATGCCGAAAGAACTGAACATCATCCAGCATCCCGGGTCCGGGGACGGCGACGCCTGTACCTACATGTGGGCCTGTGCGATCTGCGATGAGAATGAGACCTGCCAGAAGGACAAGGAGGGGCATAGCCGCTGGCTCGTCGCGAAGCGGATGGAGCGAATCGAGTACAAGGTGCTCGTCATGAGCAACAAGGGCGGGGTGGGAAAGAGCACCGTCACCACCAACCTCGCCGTGAGTCTGGCACTCAAGGGATGGCATGTGGGGATCTGCGATATGGATATCCATGGCCCCAACATCCCCAAGATGATCGGGGCGGAAGGCCAGAAGCTGAAGATCAGCACCGGAGGGGGCATCATTCCGCACCAGGCCTACAACCTCAAAGTGGCCTCGATGTCCTTCCTGCTTCAGAATTCGGATGATCCGATCATCTGGCGCGATGCCTACAAATACGAGTTCATCAACCAACTCCTCGGTGGAGTGGAATGGCAGGACCTCAATTTCCTGTTCGTTGATTTGCCTCCAGGTACTGGCAACGAGTCGGTGACCACCGTTGATTTGATCGGGAACGTGAGCGGATGTGTGATCGTCACCACCCCTCAGGAGGTGGCGCTGCTGGACTCCCGAAAGTCGGTCTCCTTCGCCAAGGACAGCCAGATTCCGATCATCGGGATTGTTGAAAATATGAGCGGCCTGGATTGCCCGCATTGCGGTCAGCACATCGAGGTGTTCAAAAAGGGCGGGGGCGAGGCCTCCGCGCACGACATGAGCGTGCCGTTTCTGGGCCGCATCCCGCTTGATCCAGACGTGGTGACGCAATGCGATGCTGGTGAACCGTTCGCGATGTTCTATTCGGACACGCCCACCGCCGAGGCCTATCACGACATTGCCAACAAGGTTGAACAATTCTGCAAGAAGAGCGGGTCCCTGTTACGGGTTGCGCCGCGGCACCACTGAATACATGGTCAGGATGCGAGGCGAGAGGCGAGGGGCTATGGGTTAACGGCTAGATGCGAGTGATGGCTTCTTTCTATAGCCTCTAGCCTCTGACCTATAGCCTGCTTGATAAGACGATGCAAGGGCTTACTCCACTGCACGAAGCGCAGAAGACGGTTTTTGAAGCGACCAAGACGCTGGGTCTTGAGAAGGTCAGCCTGCTCGACGCGCTCGATCGGGTCCTAGGTGAAGATATCGTCGCGGCCCGGGACAACCCGCCGTGGGACAACTCAGCCATGGACGGCTTTGCCGTGCGCTGGGAGGATATCAAGCAGGAGCATGCGATCACCAAGCCGGTGGTGTTGAGGGTTATCGAAGATGTGCCGGCAGGGAAGGTGGCTACGAAGTCAGTCAGCCCTGGTCAGGCGATCCGGATCATGACCGGCGCGCCCATTCCCAAAGGGGCCGATACCGTCGTGAAAGTGGAAGAGACCGAATCTTCCGAGGGCACCGTCAAGGTCTTCAAGGAAGTGGAGCGCGGGGGCAATATCCGTCCCCAGGGCGAGGACGTCAAGAAAGGCGACTGCATTATCGCGAAGGGGATGCAGATTCGCCCGGCCGAGGCCGGCATGCTGGCTATCCTCGCTAAATCCTTTGTTCTGGTCTATCAGCGGCCGAGGGTGGCCATTCTGTCCACCGGCGATGAACTGGCCGATTTGGACGAACGGTTCGACGAGGACAAGATCATCAATTCGAACAGCTACGGCATCGCGGCGGCGGTACAGGAGGCCGGGGGCATCCCCATTCTGCTCGGTATCGCCAGGGATCAGCCTGCGGCCTTGAAGGAAAAGATTGCGCACGGCCTGAACGCCGATATCCTGGTGTTGTCCGGCGGCGTATCCATGGGCGACTATGATTTCACCAAGGCGGTGTTCAAGGACCTGGGCGCGGAGATGAATTTCTGGAAGCTGGCCATCAGACCCGGGCAACCGCTGGCCTTTGGGAAGATCCAAGGCAAGCTGGCATTTGGCTTGCCGGGCAATCCGGTCTCTTCGATGGTGACCTTCGAGCAACTGGTGCGTCCGGCCATGTTGAAAATGGGGGGGCACCGCAGCTACGGGCGCCCCATCGTGCAGGCGGTCTTCCAGGAGAAGTTCTCGAAACGCACTGACCGGCGACATTTCCTGCGTGGGATTCTCAGACGAGAGAACAATGTGCTGACCGTTCGAACCACGGGCGATCAGGGCTCCGGCATTCTGACCTCAATGGTGAAAGCGAACGGGCTGATTGATGTGCCGGAAGAAGTCGAACGGCTGAATCCGGGCGACACGGTGAACGTCCAGGTATTAAGTGGCCAGTTCTGAGCAAGTTGAGCGTGATGAGTGATGGGTGATGAGTAAAGAGCCTCTGATTACGCATCACGCATGACGGGTTACGAATTACGTCCCATGGCAATTCCAATTCTATGTTTCGTCGGGCGGTCCAACAGCGGCAAAACGACGCTGATCGAACGCCTCATCCCGGAGCTGGTCCAGGCCGGCTATCGCGTGGCCACGATCAAGCATGCAGGCCACGGGTTTAACCTTGACACCGAGGGGAAGGATAGCTGGCGACACAAACAGGCCGGCGCCAGCACCGTGATCGTGCTGTCGAAAGGCAGCCTGGCGATGTTTTCCGACGTGTCGGATCAGATTAAGGTCGAGGAGCTCCGCGACCGCTTTCTGGATAAGCACATCGATCTCATCATTGCCGAAGGCTGGAAGAGCGAGGGCTATCCGAAGATCGTGGTCGTGCGGGACCAACTGGGGGAGGTGCCGGTGTCCCAGGAGGGCCTGCTGGCGGTGGTGTCCAACAAACCGGTGGATCTGTCGGTGCCTGTGTTGGATCCCGACGACATTGCGAGTTTGACTTCGTTGATAATCCGTCATTTCCCTAAGTGCCCCAAGCATGATCGGTAAGCCCAAGGCCATTGTTATCGGGGCAATTGTCGCCGGCGCAGTGGTCCTTGGGGGAGTCGCCGTTCCGCTGACCAGTCATCCCAAGTTCTGCGCGAGCTGCCACAACATCAAGCCGTCGTACGACAGTTGGGTGGCTTCCTCGCATAAAGAGGTAACTTGCGTGGACTGTCATGTCCGTTCGACCGTCCAGGGATATCTTGAGGACAAGGTACAGGCTGGGCTCAAGGATGTTGCGATCTATGTCTTCGGCACGCCGACCGATGCGCACAACCTGCAGGCGACCGTGTCGTCTGACGTCTGCCTAAGTTGTCATCAGCATATCCTTCGAGTCTCCGAAGTGGCGCCCCGCGATCTGCCTCCACCAGTGAAAGATGTTGGGCTGATCATGAGCCACCGGAAGCATATGGAGGCCTTCGCCAAGCGGGGCAAAGGAGAAGGCTGCACGACCTGTCATTCGCAAGTCGTGCACGGGAAGCCCATCAAGGGCTATCCGATCGTCATCCCCCGTGGGCATGTGACGGCCGACAGCCAGCCGTACTACCCCGATCATCCTGAAGGCTCCGTCCTACGAACAAAGGCCATGGCGGATTGCTTTCGGTGCCATGACGGGAAGACCGAACATGAGGGAAAGGTCCTGAGCAAGCGTTGCGAGACCTGCCATCTGCCCGACAAGATCGGGGAATTTCTGTTGAACTAAGGGGGACCGCAGGCACCCCGACTGCATCCTCACCAGATCGTCCCATGTCCCTTCCAATTGTTGAAGTTCAAGGTCTGATAAAGCGGTTTGGTGACTTCACCGCCGTGGACGGCATCTCGTTTGAGATCCGGCCAGGGGAGATCGTGGGTCTCCTGGGGCCGAACGGGGCCGGTAAGACGACCACAATTCAGATGTTGCTGGGGATGATCACGCCGACTGCCGGATCGATCCGCATGTTCGGCCTGGATCTGGCGAAACATCGCGAGACGATCCTGAGTCAGGTCAACTTCTCGTCCACCTATATCTCGATGCCCTATTCGTTGACCGTGGAAGAGAATCTCCGGGTGGTGGCGAAACTCTATGGCCTCACGGATATCCCGCGGCGCATTGACGAAGTGGTCAAGAAGCTTGAGATGGAGGAATCTCGCGGCAAATTGACCAGAAAGCTCTCGTCGGGTCAGATGACTCGGCTCACGCTGGCCAAGGCGATTTTGACGGACCCGAAGGTGCTGTTTCTGGATGAACCGACGGCCAGCCTGGACCCGGATATCGCACACAAGATCCGACATCTTCTCAAGGACGTGCGTCGGTCGGCTGGCTTGAGCGTGCTCTACACTTCCCACAACATGCGGGAAATGGAAGAGATGTCCGATCGCATCATTTTTCTACAGCGTGGCAAGATTGTCGCGCAGGGTACCGCTCAGGAGATCACAACGCGCTTCGGCCAGTCTGACTTGGAAGAGGTGTTTCTGAAGCTGGCGCGGGAGAAATAAATGAAACTCCACAGGATCGTGGCCCTTATCACCCGCCATCTGTATCTGTACAAGCGCAGCCTGGCCCGGTTGATGGAGATCTTCTACTGGCCGTTCTTGGACCTGGTGGTTTGGGGGTTCATCACGGTCTATCTCATGCGGTTTCAGGGGCAAATGCCTGGCGCCGTCACCTTCTTTCTGGGTGCGCTGATCCTGTGGGATGTGCTCTTTCGCGCCCAGCAGGGTATTACGATCTCATTCCTGGAGGAGATCTGGGCCAGAAACCTGATGAACCTGTTCGCCAGTCCATTGAAGCCAAGCGAGTTCCTGGCAGCGACCATGGCGATGAGCGTGTTCAAAGTCATGGCGGTCTCAATCGTGATGGTGGTCGCAGCCCTCGTATTCTACTCGTACAACGTGTTCATCATTGGCCTGTGGTTGATTCCCTTTGTCCTGAATCTGATTGTGTCTGGTTGGACGATCGGGGTTTTGACCACGTCGCTCATCATGCGGTTTGGGCAGGAGGCTGAAGTGCTAGCCTGGGGCATGGTGTTTCTGTTTCAGCCTATCTCCTGCGTGTTCTACCCGATTGAAGTGCTCCCCAATTGGCTCCAAGCCATTGCCTGGGCCAATCCTGCCGCACACGTGTTTGAGGGCATGCGTATCGTGCTGAATAGCGCGACGCTCCCGCTGATGCACCTGGGCTGGGCCGTGGGGCTCAATCTTCTCTACCTCACTCTCATGATCGGCTGGTTCCACCACACGTTCAGCGTCTGCAAGGAACGGGGGCTATTGGTGCGAGTGGGAGAGTAGCGGGTCTTGTCGCAGACCGGCCGCGATTTGTGGCAGTTGGGCTGAGCCCCGTGCTCCCGCAGCGCGCACGATCAGAATGTGCTCGCTGGACGGCCGCAATAGGGCTCAACCCAACCGCCTCTCACGTTGTTCTAACTGTTTAAAATTGGTTTGGTGTGGCACGCGCAAGCATCCGACTCGCACCAATTGGGTGAGGGAGGTGGAAGTGCCGGGGGGGGGACCCCGCCGCTCCGGTGAGGTCAGCATGAGCCCACATGCCACCGCCTCGCACAAGATTGGAAAAGAAGGCGGAGGGAAAAAGTGGAAAACACGGGGTTGCTGCGTGCGTGGGGGAGTAAGTAACCTTCAGCGGCACTCAAGAGCGGAAGCCACCTTTACCTGCCCTCAGCGGCAGAGTTGGCGAAGAAGAAATGTGACACCTTGGGCCGGAGGGTCTCGATGTAGACTTCCCATTTCTTGAATCGCCGTTCGGCTTCGATGTCTGAATCCACAAAAACTGCTGCATCGAAGGCCCTTTCAACGTCGGGGAAAAGCTGGACGATGGCGCGGGCATCTGCAAGACGCTTACGAGCTTCTTTGATGTGGGGTTCTATCTCGAAGTTTTGAATCGCCAGTCCGACAGCCACCCATATGACTCCAGCGATGGGAATAGCGATCGCTGCAGTGGCAAAGATCACAGCAGGGCTTGAGAGGCCAGCCACCCCTCCCACTATCGAGTCAACGATCGCGTATTTCTTGCTCAGTTCCTCGTTAGCTTCGAGGTTCTTTTCGAGCGCGTCTATATAATCAGTGAGACTCGTCTCACAGTTGTGAAAAAAAATCAGAAACTCCTCTCCAACTCGCTTCTTGTCCTGAGAGAGTTTTGCCGTGGTTAGGAGGTCAAGGTCTACCGGTAATCCCATGTGTGTCTGCTGTATGGGGTTATAGTACTCCTCGGGCCTTGGCACGGGAGTTACGCATGACAGGCATAACGACGCAGCGACGACCAGCACGACGCTGCGGCGAGTCAGTCCCGGCGTTGGTTGAAATATTAGGGCAGGCTTGGGCATGGTCCTGCGCCACGCCGGACGAAGGTCGGGCAACCACTGGCCGGCAGCCATCGATGAACGTACCGAGAAGGGCAGTTATCCTGACCGCAAAATGATGTGTGTTGGACCTTCCAAAGGATACGCCAAACTACTAAAAAAATCGATGATCGGATTCTTGACCCGGCTCACTCCGCCAAGGTCACAGGTTAGGTTAGTGAGCGATTTTGGCTGTTGGCTGAAAAAAGCTTGATCGGGCGAGACGGGAAAAGTCTAAGTGAGGACGGAAGAGCGTTCCTGTCATCCAAGCTGAGGGGTGGCCTATCCCCTGGCAGAGCCCGTTTGGCAGGAAGGGATGCCGTTATGCGGTTACGAGCCAGTGTTGCTTGGGCGACTGGGGGGTCCAGAACTTCCCCGGTGTGTCCAGCTCCAACGCAATGTTCCAGATCTGCACGTCCATTTCAGCCGGGACTGAGTGGACAACATGTGCGGTGGTGATGGGGTTGCTGGAGAGGAGGTCGAGGTGTACGAGGCGCACGCGGCTCCCGTGCGGAAAGGGACGCAGGGCACTAATCAGGCAGCCGTGGTCGTTCACTTGCACGGTATATAATTGTCCCTGGAATGTAAAAGGTGGGTCGAGGCTCATCACAGAAAGGAGAACAGACAACGGCATCCGTTGGCTTCGGCGCCGCTCCGCGTCGACGGAATGAGTCGCCACGAGATCCACCTCCCGCTTGAGATCGGAGGACCGTTGACCAATTATCGGGTCGCTCCCTCGGAGACGATAGCTCTTACGCAGCCATTCCGAACCAGCACGTCAGGACCTGTTCCACCTCCTGCCGGCCAAAGGGCATGAACAGGAAGGTTCGCCCTCCCATTGCAGCGAGCGACTGGCCAGGCACCTGGTGGCCTCTTGCGCTGGTCATCATCTCTCCTCCACAAGAATGGTGGAGGGGCTTGTGGAGACGGCGATCCGCCCGGGCCGATAGTGGGAGGAACTTGGCCCAGCCCCTCCGTAATGTTCATGGCCCCCGGAGCGACACAGAAAGAAACGCATGATGGCTTGCCCCTCATGGAGACCAAGTCGATAGCGTTCGAACTGTGAGGGATAAAAAGCTGGTGCGAGGTCCGTCTGATCTCTGCCGAGAAAGGCGTCAAGGAGGCCTGCCTCCTCAGCCCACCACCCCTCTTGCTCTTGGCACGTGACTACCCGTTGTCGCTGATGCCGACACCGGTCGAGGCGGGCTTTGAGCTGACTAGGTAAGATCTCCATGGCTCCCTCTCAGGTTCCCTCACAGTGCCTTGTCTAGGTCAATGGTACACGCGACACAGGGGAAGCACCGTCGTGTAAACCCTGCAATTTGGGGAGGGGAAAAACCTGAAAGAGAAGGTGGAAGAAGCCCTTAGCGATCGTCCTGTTGGGCGTATGTGCCTAAAACCATTCGCCGCGATGCCTCGATGGAAGGTTGAAAACTGAGTGGTGATTCTGGGATAGGACCGTGGTTTACCGACAACTCATTTCGCACACCTCGAGGTGTACGAGCAAACTACTTCTTTTTCTCACAAATCTCAACGATGGCTTCGACCCTGCCATCTTGTGGACTGATCATGAGAAGCATCCCCTTGTGCTCCGGGTCTCTTTTAAAGAAGGTGGCATAATCCTCTTGATATAAGCTCTCCTTGATGCTTGTATCCCCACTTTTGCTATCATAAACCTTTTCATGGGCAAAAGCGGCTACAGTCTGAGTGCCATTTGATCGCATTTTGCTCGTCACTCTCCAGAATATACGACTCGGATCGAGTGACCCCTTTGCCTTTTCCATTTTAATGTTAGAACATAATTGGGTCCCTTTCTCCACCTCGACGCTATCGCCTTTGTCAGTAAATTGAGCTAACCCTGCCATGGGATATCCGACTAAGATTGGGAGCAAAAGCAGGTACATTATCATGTGGTAAGCCTCCCTAAAGTCGGGTTTAGAATCATATGCTTTTGAACAACCCAAAGTATACGCTGAACCATTCGGAAAAGCTGTGTTAGAGACAATGATTCTCGACAAGGCGTTTGAAGCAAGTTCGGTCTCGTATCACTGCCTCAAATGCGAGATCATATCACCCCATGCAGTCGTGGGGCTCGGGCACGGGCCTTGAGCACGTGACATGTGAAATAGTTGTTGCTATTCGCTGAGTGGTGTGGTAGAGTGCACTCACTTCATCGCATGGGCCTGGTGATGGAGCTAAGTCAAGAAGGCCCGTAACCGATGTTGTTTTGTCCGGGAATCTGATCGGAAGCCAGACCTAAGTCGCTGCAATGTTCGCGTCTTCGGCCCGTTCCTTCCTCACTTCGTTCTCGAGTCCAAGACAATATCATCCTTACCAAGGAGGAACCCAATGGGTTCGAAGATTTATGTCGGTGGGTTGCCGTATTCGGCGACCGAGCAGCAACTCAGTGATCTCTTTAAAGTGCACGGCTCAGTCGAGTCGGCGCGGGTGATCACAGACAAGTTCACCGGGCAGTCGCGAGGCTTCGGCTTCGTGGAAATGTCCACGGCCGAGGAGGCCAAAACGGCCATCGGCGCCCTCAATGGGACGCAGATGGACGGGCGGACGCTGACCGTGAATGAAGCCAAGCCTCAGGAAGCACGTTCCGGAGGCGATGGCTGGGGCCGCGGTGGCTCTGGTGGCCGCGGAGGCAAGCGCGACCGCTTTTAACAGAAGGCGTTGACGCTCCATGGGGCTGCCGTCGATCCGACGGCAGCCCCTTTTTTTTGCTCTTGTCGCGCTGATTCCTATTGCCATCTCACTTGCGGGATAATATCACGGCCATGCGACAATGGGTGTCGGTTGCTCTGCTGATTGCGCTTCCCTGTTTCCTGGCGCTGCTCGCGTATGACTGGGTGGCGGTAGTGGTGCTGGGATACAGGGCCTACCGGCTAGTGCCGTGGCATGATTTGGCGCAGGGGATGCTGCAGGATCTGGGGCTCACCACGGTCTATGCGGTGACAGTGACGCCGCGGGTGACTAAGGTCGTGGCCGATTTCCCAGCAAAAGCTCGTCGCCTCTGTCTCATCATGTTGGGGCTCGGACTCGCTTGGTACGATGTGATGTGTGCCTGGGTGACCAGGCTGCTGGATACGCCGTTTGATCTCGGAATCGGCACGGTTGTCCTGTTTGTCATCCCGATTGTGCTGGCGCCCTGGTATGTGCGCTGGCTGAAGACCAAGGTGCTAGAAACATAATCTCAACAACTACCCTCTCTTACACCACCATCACCTGACAGATGACGGGCTTTTGACCTTCCGGACCGCTTTCCTCTCCTGTCCATCACCCTGCCTTTGCTTCTCTTGAGATCCCTATTCAGCGGCTGCTCACCATACTCCCTCCTTTGACGGGGAGCCCCCCACTGAAGAGGAATTTACTCTCGGCGGCGCGAGGCCCAAAACTCCAGTGTTCGCGAGATTCCTCTGTCAACTGGACGGTTGCCGGACGATTGAGGCGGCAGGAGATCTGCATGCAGTGGCTTTATTGGTTTAAGTTCCCTCGAGTCAAACGCACGGTTGCTCCCACAGGAGCAGACTGGCGCACCAAGCCTGTTCAAATGGGACCATCATTGCTGGCGTCCTTGTTCTTGGTCGTGGTCACGGGGCACCTCAACGCTTTGGAAAAAGCCGCGGAGAAAACGGGCGTTCGGTTGAGTGCAGACCAAAAGGCTGCGCTGTTCCGTCAAGTGTGCCTGTTCTATTATGCGCTGTGGCACACGCTCCTCCTTCCCACCCGTATTGTCCAGACGGGCCGGGTCCCGCGTGAAAACATGGCGGAGTTCCGCGAACGGGTTCGAGGTGAAATCGTGAAAGCCATTGCCCAAGCCGGCTATTTACCGGAGACCTACCGGAATTGGGCCACTGACTCTTCGTCTGAGGCGCTGGAGGCTCACTGTCATCTGTATATGAAAGGGGTCGTGTCGTCATCGGGCGACGGTGATTTTAAGAAGATCCTTTTAGTTGGACCGGCGGCATTGGACAGTTTCGTGCTGGAACTCGCGGCTCAACTTCATCGCCGAACGTGCCAGATCGTCGGATTACTCGAATTCGGGGACGCCCTCGTGCATGAAGCCTGGTGGAGTCGCCAGTCTCGACTGCCGGCCGAGTGTGTCTTGCTGTTCAACCACATTGTACCCCTGCCGGAGTGAAGCGCGAAGCGCCTTAACCTAGTCCCGAGTCCTTCTCTCTCCTCTGGGGCTTCCAATAGATGAGCTGGGCGCCGGGCTTGTAGGTGAAGTAGTACCAAATCCATTCCGACATGACGCGAAAGCGATTGCGAAACCCGATCAGAAAGAAGATATGGACGAACGACCAGAGCAGCCACGCAATCAATCCGGACAGACGTAGCGATCCGATCTCGGCCACGGCCTTCGCTCGTCCGATCGTGGTCATCATGCCTCGATCGCGATAGATGAATGGCGGGCGTGTCCCTTCCCTCATGTTGTCCTGTATCACACTCGCCACATAGCGCGCCTGCTGCATAGCGACGGGAGCCAGGGGAGGAAGCGCCTTGCCAAGCCCATCGTCGCAGCAGCCCGCATCACCGATGACGAAAATGCCAGGATCGCCCGGAATGGTTAAATCGTGGCGAACGATAACTCGTCCTTGATGATCCAACGGCACCCTGAGGGATTCCAGCAGGGAAGAAGCCCTGGTCCCAGCCCCCCAGATGACGTTCACGGTTTCGATGAACCCCTTCTCCGTATAGACGCCTTTCTCAGTGACCTCCGTGACTTTGGTGTTCAACCTGACGACCACTCCCAACTCTTCTAAGAACCGGTTCGCTTTGTCGCGCAGGAGCGAAGGATAGGCTGACAAAATGGACCCGCTACCTTCCAGTAATATGATGGTGAAATCTTCTGCGCGGAGCCCGGAAAAGTCTCGAACCACGGCCTCCCTGGCGATTTCGGCGAGCGCGCCGGCCAGTTCTACTCCCGTCGGTCCCCCTCCGACGATCGCGAACGTGAGGAATTTCCGCGCCTCTGGCCTGCCCAAAACCCGCTCCGCCCGTTCAAACGAAAGGATCAGGCGCTCACGAATGTCCAGCGCGTCGGACAAGGTTTTCAAGCCTGGTGCGAACTGTTCCCACCCATCTTTGCCAAAGTACCAGTGCAGAGACCCTGGCGCCACGATCAAATACTCGAAAGGAATCGCCTCTCCCTCCGCGAGAACCACCAGCCGGCGCTCTTTGTCGATCGCGAGTACTTCGTCCATGATCACTTGCACATTGCGCTGAGACCGAAGCACGCTGCGAAGGGGGGACGCGATGTCAGCCGGTGAGAGCGCGGCGGTCGCCACCTGGTAGAGCAAAGGCTGAAAGAGATGATGATTGGTCCTGTCAATGAGGACCAGCTCGACGTTCGCCCGTCGCAGGGATTGGACGACCGTCAACCCGCCAAACCCGCCACCGATAATGACCACTTGAGGTTTCTTCATTGAGTGACCGCTGAAAGAGTCGGTGCAGGGGAGGGCGGACCGTATCTAGCGGCGCCGCCCGATTCGTGCGTAAGCTCTGGTCTTCGGCGAACTAAGCCTTACCCGGAACGTTCCTTCAGAGCTTCCAAGCGAATCCTGTCCAATGTCACCCAGGCTGCCTTCTCCTGCGTGACGGTGACCGTGCCGGGTGGTTGGCCTTTCACCTTCCGGACGTACTTCCTCCTCGTGTAGATCACCTCGCCCTTGCCGCTCTTCTTTAGGTCACTGTAAAGCAGGGCGAGCACGGCGGCGTCACGGATCGTTTCAGCCGGCGGATCGGTTCCTTTCTCCAGCCGCACCACGACGTGCGATCCTGGCGTTCCGTGGGCATGGAGCCAGAGGTCGTCGCTCTTCGCCAGCCCGAATGTCAACTCCTCGTTTTCTCGCGCGTTGCGGCCTACGTAGATCGGCAGCCCATCGGCGGAGGTGAATCGGCGGAACGGGCCGGAGCGTCTTGATGGCGAACGGCGAATGGCTGATGGTTGATGGCGAGGCGGGACTCGGCGCAGCGGGGCCGGTTCAGGATATACAGGCTGCCAGCTCCCGTCCTGGATAGTGGTGAGTTCCGTTCGCAGGATGTCCAGCTCCCGTTCGGCGGTCTCCAGCCGCGGCCGGATCTCGCGGTCAGCCGCGAGAAACTTGCGATGCTTTTTGAAATAGTCATCCATGTTGCCCTGCGGTCCTTTGGCAGGATCCAGCGGAATCACCAACTCCGGCATGGCCGGATCGAAGTAATCCACCACGGTCAGCCGATCTTGCCCCTTTGCGATCCGGCCAAGGTTGGCCTTCAGGAGCTCCCCGTAGCGATCATAGCCCCGGTAGCGGTCTAGCTTGACGAGATCCTCCCGGAGCGCCGCAATGCGACGACTGGTCTTCTTGATGCTCTTGCGAACTTCAGCCAGCCGTGCTTGTTGCATCCTTGTGCGCGCCAGCTCCTCTTCGCGATGCTGGAATCGGCGCTCAAGAGCGGCAGAGACGGGAAAGGGCATCTTCTCATCGAGCTGGAGCGGTGCACCTGAACCCCTATCGCCGTCGGTCCCGATCCGTACCTCTCTCCGCGCGCGAGGGGGGCGATAGGGCTGCCCTGCTTTCTCACGCTCATTCTTTAAGGCCACGAGGATTGCGTCCTCGGCATCCAGCACAAGCAGATCCGCAGTTCTGCCGGTCAACTCTGCAATCAGCGAGCGAAGCCCTTGTCGTGTTGCGATCCTCATGCGAACGATGCGGTCACCAAGAACCTGCTCGATGCCGTCGATGTGTCCGCCCTGGATGTGCGCGCGTAAGTACTGGCAGAACGGCGGCGGCGAAGCGGGATTGGGAAGGCGCTGGCTGAGGAGATGGAGCCGAGCCATTTCAGGATCAGCCGAAAGCAGGAGCGACAGCCTGTGTCCTGATGCTCGGACCTCCAACGTGATCTCATTCGGCGTGGGTTGAAAAATCTTCTGCACCCACCCGTCGGTCAGGACTGGTGCAATCTCCGCCACAACTGCTGCGATCTCCTGCGCAGATTGGGACACGCACTGCCCTCACGATGTCATGAATGAACGAGCCTAGTCTGATGGTAATGGGAGTCTAAATTCAAGGTGATGGCCGGATGGCAAGATGGTCCTTTCCGCGGTGCGGCAAATTGTCAGCCGTTGGGTGACACATCTGTCTCACATTTGCCAGAAGATGTTGGCAGGTATGAAAAACACCTTTAAAAAACATGGCCTTTTGGTGGGCACCGACATTGCACCTCCACTGTCTAGAGATTAGAACAGACGCCTCGTGAAGAGTCACCTGCTGTTGACCAGCAGCCCTCGTGGGTGGCGCGCACGGTCGGCCGGTGCGCAGATGAAGGAGGCCCTGCTCATGAAATGTCACCGATGTCATGGATTGATGGTGGTGGATTACTTCATTGACATTGCGAACAGCGGACATCTCTGGTTATGCGGTTGGAGATGTGTGAGCTGCGGGGATGTCGTGGACCCAGAGATCATGCAACATCGCCGAATCCAGCGTGCACGTCTCGCCCGGATGGCTCGGTCTTTGACGAGGAAAGCCAGAAAAACATTCGATCTGGAAAGACTGAGCGCGTGATCGTCATGGGCCCTGACCGCCTTCTTGTGAAGTGAACTGCCAGTTCTTCTCCGCTCCTCAGCTGGTTCCCCTGATAGCCACGCTGGCTAGTTTTCGCTGAATCTCTTCGGCACCTGTGACCAGCGTCCTGCGTGGACAGAATCCCTCGCCCTCGCGTAGAGTACCTTCCGACTGTTATCGTTCATGGACAGGTCAGACATCAAACAACTGGTCGAGGTTGGGGTGAGCCATCGCTATGCCCAAGCACATGGCTGGGTGATCAACGCCATTACCGGATTCCTGTCCGCGTATTACATGGAGGACCCCCGGTTTCGCGTCGCCCGGCGTTTTCAGGAACTGGAGACGGGCGTGCATGTCTGGGTCTGTGAAATCGAGGCAACCATGTCGATCGAGCGGATGGTCAAACGACTCCAATTGGATATTCCGCCGGCCAAGGTTCACCATGCTGAGGCATCCACCAGCGGTCTCGGTCGCTACACCATTGACCTGGTCGAAACGGCTCGCGAGGCAGGATGATCGTTACTTGACGACCTCTGCCTTGCAGTGCCAGCCATCGCCTTTGACGGCGTTGACGGCGTCCGTCAACTGCGTCGGCTTTGCCTTGGTGTTGTCCACCGTCACGACGGCATGGCCTTTCTTGCTGTTGAGATCAACCGCTTTGACTCCCGTCACTTTCATCAAGGCCGTTTGGACGTCTCCCCCGTAAAACTCGCAGAATTTTCCCCCCAGTGCGAGCGTGACCTGCTG